>NZ_JBXWMQ010000006.1:0-189950 GCF_059609905.1 Ruegeria sp. YTSA226
CAATGGACGCTTACGAAGAAGCCGCAGAGTAAACAGACGACAACCAGATCAGCCCCCGCAATGGCCAGGGGCTGATCTTATGGGATGAAATTGCCAGGAATCCCAAATGGCGGCGTCTTGATGCTGGTCCCGGTCAGACCATGCAGGAATTCCACAAGACTGGTGATTTCTGCATCTGTCAGGTCAATCTCTGGGATGTCGATCCGGCTGCGTAGGCGCGCCATTTCGAACTGATCGCCCCATACCGCGAAATCAATCTGTTCCAGCCACGGAATTTCGGGCAGGGCGGCCATGTCACGGGTCCAACGCGACAGGCTGCGTTCAGGGTTGAGGTGATGGCGGATCACGCTGTCGAGATCGGGAAAGGCCCCGTTATGGCCGTATGGTGCGGTTAGAGCGACATTGCGCAGCATCGGCGTTCGAAAGCGGTAGGCATCCTCAAGCCGATCACTTTCGCCCATGCGGCCAACATCGCGGACATTGGGATCCCATTGCCGGGTGCGGCCCGGGCCAAAGGGCGGCAAGGCCAGCGCGTGGAACTTCTGATCCGACATTAGGGGCCCGGCGTGGCAGGTGGAGCATTGCGCCTTGCCATAGAAAAGGGTCATCCCAGCCTTCTGAACCGGTGACAGCGCATCGGTGTTCCCTGCCAGATAATGATCAAAAGGGCTGTCGATACTGCGCCATTCGATAGCCATGAAGGCGGCCAGAGCATTGGCGATCTGGGTGATGGTTATGTCTTCGGATGTCTCGACTTCAGGGAAGGCTGCGATCATGGCCGGACCGTAGGCGGGGTCGGTGCGCACACGCTTGGCAAGGATCGGCCAGCCCTTGTCTATCCGGTCATGTACCGCGCCGGTCACCTCGTTTTCAGCCACATTTCCTGCCATCTCAAACTGCGAGGTCAGCGGGAACAGCGCCTGCGCGGCCAGCAGAGAATTCAATCCCGCGGGCAACCATTCCTGCGCCGGAGAGTTGAAGCCGTTGCCATAGACATCCGAGATACTCAGTCGTCCGTCATGGAAAACAGTATGGATGTCCTTTGCCCCGAGGTTCCAAAGGCCGGGCGAATTTCGGGGAATACGCTTGCGGATTTTGTCGGACCCAGTGCCCGGCGTGCGATCGGGGCCTAACCCCTGACCGCCTTCGCCAATACCCAGCGACAGGCCGTCGGATGTTCCGAAATCGGGATGGTGGCAATGGGCGCAGGCGATGTTTTGATTGCCCGACAGGATTGGATCGTAAAACAGTTGATGACCGATGGCTGCCTGTTCCATATCAAAGGACAGGAAATCATCATCGGTCAGCGGGCGTGGCAGCTCTTGCGCTGCGGCCGCGCCGGCAAAAAGGAAAGCAATCCCATGCGCCAGATTATATTTGCCCTGTGTATGCTTGCGACCCCTGCGCTGGCCGAGCTGGAACAGGCGCGTGACATGATGGAGGCCGGCGCGTTCGAGGCCGCGCGCGAGGAACTGCTGCCCGCCGCCCGATCCGGCAATGCCGAGGCCGAGGAATTGATCGGCGTGATGTACGGGTTGGGTCTTGGAGTCGAGCAGGATTATGAACGGGCCTTTGAATGGTATCTGCGCGCATCGATGAAGGGGCATCCGGGCGCACAATCGGGGATCGGCTGGTATTACGAACTGGGTCTGGGCATGCCTGCGCCCGATCTTGTGCGGGCTTACATGTGGTACACGCTCAGCGCCATTGGCGGCGATCCCGACGCGGCAATCAGCCTTGAGGAAGTGGTCAAGAAAATGTCGCAGGAGCAGATTGAAAGAGCCCATGTTCTGGTCAACGACTATAAAGGGTGGATGTACCCGTTTCGGTGAGGGTCGGGCCAAACGCCCGACCCTAAATGGCTTAGTTCAGGTCCGCGTCACGCGATGCGTTGACGTCTGCCTCGGCCGCTGCAACGGCTTCGGTGAGCGCGGTGAAGACCTCATCACCACGACCGACGTTGGTTTGGAACCACTCGTAGACCGGGGTTGCCGCCTCTTTGAACGCGGCTTTCTGCTCGGGGGTCGGCACGTACAGATCACCGCCACCGGCGACGAAATCCTCATAGGCCTGGATCGACTTGCGCTTGGGTGAGGCAAAGGTGGCCTGCTGCAGCGCATAGAACCCATCGACCACGACACGGCGCATGTCTTCGGGCATCTCCTGGAACTTGGCGTTATTCATCCACCACAGAGCGCCCATATAGGCATGGCCGTCCAGGGTGACATATTGCAGGCCTGCATCGGGGAATTTCATGCCCATGATGTCGGTGATGCCGTTCTTGGACCCTTCAACCACACCGGTTTGAAAGCTGGTGAACAGTTCCGGCCACGGGATCGGGGTGGGCGATGCACCCAAGGCTTTAACCAGCTCTTGTGGCAGGTCAGCGACCACGGTGCGGATTTTCAACCCTTCCATATCAGCTGGTTCAGCCACGCGACGCTGGGTGTTGGCAAAGTTGCGCCAGCCACCAGTGTTGCCGATGGTCATCAGACGGATCGCGCCGCCGGAATCCTCAAGCGCCATGTCGCGCATGGTGCGGGTGAAATCGCCGGATAGAACATGCTCGGCAATCCGGTCATCCGCCATAAGGTAGGGTAGGTCGAGGACCTGGACATAGGGAAAGATGCCTGACGCCCCGCCCGAGGTCGAGATATAGATGTCGATGGTTCCATCGGCCACACCCTGCAGGCATTCCGCGCCGTTCGAACACAGCTGCGTACCGATGAACAGCTCGACTTCGATCGCGCCGTTCGAAGCGGCTTCGACATAGTTCTTGAAAACGATTAGACCGTCATAATCCTCGTCATTTTCGTTCGAGTTGGCCGTGGCGCGCAGCGTATAATCCGCTGCCGTGGCCGCGATGGCTGATGCGGCGACCAGCGACGTGGCCACCGCTGCGGTTTTGATAAAGGTTCTGAGCATGCGTTTCCTCCCTGTGGAACTCAGTTAGTTGGCAAATCCCGTTATCCTCGGGATCGTCATGGATAATGCGGGGATGTAGGTGATCAGAAAGATCACGATGATTTCAACGGCCAGAAACGGCAGGATCGCCTTGGCAATGGTTTCAACCTTTTCGCGCGACACGGCGGCGGCCACGAACAGCACTAGCCCCATGGGGGGTGTGGCCAGACCAACGGTCAAGTTGACGCTCATGATGATGGCAAAGTGGATCGGGTCGACGCCGAGGCTGGTAAAGATCGGTCCCAGGATCGGCCCAAGAATGATGATCGCAGGCCCGGCATCCAAAAACATGCCGACAACGAACAAGAGCAGGTTGATCAGAAACAGCAGGATCAGCGGGTTTTCCGACAGGCTGAGGATCAGCGAGGCCAGCTGTTCTGGCGCATGGCTGAGGCTGACCACGGTTTTGAACGCCATGGCCGCCCCCACCAGCAGCAGAACGACGGCGGAGGTTAGGCCGGCATTGCTGAGGATCTCGGGCACTTCTTTGAGCGTCAGGGTGCGCAGGATGAAAAAGCCGATCAGAAAGGCATAGCCGACGGCCACCGCTGCGGCTTCGGTAGGTGTAAAGATACCGCCCAGAATACCACCCAGAATGATCACCGGAGTCAGCAGTGGAAAGAACGCCTTGAGGCTGGCCTGACCCCGTTCACCCCATGTGTATTTGCGGCTGGCAACGGGAAAATCATACTTGTCGGCCATGAATTTGATCATCAGCATCAGGCCAACGCCAACCATGACGCCCGGCACGATCCCAGCCAGAAACAGCGCCGCAACGCTTTCGCCCATCACATACGCGTAGATGATCATGATGCCCGAAGGGGGAATGATCGGACCGATCACCGAACTGGCCGCCGTGATTGCCGCGGCAAATTTGCGGGTATAGCCCTGCTTCTCCATCGCCGGGATCAGCATTGAACCCAGCGCTGATGTATCCGCCACGGCAGAGCCCGAGAGTCCCGCAAACAGGATCGAGCTGAGCACGTTCACATGCGCCAACCCGCCGCGAAAATGGCCCATCAAGGCTTGGCTGAATTCCACCAGACGGATGGTTATCCCGCCGCGGTTCATTAGCTCTCCGGCCAGCATGAAGAAAGGGATTGCCATCAGGGGAAAGCTGTCCATGCCGTTATAAACATTGCGGTACAGCAGGGTGATGTCATTGGATTGGCCATTCAGCCACAGCAGGATACCCGGGGCGGCCAAAAGGGCGAAAAAGACCGGCAGGCCGATCATCAGAAAGACAAGGAAAGTGGGCAGGAACCAAATCAACATCTATTCAGCCCCCACCGGTGCGTCGGCAATTTCAGGCAGCAGGTCTGCGCCCCCCAATAGCGAGACAATCGCGCGCAGGATCAGCTCGACATTTACTACGATCAGAAGGGCCACCCCCACCAGCAGCGAGGCCATCATCCAGCTGCGCGGGACGCGGTACCATTCGTCAAAGCCAAATGAGGTGGGAATATACAAAGCGGCGGTTGCGAATTTGCCCCCGAACCCGGTCACTTCGGACCAGCCGATCTTAACCGCCACCAGCAGCACCGCCAGTGACACGAACAGCAGCGCGAGCATCAGTACCTGTCCCAATACGCGCGGAAGCATCAGGGGCACCATGTCGATGGCCACGAACCCGCCGCGGCGAAACGCGGTCGGGGCCATCAGACCCGTCATCCAGAGCATGCAGAACCGGGCGGCCTCATCCGGCCAGGGCAGTGCGTTGCCCAGCACATATCGGAAGAATACCTGAATCAGGATTGCAGTCACCATGAATGCAATCGCAACGACGCCAACCGCGCGGCCCAATCGCAGCACGGTTTCGTTCACGAATGCAATCGGCGCCAGCATCGTTGCCAGTCCGCCCATGCGTTTCCTCCCTATGTCAGCCGCGGGTTTGTCCCGCAGTCGTCAGAGCGCGCTTAGGACTGCGCGAATTGGCCGAGTTTTCCGGCATAGAAGGTCAGCGCGTCTCCATCGCTTATGCTGGCCTTCAGGACTTTGCCCACCACGATCACATGATCGCCTGCGTCGTGATAAGCGTGTTGTTCACATTCAAACCGTGCCAGACAATCCGGCAGCAGAGGGGTACCATTTGAGCAATGCCCATGGGCGATGTCTCGCAGCGCAAAGGCGTTTTTCGAGCAGCCGAAACACAGCTCGGCCTGTTCAGAGGACAATACATGAACGCTGAAATGGCGCGCCTTGTGGAAATAGGGGAAGCGGCGCGAGTTGCGGTCGCCGGCCCACATGATCAGGGGCGGGTCCAGCGATAGGGACGAAAAACTGTTGGCGGTGATGCAGACCGGGCCGTCCGTGCTGTTGCAGGTGACGATGGTAACTCCGGTGGCAAAGCGGCCAAACGCATCTCGCAGGGTTCGGGTGTCATCCTTGTGTGGGATGAAAGTATGGTTCATGTCCTGTGACATTGCATTCATCATGGTACCTCATGGCCCAGTGCCGCCTCATAAAGGCGGTACCAACTCTCGCGATCCAGATTGACTTTCAAGGCGTCCGAAATCTGTTTGATCCGGCCCAGATTGTTGGTGCCTAGCACCGGCAGGATGCCTGCAGGATGTGCCAGAAGGAAGGCCACGGCCACTGCGGCCCGGTCCACTCCGAATTCGGCGGCGATCTCATCCGCGACCACGCCGACCGGAGGGTTCCCGGCCATCAGCAGTCCGCCGCCCAGCGGCGACCACGCCATCACCGGCTGCCCATGCTGTTGATGAAACGCTAGGTCGCCATTGGTGAAGGGGCGGATTTCGCCCAGCGAGATCTCGACCTGGTTGGTGACCAGTTGGGTCTTCATCGCTGATTGCAGAAGCGTCCAGTCCCACGGGCGGAAATTCGATACGCCAACCGCGCCCACTTTGCCGCTGGCCACGACCTCGTCCAGCGCTGCGCCGGTCTCATGGTGGTCCATGAAGGGATCAGGGCGGTGGATCAGGAGCAGGTCGACATGGTCGATTGCCATTTCGGACAGCGAGGTTTCAACCGATTTCAGGATATGCGCGCGCGATGTGTCATAATATTTGACCATGGCGTCTGCGTATCGGCCCATCGGCGCAACGATGTCGCATTTGGTGACGATCTCCATCCGCGCGCGCAGCGCCGGGTTGGCGCGCAGGGCGTTGCCCAAAACCGCCTCGGCTGCGTAACCGCCATAGATGTCGGCCTGATCGAATGTGGTGATGCCCTGATCCAGGCAGGCTTGTATCTTGGCTTCGACATGATCCGCCGAGGTGTCACTGTCATCACCCAAGCGCCACATGCCGTATACCAGGCGGCTCATTTCCAGCGTGTCTGAAAGCTTTACACGTTGCATTAGCGGCGAACTCCGTTGCCCAGCGGGGTGGCTGGGATGGTTTTGGGCACGCGTCCGTATTCCTCGGGAAGCGAGCAGGTTTTCAGGTTGGGCATCACGCGGGCACCGAAATGGCGGGCCTCGTCCAGATGTGGATAGCCCGAGAAGATGAAGGCGCGGATGCCCATCTTTTGATAGTTTTCAATCTTGGTCATGACCTGATCGGTGGAGCCCACAAGCGCTGCGCCGCAGCCAGACCGCGCCCGGCCCACGCCTGTCCAGAGACCAGGTTCGACATAGCCGTATTCATCCGCCAGATCGCGGTTTTTGGCCTGATGCGCCACACCCAGCGAGGTGGAATCCAGCGCCCGTTCGCGGATGGCGCGACCGTATTCGTCGTCCAGCTTGGATACGATGTAATCAGCGTATTCCTGCGCTTCGGTCTCGGTATCGCGAACGATCATGTGAACGCGCAAGCCGTAATCCAGAGTCCGGTTGTAATTCTCGGCTACCGCATGAACCGCCTGCATCCGCCCGGCCAGTTGATCCTCGGTTTCTGGCCACATCAGGTAGACATCGCAATGCTCTCCGCACAGTTCGAGCGCAGATGGGGAATAGCCGCCGAAATACAACAGTGGTCCGCCGGTCTGATAGGGTTTGGCTGGATCGGTGGTCAGGCCCGAGAAATTATAGACCTCGCCCGCATGGTTGATCTCATCCCGCGTCCAAGCCTGTTTCAGGATTTCGACGACTTCGCGCGAGCGTTGATAACGGAACGCGCTGTCTGCCTTTTCACCAGGGAAATCGGACGAGATGATGTTGACCGTCAAACGCCCCCGCAACATGTGATCCAGCGTCGCGATGGTGCGGGCCAGCATGATGGGCTGCATTTCACCGCAACGCACCGCGGCCAGCAGGTTGATCTTGTCGGTGATCGGTGCGCATCCAGCAACAAAGCTGAGCGTGTCCTGACCGACCTGATAGGATGACGGGCACAGGATGTTGCGAAACCCCTGTGCCTCGGCCTCTTTCACGATGGCGGAACAATGGTCCCAGCTGGACCGCAGATCGCCATCGGGCATCCCCAGAAACTGATAGTCATCCGAACACAGAGCCGAAAACCACGAGACCTCGGCCGCATTCAGATCGGGGGAGGTGATTGGGACGATCGTCATCTGAGTCGGTCTCCGCAATGGATTTGCTTTTTCTCTTGCGTAGCAATCACATTGATGTAGATCAATAGTGTATCAATTTTTCCTGTGACCAATCGAAGCGCCCCGACGTGCCCCCCACAAGCCGAAACCCCAATGCCCTTCCGATATATGTTCAGATTGCAGAACTGCTGATCCGCGATATTGCGGCCGGCCGTCTGATTGACGGTGAGCGTCTACCGCCGGAACGGGACATGGCGGCGGACCTGAATGTCTCGGTCGGAACCCTGCGAAAATCGCTGTCCGAGCTTGAGAAAAAAGGGATGTTGGAACGCATTCAGGGCTCGGGCAATTACATCCGTGAGACCGGAACGCAGAACAGCGTCTATGCGATGTTCCGGCTTGAGCTGCCCGAAGGGGGCGGTTTGCCAAGCGCGGATATCCTGTCGGTCGATCATCTGGAAAAGCCTGCCAATCTGCCCGGGTTCGGAGCCGCCGCCACGGGGTCGCGCGTGCGCCGGATGCGCTATTTGAATGACACAATCATCGCGGTCGAAGAGATATGGCTCGACGAATCAGTGGGTTTGATCGACGGCAACCTGCTGTCTGACTCGCTGTATCGCTATTATCAGCAGCAGTTGGGGTTCTGGATCACGCGGGCCGTAGACAGGGTTTCAATCGCCGCGCTGCCCGATTGGACACCGACGGGCTTTACCAAGCCCTTCGGGCAGACGGTCGGGTATATCGAGCGGTTCAGCTGGTCAGAACAGGTCGAACCCGTCGAATTCTCTAAAACTTGGTTCGATCCGGATCGGGCCACCTATGTTCAACGCTTGAAGTAAAAGGAAACGCGCATGACCCGGACCATCAATTACGGGCTGATCGGATGCGGCATGATGGGGCAGGAGCACCTGCATAATATCGCTCTGCTGGATGGCACGCGCGTGGCGGCAATCTATGAGCCCGACCCGCAGATGGCCCACGCCGCGCAAGAGATCGCGCCCGAGGCTGTGATGGTGGGGTCGGTGGCTGACCTTCTGGCGGTCGAGGATCTGGATTGCCTAGTCATCGCCAGCCCGAACCACCTGCATGTGGATCAGATCTGCGACATCGCGGCGATGCGCCCACTGCCCCTGTTGGTGGAAAAGCCGCTTTTTACCGATCCGCAGGATGCGGCGCGGCTGGAAACGGTGCAGCGTGACTATCCCCATCCAATCTGGGTGGCGATGGAATATCGCTATATGCCTCCGATTGCCGCTTTGATCAAAGGGCTCCAATCCACCGGCGGGGTGCAGATGCTGACGATCCGAGAACATCGATTTCCCTTTCTGGAAAAGGTCGGCAACTGGAACCGGTTCAACCGCAATACCGGCGGCACATTTGTCGAGAAATGCTGCCATTTCTTCGACCTGATGCGGCTGATCCTTGGGTCCGATCCGGTGCGGATCACCGCCAGCGGTGGGCAGGCGGTAAACCATCTGGACGAAAGCTATGATGGGGAAACGCCGGATATTCTGGATCACGGTTATGTTCTGGTTGATTTCGCCAACGGCACGCGGGCGATGCTGGAACTGTGCATGTTCGCCGAAGGATCGCGGTACCAAGAGGAAATCTCGGCCACAGGACAACTGGCCAAGATCGAGGCGCTGGTGCCGGGGCCGGGGCGCTTTTGGCCCGATCATCTGGGTGAGCCGCCGGTGCCGCAGGTGATTGTCAGCCCGCGTAATCCGAAGGGGCCGGTGTCACAGGACATCCCCGTTGACCCGCGCTTGCTGGCCGCCGGGGATCACAATGGCTCGACCTATTACCAGCATCAGGGGTTCCTTGCGCTTGTCCGCGGCGAAAGGGCCGCGCCGGATGTGACGCTGCAGGATGGTCTGTGGGCCGTTCGTATGGGGTTGGCGGCACAACAGGCGCTGGCAACGGGTGAAGCCGTTCGGTTGACCTGATAGGCAACAAGGACGATGCGCTGAGCCGGTGACGAAATTGCGCCTATCGGAAACGCGCTCCCCCAACTTGCGCATAAAAACCTGTCGTTTTTGATTTCTAATGGGTCTTTTTCGCTTGTTGATGCTGCATCTGCACCCTAGCTCTGTCCGTGGGACACCCCTCCCCAACGAGGGGCGTGTATCTGGAAGGGTAATACACATGACTATCGAACAACCGGCATCGAATGACGCCGTGCGCAAACCTGAAACGCGGCCGGCAAATCCGCGCTTTTCCTCGGGGCCCTGCGCCAAACCCCCCACATTTGACCTGACCAAACTGGCTGACGCAGCACTTGGCCGTTCGCATCGCGCTGCTGTTGGCAAGGACAAGCTGAAAGCGGCCATCGAAGGTACGCGTGAAGTGCTGGGCATTCCAGCAGATTACAAGATCGGCATCGTTCCC
This sequence comes from Ruegeria sp. YTSA226, assembly GCF_059609905.1. NCBI lineage: Bacteria > Pseudomonadati > Pseudomonadota > Alphaproteobacteria > Rhodobacterales > Roseobacteraceae > Ruegeria > Ruegeria sp. YTSA226. The sequence goes on from NZ_JBXWMQ010000006.1 coordinate 9,808, forward strand.
GCGTCTGACACCGGCGCGGTTGAGATGGCGCTGTGGTCGCTGTTGGGTGAACGCAAGGTCGAGATGCTGGCCTGGGAAAGCTTTGGCGCGGGATGGATCACGGATGTGGTCAAGCAGCTAAAAATCGACGCCGAAGTGAAAACAGCCGATTATGGGCAGATCATCGATCTGGCCTCGGTCGACTTCTTCCATGACGTGGTCTTTACATGGAACGGCACGACTTCGGGCGTGCGGGTGCCAAACGGTGACTGGATTGCGGATGACCGTCAGGGTTTGACGATCTGCGATGCGACTTCGGCGGCCTTCGCGATGGACCTGCCGTGGGACAAGTTGGATGTGACCACGTTTAGCTGGCAGAAAGTTCTGGGCGGAGAGGCGGCGCATGGGATGCTGATCCTTTCCCCACGCGCTGTGGAGCGGCTTGAAAGCTATACCCCCGCATGGCCATTGCCCAAGATTTTCCGCCTGACCAAGGGCGGTAAGCTGATCGATGGTATCTTTACTGGCGCCACGATCAACACCCCGTCGATGCTGGCGGTTGAGGACTATCTGTTTGCATTGGACTGGGCGCGCTCAGTTGGTGGTCTGCAGGGATTGATTGGCCGGGCCGATGCGAATGCCGGTGCGGTGCATGCGTTCTGCGAGCAGAATGGCTGGATCGCCAACCTGGCTGACGACCCGGCGACGCAGTCGAATACGTCTGTCTGTCTGAAATTCACCGATGCGCGCATTCGGGACGGCGCAGCCTTTGCCAAGGCCGTTGCAAAGCGGTTGGAGGCCGAGAATATCGCGTTGGATATCGGGGCTTATCGCGACGCACCTGCGGGTCTGCGTATCTGGTGCGGCGGCACGGTCGAAACTTCGGATATCGAAGCGATGTTGCCCTGGCTAGCCTGGGCCTTCGAGGCTGAGCTCGCAGCACAAACTGAAGCCGCCTGATCTTTCGCAATCTTCACCGGGCCGCCTCAGGCCCGGACATCTCATTACATTCAAGGACCACAGACATGGCTCCCAAAGTACTCGTTTCTGACAAACTCAGTGAAACCGCTGTTCAGATTTTCCGCGACCGCGGCATCGACGTGGATTTCATGCCCGATCTGGGCAAGGACAAAGATAAACTGGCCGAAGTGATTGGCCAATATGACGGCCTTGCCATCCGCTCGGCCACCAAGGTCACGCCGACCTTGCTGGAACATGCGGACAAGCTGAAAGTCATAGGTCGCGCCGGCATCGGCACCGACAATGTCGACAAGGATGCCGCCAGCAAGAAGGGCGTCATCGTGATGAACACGCCCTTTGGCAACATGATCACCACAGCCGAGCACGCGATTGCGATGATGTTCGCCGTGGCGCGGCAGATCCCCGAGGCTAGCACTTCGACCCATGCGGGCAAATGGGAAAAGTCCAAGTTCATGGGGATCGAGCTGACCAACAAAACCTTGGGCGTCATTGGTGCGGGCAATATTGGCGGGATCGTCTGCGAACGCGCCCTGGGCCTGAAAATGAAGGTTGTCGCCTATGATCCCTATCTGGGCGAAGAGAAAGCCGCCAAGATGGGTGTTGAAAAGGTTGAACTGGATGAGCTGCTGTCGCGTGCCGATTTCATCACCTTGCATGTGCCGCTGACCGATCAGACTCGCAACATCCTCAGCCGCGAAAATCTGGCCAAGACCAAGCCTGGCGTGCGCATCGTCAACTGTGCCCGCGGTGGTCTGGTCGATGAAGAGGCGCTGGCCGAGGCTCTGCAATCCGGTCACGTGGCGGGTGCGGCCTTTGACGTGTTCAGCGAAGAGCCCGCGAAGGACAATGCGCTGTTCAACCTGCCCAACGTCGTCTGCACGCCGCATCTGGGGGCCGCAACGACCGAGGCGCAGGAAAACGTGGCGCTGCAGGTGGCCGAGCAAATCTCGAACTACCTGCTGACCGGCGCGGTTGAGAACGCGCTGAACATGCCGTCCGTCACCGCCGAAGAAGCCAAGGTCATGGGGCCGTGGATCAAACTGGCCGGACATCTGGGCAGCTTCATCGGTCAAATGACGGATGAGCCGATCAAGGCGATCAACATTCTCTATGACGGTGTCGCGGCTGAGATGAACCTTGCGGCTCTGAACTGTTCGGCCGTGGCCGGGATCATGAAAAAGTTCAACCCCGAGGTTAACATGGTCTCTGCCCCTGTGGTGGCCAAAGAGCGTGGCATCAAGATCTCGACCACCAATCAGGATAAATCGGGTGCCTTCGAGGGGTACATCAAGGTTACTGTCGTGACCGAAAAGCGCGAGCGTTCCATCGGTGGCACGGTGTTCAGCGACGGCAAACCCCGCTTCATCCAGATCAAAGGCATCAATATCGACGCCGAGGTCGGCGCGCATATGCTGTACACCACCAACGAGGATGTTCCGGGTATCATCGGTGCGTTGGGCCAGACCATGGGTGAAAGCGATGTGAACATCGCCAACTTTACCCTTGGCCGGTCCGAAGCGGGCGGCGAAGCGATTGCGCTGCTGTATGTCGACGAACCGGTGCCAGCCGAAGCGCGGGCAAAGCTGGCCGAAACCGGCCTGTTCACGCAAATCAAACCGCTGGAGTTCGACGTTGCCTGAGGCGGTGTTGAATATCTGAGACACTTCATACCCGCGTCTTCCAAGGCGTGGGTATTTTCTTTTCCCGGCCGCCAAGACGCGTCACAAGCAGGGTGTTCCTGTTGATTTAGGGTTTTCCATGTCCTCGCCAATTTATGCAATCGGTGACATCCACGGCCAGCTCGGCATGCTGCAGGTTGCGCTGTCGCGGATCGAGGCCGATGGCGGGCCAGATGCAAAGATTGTGTTTCTGGGTGACTATGTCGATCGAGGCCCGGACAGTCGTGGTGTTCTGAACCTGCTGATCGAAGGCCAACAGACGGGGCGGAACTGGGTCATGGTCAAGGGTAACCACGACCGCATGATGACTCGCTTCGTGCAAGAGCGCGAGATTGCAGATAAGCAACTGCCCGTCACGCTGAACTGGCTGAACCCACGGCTGGGTGGTCGGGATACGCTGGCCTCCTATGGGGTTGAAGTCACGGACAATGACCGCATCTATCAGGTCCATGAACGGGCCTGTGCCGCCGTACCGCCAGCACATCTGGATTTTATCAACGCTTTGCCAGTTTACCATCAGGAGGATGAACTGCTGTTCGTCCACGCTGGCATCAGGCCCGGTCTTCCACTGTCGCAGCAATCCGAAGATGACCTGGTTTGGATACGGCAGGAATTTTTGGTTGAATCTGGCCCGCACCCCTGGCTGATCGTGCATGGTCACACCCCTGTGGATACGGCGGAACATTGCGGCAATCGGATCAATTTGGATGCGGGCGCGGGCTATGGTCATCCGTTGGCCACTGCCGTGTTCGAGGGCCGTGATTGCTGGTTGCTGACCGCACAGGGGCGCGCGCCGCTGAGACCTAGTCTTCGGTAAACAGGTCTTTGTAAGCTTCGCGTAGCGCGTTTTTTTGCACTTTGCCCATCGTATTGCGCGGCAATTCGTTCAGCACGATCAGCTTGCGGGGATGTTTGAATCGCGCCAGTTGGGTCTGCGCGCTTGCCATGATGGCCTCGAGGTCGGGCGACTTGTTTGGTTCGGCTACCAACAGGCCCAACACGGTTTCGCCGAAATCCGGATGGGGCACGCCGATAACTGCGCTTTCCAGAACACCGAGCTGGTCGTCCAGCACCAGTTCGACCTCTTTGGGATAGATGTTGTACCCGCCCGAGATGATCAGGTCCTTGCCGCGTCCGACGATATGGACATAGCCGTCCGCGTCCACACGTCCAAGGTCGCCGGTGATAAAGAACCCGTCCTCGCGCAACTCTGCTGCGGTCTTCTCGGGCATTTCCCAATAGCCCTGAAAGACGTTGGGGCCACGCACCTCGATCATGCCGATTTCGCCCTGTGGCAAGGTTTCACCCGTCTCAGAGTCGGTCACTTTGAGCTCAACGCCCGGCAAGGGGAACCCCACGGATCCGGCGCGGCGTTCACCGTCATAGGGGTTCGAGGTGTTCATGTTGGTCTCGGTCATACCGTAGCGTTCAAGAATGCGGTGCCCGGTGCGGGCCTCAAACTGCTGATGCGTTTCGGCCAGCATTGGCGCCGAACCCGAGATGAACAGCCGCATATGACATGCCAGATCGCCGGTGAACCGGTCGTCATCCAACAGACGGGTGTAGAAGGTCGGAACCCCCATCATCGCGGTTGCATCAGGCAAATGCCGCAGTACCTCATCCAGATCGAATTTCGGCAGAAAGATCATCGACCCGCCCGAAGCCAGTACCACGTTGGTTGCCACGAACAGCCCATGAGTGTGAAAGATTGGCAGAGCATGCAGCAACACGTCATCGTCGGTAAACCGCCATTCCCGTACCAATGTTTCGGCATTCGACAGCAGATTGGCCTGTGACAACATCGCGCCCTTGGATCGGCCGGTCGTGCCGGACGTGTACAGGAAGGCGGCCAGATCATCCTCGGTGCGGTTGACCGGCTCGAAAGCAGGCAGCATACCCAGCGCACGCCGCATCAGGCTGCCGGATCCATCAGCGTTTAGCGTTTCAAGCCGTGCCTTCTGGGCGGCGGCGGCGGGTGCCAAACCAGCCCTATTTACATCATCGCAGACCACCAGCGCAGCGCCGCTGTTTTCGATGAAATAGCTCAGTTCGCTGACCGTATAGGCAGTGTTGAGTGGCAGAAAAACCAGACCGGTCTGCACACAAGCAGCAAACAGCGCAAGCGCTTCGGGCGACTTTTCCACCTGAACCGCAACTCGTTGTCCGGGTTCGAGCTCAAAGCCGATTAGGGTATTGGCCAACCGAGATGCCATGTCCAGGAAATCAGAATGGGTCAGCACCTGACCGTTGGGCAGATGCAGGAAAGGCGTCTCTTTGCCCGCGTGTATGCCAAACAAGCGATCGTAAAGCGGGTTGCCCATCTACCAAGGTCCTTTCTGTCCAGTCCCGGCGAATCTGTCTTGGAATGGCGTGCTGGTAAAGCCCTGAATGGCGCAATCGGTCGCCGTTCTGTCCGCATGATGTGCCAGAGGTTGCTGCGGACAAACTGTCTTCTGGCGATCGGGGGCTATCTGCGTTAATCGCAGGTGAATTCGCCGGAGATAGACTATGTATGTTGCCACCCTGTTGACCAATCCCGAAACGCGCGCGCTGGATTTGGCGCTGGTCGAGTCGTTGCGGAATGCCTGGGGCGGGGCCGAGATCATCTGGCTCAGCCCGGATGAGGCGGCAGAGTTCGCGCTGCAGGACCTTCCGGGCAACCAGTGGGATGTCTGGGGTGATTTGCAGAAGCTTGGCGTTGACCTGATCGTGCAGCCTGCCGAGGGGCGGCGCAAAAAGATGCTGTTGGCGGATATGGACAGCACCATGATCCAGCAGGAATGCATCGACGAATTGGCGGATGAGGCCGGTGTCGGCGACCGCGTCAAGGACATCACCGCCCGCGCAATGAATGGCGAATTGGATTTCGAAGGCGCGCTGACCGAACGGGTCGGGTTGCTGAAAGGGTTGGATGAGGCCGTGATCGGCAAGGTTCTGGCCGAACGCATCACCTTGATGCCCGGTGGGAAGGAGCTGGTCGCGACGATGCGCGCCAATGGCGGCTATGCGGCACTGGTCTCGGGCGGGTTCACGGCGTTTACTGCCAAGGTGGGCAGTGAATTGGGGTTTGACGAAAACCGTGCCAACACTCTGCTGGCCGAAAACGGCAAACTGACCGGCGATGTGCAGCGACCGATTTTGGGACGACAGGCCAAAGTTGATGCTTTGGAACAGATCACCGCGCGTCTGGGCCTGTCCGAAAACGATGTGATCGCTGTGGGTGACGGGGCAAATGATCTGGGCATGTTGGGCCGGGCCGGAACCGGGGTTGCGCTGCATGCAAAGCCTTCGGTCGCGGAACAATGCGAAGTGCGCGTCAACCATGGCGATTTGACCGCGCTTTTGTATCTGCAGGGCTATGCGCGGCAGGAATTTGCCCAAGCCTGAAAACCGGGGCTTTCCTTTATTTAACAAAAATGTTAAACAGTGGTCATGAATACGCTTCTGACCACATTCTCCGCATTGTCCGACGCCACGCGGTTTTCCATCGTTGAACAGTTGATGCAGGACGGAGAGCAGCCCGCGGGCGACCTGATCGAAGGGCGCGGCATGTCGGGTGCTGCGGTCTCGCGCCACCTGAAGGTTTTGCGTGAGGCCGGGCTGGTTCGGCAACGGGTGCAGGGCACCCAGCGGATGTATTCGATCCGCCCCGAAGGTCTGTACGCGATCGCGGAGTGGACCATTTCGAAACGACAATTCTGGGAAAGCAGTCTGGATCGTCTGGGCGATGCTATTGAAAGGGATACCTCATGGCCGATCTAAAGCTGGAGCGCACGTTCCCGATACCGCCAGAGGATCTGTTTGCGTGGATCAGTGTCGCAGAACGGCTGTTGCAATGGTGGGGCCCCGAAGGGGTGCATGTGCCCGAACATACTCTCGATTTTTCGCGCGTTGGTCCGTGGTATTCTGTCATGCAGAATGGCGAGGGCCAGCGGTTCAAGGTCTCGGGCCATGTGACCCATGTCGATCCGCCCAATTCGGTTGGCTTCACCTGGGGCTGGCATGACGATCAGGATCAGCGCGGGGCCGAAAGCCATGTAACGCTACGGATCGAAGCCGCAGGCGGCGGCGCTCGGCTGGTGGTCGATCACCGCGACCTGGGCGATGACGAGATCGCCGCAAACCACGAGAAAGGCTGGACCTCGACGCTGAATAAGCTGGCCGGTCTGGTGCAATAAGTTTTCATCTGGGAGGAAAGAAATGCCACAGTTTCTGTTTGTCTATCACGGCGGGACCACGCCATCGGACCCGGCCGAAGTCGAAGCAACCATGGCCGCCTGGGGCGCGTGGTTTCAGAATATGGGCCCGTCACTAGAAATACCCGGCAACCCGGTGGGCCAGTCCTATACCGTCAGCTCGGGCGGTGTGGTCGACAATGGCGGTGCCAACCCGGTATCCGGCTTTACCGTGATCAAGGCCGACAGCATCGACGCCGCCAATGAAATGGCCAAGGGATGCCCCATGGTCGTAAACGGGTCAGGCTCGGTCGAGGTGGCCGAGATTCACGAGATTGAGATGTAGCGGCCCTAGCCGGGGAAACCCGGCGCGGGTCGGATCACGCCACATTCCAGCCCGCGACGGCTGTATTGCGTGGCGTTCATAAAGGTGCGGGTGGCCGGGTGATCGGCCTCCAGTACGCCGAGGCTGACCAGAATGGCAGCAATGGCGCATTCGCTGGCACGGGTGGCGCCATCGGTGATCTTCAGCGCGACGCCCATGCGTTTTTCAGGGATGATGGCGATGAATACGGCCTCGGCCCCGGTCTTGATCGCGGCGCGCCCGTTCATGGCGCGCATCAGCTCGGTACAGGCGCGCGTCTCTCCGGCCACCAGCTCGGGATGTTTGATCATCGCCGCGGTCAGGTGTTGTGCCGCATCGCTGGCCCGGTCCGACCGGTCCGCCGCCGAGGCAAACCACGCCATCGACCGTGCCATCCCCACCAGCGAGGTGGCAAAGTTCGGGGCGGAACAGCCATCGATGCCATAGCCAGGGCTGGTTTCGCCGGTGGTTTCTTCCAGCGCGGACAAACAGGCCTGTTGAACCGGGTGGTCGATTTCAAGATATTCCGGCCCGGCGCCCATATGCTGTGCTACCGTCAAAAACCCGCAATGTTTGCCCGAGCAGTTGTTGTGGATCTGACAGGGCGTGTCGTCGGCAAGTATCAGCCCGTCGCGCGCCGCCATATCCTGAGGCTCTTGCGGCCCACAGCGCAAATCGGGTTCAGCCAGGCCCAGATGGTCCAACCAGGACGTTACCCTGTCTGTGTGAATATGCGCGCCGTTATGCGAGGCACAGGCCAATGCCAGATGCTCGCTGTTCAGCCCGTATTTCGCGGCCGCCCCCGATGTAATCAACGGCAGGGCCTGTATCATCTTGGCCGAAGACCGGGGGTAGATTATCGCCTCCGGGTCGCCCCAGCTGCGCACGATCTGACCAGTGTCATCACAGATAACCGCATGTCCCATATGCAGGCTTTCCAGTAAAGGCCCCCGCCATAGTTCGGTCATTGCTACAGGCTGCGTCATCGGGACCCTCCTAAACATGCGCAAAAAACTGCCAACCGCCCTTTCGCCTATGGCGAAACTTGCGATAGTGTGTGTATGTCGGCAATCACCGGAAGACGCAACTTACAGACGAACCGTCAGGGTTCGCGAGCCATTCCGGTGGGTATGAGGTATTAGGTCGAGCTAGGAGGCTGGACAGATGGGATCAAAGCTCGTCCGCGTAATCGCGGGCCTGTGCGTGGCAGGGATGACAACGGCTGCAACCGCTCAGCAGGCAGACAGCACCAATAGAGTATCCGTAAACACCGACTGGAGTGTGTTTGTGGAAGAGGACCCAACCGAATGCTGGAGCGTTGCAACGCCGGATGAAACCGTCAACACGCGCGGCGGGCGCGTTGTTTCGGTGAGGCGCAGCGACATCCTGCTGTTTGTCGTATTCAGACCTGATCCCGATGTGAAGGGGCGCGTTTCATTCACCGGGGGCTATCCGTTTGCCGCGGGATCGACCGTATCTGTATCCATCGACGGTAACAGCTTCGAATTCAGCACCGAAGGCGAATGGGCCTGGCCCGCGTCAGAGGGTGATGACCAAAAAGTAATCGCTGCCATGAAAAGCGGTACCGAAGCAGTGCTGACCGCCCGGTCCGAACGCGGCACTCAGACCAAAGATACTTTCTCATTGCTGGGCTTCACAGCCGCTTTAGACGACGCCGAGAAACGCTGTACCAACTGAGCGCGCCAGCGCTCGGGCATTGGCCAGGCTCGCAAAGTGGTGCCAGTTTCGCAGGATAGGACCGCCCTCCTTCATAGCTTAACTTAACGTCATCTATAAATTTGATCTGCGTCAATGCTCCGCGCTCTGAAATACTGAACTAATCGGTTCAAGCAGAGAGAAAAGGAGAGCATCGATGCAGAAGAAAGTTTTGGGCCTGTTTGTGCTGACCGCCGTCGTATTGCTGAGCGCTTGTGATAAATCCGCTGAGACATACCCGGTTTCGGGAGAGCAATGTGGGCCAAACGATCCGGTCAAAACGCTGGACGCCGAGGATTGCTTTATTCCACCAGCAGGTGCGTGATCCAATACGGCTGGCCTGGAAACGTCCGGGCGGCATAAGAGTACGAATGACCGCGGGGTTGATCCCCGCGGTTTTTTGTAACCTCTGGCGTCGCTGTGCTAAGCTGAACGCGTTAGTCTAACGACCCTTCGAGGAGTATGTCATGCGTTTGGTGATACTGGCTGTTTTAACCCCCACGTTGGCTGTGGCGGATCCTGCAATGGAATGCACGAACGCAAGTTCACAAGTCGAAATCGGATCTTGCGTTGCCAGTATGGAAGCGGGAGTTGAGGCCGCGCTGACCGATAGTTTTGGCTTTGCCATGGATGCAGCCAACGCGTTGGACGAGGTGACCGGACGGCCAAGCGCGGCGCCTGCGATGGAGGCGGCGCAAAGCGCCTGGGTCGGGTATCGTGATGCGCAGTGCGAGGCGGTCGGCGCGTCTTTTGGTGGTGGGTCGGGAACCGGCATTGGTATCACCTCTTGCCGGATTGAATTGGGGCGCCTGCGGATTGACGAATTGCTGCGTTTTGCAAATTAGGCGCGACGAATTCTTTTGATCTTTGCGAGCAGTCCTATATAGAGGCGCATTCCAAGCCAGAATCTTCGAGACCCACCTATGTCGCCCAAAGCGCCGATCACTCAAGACGTCATGACCATCCCCCGCAAATTGCCGGAGGGGAAGCTGAACCTTGTCGGGTTGACCCGGGATCGCCTGCGCGAGACCCTGATCGAACACGGCACGCCTGAAAAACAGGCCAAGATGCGCACGGGCCAGATCTGGCAGTGGATTTACCAATGGGGTGTGCGCGACTTTGCCGAGATGACCAATCTGGCCAAAGCCTATCGCACCCAGCTGGCCGAGCATTTCGTGATCGAAATCCCCGAGGTTGTGACCCGACAGGTGTCCGAGGATGGCACACGCAAGTATCTGGTCCGTATTGCTGGCGGCCATGAGGTCGAGGTGGTCTATATTCCCGAGGACGATCGCGGCACGCTGTGTATCTCGTCTCAGGTCGGTTGCACGCTGACTTGTTCCTTCTGCCATACAGGCACGCAGAAACTGGTGCGCAACCTGACGGCGGCGGAAATTGTCGGTCAGGTGATGATGGCGCGGGATGATCTTGACGAGTGGCCGGTACCGGGTGCGCCCAAGGACGAAACCCGCCTGCTGTCGAACATCGTTCTGATGGGTATGGGCGAGCCTCTTTACAATTTTGAGAACGTCCGCGACGCGATGAAAATCGCGATGGACCCCGAAGGTATCTCGCTGTCTCGCCGCCGGATTACCCTGTCGACATCGGGCGTGGTGCCCGAGATTGCGCGTACCGCGAAGGAAATCGGCTGCCTGCTGGCAATTTCGTTCCACGCGACGACCAATGAAGTCCGCGATGTGCTGGTGCCGATCAACAAACGCTGGAATATCGAAGAGTTGCTGCAGGCTTTGGCCAGCTATCCCAAGGTTTCCAATTCGGAACGGATTACGTTTGAATACGTGATGCTTGATGGTGTGAATGACAGCGATGAGGATGCGCATCGTCTGATCGAACATATCAAGCGCTACAAAATCCCGGCCAAGATCAATCTGATCCCGTTCAACGAATGGCCCGGCGCGCCGTATAAGCGCAGCTCAAACAATCGTATTCGGGCTTTTGCCAATATCATCTATCAGGCCGGGTATGCCTCGCCCATCCGCAAGACGCGGGGCGAGGACATTATGGCGGCCTGCGGTCAGCTGAAATCGGCCACCGAACGCGCCCGTAAATCGCGCAAGCAGATTGAGGCCGAGGCCGGTCTCGACCGCGGATAAGCGGCTGAATAGAAGGGCGTCGCAAAATTAATTTTTGGGGCGCTGTCTATCGAATGCAAAATTTGATATGTTTCATTGGCTAGGTGTGGATGCACCAGGCTCACTTGCGCACAATAGGGTGAGTTCGGTGGCTGGCATGTGGCAAATTCGTTCACGGCGGCTACCTTGTATTTCAGCTCCGTGTGCCGATTGCGGCATAACAGGTTACGAGTTGGGTTATCTCGATGATGTTTCGATTGAAAATTCCGTACTTTAATTTTGTTTTAGTTTTGGCTTGTGCGGCCGTCGCCGTAACTGATGCTGTTGCGCAGTCAAATGATGAGGATGCTCATCTGGCTATCGAAAATCCGGCTGATCTGACCAAGGACGACGCGCGTGAAATTTATGACTCGTTGCAGCGCCGGATGGCACGCGGCTATGCCGCAGCGCAGTTGGATCTGCTTCTGAATTACCAAAACTGGCCGCTGTACAACGATGCGCCCTATATATCTGAAACCCATGGTCGGCGATTTGTGAACAGCTATGCAAACCGGATGGCGTATAATTATGCAACCCTGACGGAAGGCGAAAAGCTTCCGGTGGGGTCTGTGCTGGCCAAGGACAGCGTGACCGTTACGGATGAGGGGAAAAGCCATCCCGGCGCGATGTTCGTCATGCAGAAACTGGCCGAGGGCGCCAACCCTGCTACGGCTGATTGGCGTTATATCATGGTCATGCCGGATGGGTCATTGTTTGGGGACACGATGGGGGATCGCGCCAACGCAGTTGCGTATTGCCACGATTGCCACGAGGCGGTTGCCGACCGAGATTACACATTCTTCGTTCCCGAAGAATATCTGGTCGACAATTAGGCCTCTCTCACCCAAATCTCGCGGTGCCGATCACTTTGATCAGTTGCTGACGAACCGGATCTGGCTGCGCTGCGACGGCGTTCAGGACCTCTCGAAGTTCTGCGCGCAACCCATGCATCTGGTCGATCAGGGAAATCATCATCGACACTGCGTCTGCCTCCATTTCGTATTGGTCGTGCAACTCGCAGGCCAACTCCAGCCGGGCAACGTCGAGGCTGTGATAGACCAATCCGCGATCTGTTTGTTCGGGGATCACGATTTCGGCGGCCAGATATTCTGTCAATCGGGTCGAAGTCAGCCGGGCTACGGCGGTGATCAGTTCCTCTTCGGTCAGAGTGCGGGTCATGACGGCATTCCTTTGCGTGGGTCATAGCGGTGGGTTTCTCGCCATGAATCCATAAATTGCCTCAACTCATCATCGATTTGATCGGGCATTGAAATGGTCAGCTCGATCAACTGGTCGCCCCGTTCGGCCGAGCCGCGCTTCTTCACGCCCTTACCCCGCAAGCGCAGGGTTCTGCCGCTGCTGGTTCCCGCCGGGACGGTCACGTTTACACCCCCATCGATCGTGGGCGCCGCCACTTTGCCGCCCAGCACCGCCTCATCAATCGTGATGGGCAGCGTGATGTGAATGTCATTTCCCTGACGGTCGAATACCGGATGATCCGCGACTGATACTGTCACCAGCGCATCGCCGCGCGGCCCCTCACCATAGCCAGCGGCACCCTTGCCCCGCAGGCGAATGGTCTGACCGCTTGTGATCCCTGCGGGTATCTTGACCTCGATCCGGTCCCCATCCGGCAGGGTCAGTTTCTGGCTGGCGCCGAATACCGCATCCAGAAAGCTGATCTGAAGCGTGAAGTTCAGATTGTGGCCGGGCGCGTGAAACTCGCGGCCGCCTTGCCCACCAAATCCGCCGCGACCCCGCATGAATTCAGCAAAAATGTCCGACATGTCGTCCGGGTCCGTCGCCTGCCCGCGATAGGGGTTGCCGGCGGCTTCGGCGTAATCGCGATAGTATTGCTGTTGCGGGCGTTCCTGTCCCGAGGCATCAATCTCACCATTGTCATAGCGTTTGCGCGTCTCAGGATCTTTCAACAGATCATAGGCTGCAGCGGCGGCCTTGAACTTGGCTTCGGCCTCGGCGTCCCCGGGTTTCAAGTCCGGGTGGCATTCCTTGGCAATGCGCCGATACGCTTTTTTGATTTCAGCGTCGCTGGCATCTTTGGCCACGCCAAGTGCGGCATAGGGATCGTCGCTCATCTCACCTCTCATGGATGGGGGAAGGGCTGATCATGATGAAGGTATTTTATCACGTGATTTCAACAGGTCAAAAAGAACCGGTGGCTAAATTGGTTCGCAAGTTTCGTAATCTCTGATACTATCAGGCTGTTTCATATTGTTCATTGACGGAGATTAGCCGATGACGCGCAGACTTAAATCGGTTCTGGCCTTGCTGGCGGGCAATGCCATTGGGTTAATGTTGGCCGCTTTGCTACTGACCGGTTTTGCAATCAAGCCGATTTCATTCATCGTTGTGGTGATCGTATTCACGCTGGTGCAGGTGGTGGCCGAGCCGCTGATCCTGAAGTTGGGTGAGAAAAGGGCGCCTTCGTTGAAAGGCGGGATCGCGTTGATCGTGACCTTTGTCGGCCTGCTTGTGACCGATCTGGTGACCAATGGGCTGACGGTTGGCGGAATTTCCAACCTGCTGGCTGCGACACTGCTGGTCTGGCTGGGCGCGCTGATCGCCAGCGTCGTGCTGCCGATCTACGTGTTCACCGAGCTGCGCACGCCCAAAAAGTAATTACAGTGCGTTCAGGCTGGCATCGATTGCCTGCCAAAGCTCAACCACCGGCTCGCATCCCACGGACAGACGGACAAAAGCGGGGTCAACGTCGTCGCCCCAACGGGCGCGGCGCTCGGCCGAGCTATGGACGCCGCCAAAAGACGTCGCAGGGCGCAGCATTGGACAGGTGTTGATGAAGGTTTCGGCCTTGGCCTGGGTTTCCAACGTGATCGAAAGAAGGAATCCGAACCGCGTGGTCTGAGCCTGTGCCAAGGTGTAGGATGGGTCACCTGGCAGGCCGGGATAGCGGATGTCTTTCACATACGGATGCGCCGCCAACCGTTCTGCCAACACCTGGGCCGAGCTGCACATCCGGTCGAACCGAACATCCAGTGTTTCCAGCCCACGATGCAGCAACCAAGCCTCATGCGGGCCGGGGATCGCGCCAGAGACACGCCGCCATTCCTCGACCCGCTCCATGACATCTGTATTGCGGCTGGCCACATGGCCCATCAGCAGATCGGAATGCCCGCCCATGGCCTTGGTGTCAGAGGACACGACGATATCTACGCCCATATCCAAAGGACGCTGGCCCAGTGGTGTCATGGTTGTGTTGTCAGCAATGGTGATCCCACCAGCTGCGCGCACGGACGACGCGATGGCTGGCAGGTCCATCATATCCAGGCCAGGGTTCGAGGGGCTTTCGACAAAGACCACATCGAAGCCGTCGAACCCACCTTCGGAAAAGGCGGTTGTCGGGCGTTCTGTCACTATGACACCCAGACCTGACAGAAATCGGTCGGCCAGCACGCGGGTGACGTAATAGCCATCCGACGGGATTAGGATGCGCGACCCGGCTTTGACCGTGGCAAACAACGCGGCCGAAATCGCCGCCATGCCCGACGGGAAAGCCAGGCAGGGGGCGTCTTCAAGATGGGCGAGAACCTGTTCCAGATGTTCCCAGGTTGGGTTGTTGACGCGACCGTAGAAATCATGCCCGTCCGGCGCGCCGGGCAGGTGGAACATACTGCTTTGGGTCAGGGGCAGGGCCACGGGCTCGCCCTTGGTCAGTGCGTTGCCCCGCAGATGCAGCATCTCGCCGGTCTTGCGCCCCATCGTTTAGCGCCCCGGTATTTCGTCACGGGGCGGGGTGGGTTCCCATTTCTCGATTATGTCGACCGCCTCTTGCGCGGTATCGACGAACCGGAACAGGTCCAGATCCTCGTCCGAGATGGTGCCGGCGTCGGCCAGCGCCTCCCAGTTGATGACCTTTTCCCAGAACGCGCGACCGAATAGCAGGAAGGGCACACGCTCCATACGGCCGGTTTGAATCAGGGTCAGGGACTCGAACAGCTCATCCATGGTGCCAAAGCCGCCGGGGAAGATGGTGATGGCGCGGGCGCGCATCAGGAAATGCATCTTGCGGATGGCGAAATAGTGGAAGTTAAAGCTGAGCTCGGGCGTAACGTACAGGTTCGGTGCCTGTTCATGCGGCAACACAATGTTCAGGCCGATGGAACAGCCGTTCGCATCCTGCGCGCCGCGGTTGCCAGCCTCCATCACGCCGGGGCCACCGCCGGTGACGATTACATTCTCGCGCCCGCCGGTTTCGTTCGATTTCTCGGTCATCAACCGGGCAAACTCGCGCGCTTCGTCGTAATATTCCGACAGCCCGGCCAGCGTTTCCGTCCGCGCGGTGTGTTTCTGTGACGGCTCAGGGATACGCGCGCCGCCGAACATGACGATGGTCGAGGTGATCTCACGCTCCGTCATGATCATCTCGGGCTTGAGCAGTTCCAGCTGCAGGCGCACAGGGCGCAGCTCATCCCGGCACAGGAAATCCTCATCGGCAAAGGCAAGGCGATAGGCGGGTGAGCGGGTTTGCGGGGTGTCGGGTACCTCGCTTGCGGTCGAACGGTCGGTCTGCGCGTCGCGAAACGGGCTGAGGCGGTCTTCTCTCATGGGGTAACGATCCCTGCTTGCGTGTTTTCCAAACAGCTATAGGGTTCGGGCGCAGAGTGCCAGTCACGGAAAGATGAGAATGAATTGGAAGAGCGAAATACTGGCGGCACAGCACCGCATAACCGGCTATGCACAAGTGACGCCAGTCACGGAAAGCCGTGTCTTGGGTCTCGATTATTCGGTGGAAATGAAGCTGGAGCATATGCAGCACACCGGCAGTTTCAAGGCGCGCGGGGCGTTTAACACTCTGATCAGTTCGGATGTGCCCGAGGCTGGTGTTGTGGCCGCATCGGGCGGCAATCATGGCGCAGCCGCAGCCTATGCGGCACAGGCGCTAGGCTATCCGGCCAAGATTTTTGTCCCGGAACTGGCAGGGCCGTCCAAGATTGCGCTGATTGAACAGGCAGGCGCAGATCTGAGCGTGGTGCCGGGAGAATATGCCAACGCTCTTGCTGCGGCGCAGGCGTATGAGGATGCGTCGGGCGCGATGCAGATCCATGCCTATGACGCGCCTGCAACCGTTGCTGGACAGGGCACTTGCTTTGCCGAGTGGGAGGCGCAGGGCCTGCAGGCCGATACCGTATTGATCGCGGTGGGCGGTGGCGGCCTGATCGCCGGGGCGCTGGCCTGGCTGCAAGGCACGCGCAAGGTCGTGGCGGTTGAGCCAGAAACCTCCTGCGCGCTGAATGCAGCCCTGCAGGCGGGAGAACCGGTGGATGTATCCGTCTCGGGCATTGCGGCAAATGCGCTGGGCGCGCGGCGGATCGGCTCGATTTGTTTCGATCTGGCACAGGGCGTACAATCAGTTCTGGTCAGTGATGAGGCCATCGCGAAGGCGCAGAAGGCCCTGTGGCGGGCGCATCGGATTCTGGTGGAACCGGCAGGCGCAACCGCCTTGGCTGCGCTGCTTTCGGGGGCTTACACGCCAGAGCCGGGCGAGCGGGTGGCGGTGCTGATCTGCGGCGGAAATATCTCACCGGACCCTCTGAACGGCTGAAACCGCAACAAACAGCCGCAAAGCGTGCGCTCAGCGTCGCATTGCAGCCAGTCCGTCGCTTGCGTATAGGCAACACAAGCGTGAACAGAATCTGCAGGGAGCCGCCAAATGTCCAACGCGCAACTGGAAGCCGCCATCGAAGCCGCCTGGGAGGCGCGAGATGCCATCACCCCCGCCACCACCGGCGAGACTCGCGAAGCGATCGAAGATACGCTGAACGCGCTGGACAGCGGGTCGCTGCGGGTGGCGGAAAAGCAGAACAGCGGCGACTGGCATGTGAACCAGTGGGCGAAAAAAGCGGTTCTGCTGGGCTTTCGCATCAAGGATATGGAAATCCAGACCGGCGGCGCTCAGGACGGCGGCTGGTGGGACAAGGTGGACAGCAAGTTCGCGGGTTGGGGTGAAAACCAATGGCGGGCCGCTGGCTTTCGCGCGGTGCCGAATTGCGTCGTTCGCAAATCCGCCTTTATTGCGCCCGGCGTGGTTCTGATGCCGTCATTTGTGAACCTGGGTGCCTATGTGGACGAGGGCACAATGGTTGATACTTGGGCCACCGTCGGTTCATGCGCGCAGATCGGCAAGAACGTCCATCTGTCGGGCGGTGTTGGGATCGGCGGCGTTCTGGAACCGATGCAGGCGGGTCCGACCATCATCGAAGACAACTGCTTTATCGGCGCCCGGTCCGAAGTGGTCGAAGGCTGCATCGTGCGCGAAGGCTCGGTTCTGGGCATGGGCGTGTTCATCGGCAAATCGACCAAGATCGTCGACCGCGAAACCGGCGAGGTCACCTATGGTGAAGTTCCGCCCTATTCGGTGGTTGTTGCGGGCTCGATGCCGTCCAAGAACAACATCAACCTCTACTGCGCCGTGATCGTGAAACGGGTGGATGAAAAGACCCGCTCGAAAACCGGGATCAACGAGCTGCTGCGCGACTAATACTGGGCGCGGATCAAACAAGGGGGCTGCAGCGCGATCCGCTGCGGCCCTTTTTTGTTATCGCTTACCCTTTGACCGGATAGCGGTCCGGTTCTTCGAACACATCAATGACGCGCGACCCGGCTTTGATCTTGCCGCCATGCTCCACTCCTGCGGGGATCGAATAGCTGTCACCGGGGCCATAGCTCTTGGTTTCATCGCCAATGGTCAGCTCAATCTCACCTTCGACCACAGTTCCCCATTGTGCCAGATGGGAATGAAGGGGCAGTTCGAAATCCTGAAGAAAGGTAAAAAACGCCACCAGCCCCGCGTCTGATCTGATCACGGCCGTTTGCACCACATCTTCGGGGAAGGGCACGTCGAGGCTTGGGAATCCTGTGATGAAATCCGGATAAGTCATGGCAACGTCCTTTTGTGATCGGTGTCAGGTTACTGCGGGCACTATGGCGGCACAGGCGATCCACTGCAATTCCCCGGCTGCTTGACCGCAGGCAGGTGCGCGGCTATGGCCCCTTGCATGGAAAAGCAAAAGAAACCTTCGCGTCAGCAGGTCTATACCCTGCTTGTGCTGATCGGTCGCAAGGATGGCGATGGCCTGCCCGACGGCGCAACCGGGGCGGCATTGATGTGTTTTGCCAGCGGCGTCGACGAGGCCGAGGCCGTGCGCGAAACGGTGGCGATCCTGAAACAGGCAGATACCGCGCCTTTGGATGTCACAGGCTATGGCACTTTGGCTGAACGTGAAGCGCAAGGTCACGAGATCGACCCGGATGAACGGGCCCTGATGCAGCGCGCGCTGGATGAAAATGCAGTGATCGTGGCGCAGATGACCCCGTTTTTCGGGGATGAAGAGACGGCTTAGTTCCGCGCCCCAAACCACTTGCGATAAATCTCGTCATAGGTGCCGTCTTCGCGCAGCGCCAGCAGCGCCTGGTTGACGTCTTCGACCAGCGGGGACCCGGTGGGGAAGGCAATGCCGTAATTCTCGCGCAGGAATATACCGCCTGTCATCGAGGCAATCCGGCGGCCTTCATGGGCGGCGAAATAGGACAGGATCGGCGCGTCGAACACGATGGCGTCCAGTTCCTCGTTGCGAAAAGCTTCAAGCATGGGGTCGAGCCCATCATAGTTGGTAAACTCGATCTCGCGGCGGTTCAGAAAGTTAGCAGCGGTTGAATTCGAGATTGTTCCGACCTCTTTGCCGTAAAGGTCATTTATCGAATTCACGCTGCCACTGATTGCATCCACTGTCATGACCGAGGTGATCCGCGCAGTGAAGACCGAGACGATAAACAGCGAAGATACAACCAGCACTACACCCAGAATTCGACCAAATGGCGTGCGCGGCATTCGTTCCTCAAACCCGCCATTGACCACCAGATTCAAGGCCCACCAGAATGAGGGGAACCAGGCCTCGTCTAGCTTGCGGTCGAAATAGGGCTGCGAGCGGCGCTCGAACACCCACATCAGCATGCCGCCGCCAAGAAGGATGGCAAAGGCAAGCCCGATAGCAATGAACAATTCGCGCGACAGTAACGCATGTAGCAGTGACGGGCGGCGCACCGCGTCCGATGGCACCATGATCTGCAAACCAGCCTCGAAAATCGGCTGGCTGAAGTCCATCTGCGTTTCTCGCGAGGCAGTGATCGAGATATTGGCGATGGCCAGATCTGCGGATCTGTTCTGCACTGCGCCCAGCATGTCGCCAAAGGCGTCGGAACGTTGGATGGAATAGTCCCAATTCAGGGATTCAGCCAACGCCTCAAGCAGGTCCATCGAGAATCCGGTTTGGGCTCCATCTTCGACAAAAGAAAACGGAGGCCGTGTCACGGTCGAAACCGTCAGCGTCTGGGCCTGGCTTTGCTGGCCGAGAACGGCGAAAGTCAGGCAGATCAATGCGAAAAGAGCACGTGTCATCGTAAAATCACCTGTTTCGCGGCCCTCTAGCGCATATTCGAACCGGCAGACAAGGCAATCGCAGCGTAAGGCCCCATGTTTTCCGGGGGTGTCAGTTCGATACAAGGTGGAAAAAGCCCGCGGTTTCTGGCCTGTTGGGGTTGGCAATCGGGCCAATTCGTTGAATCTGTGCACGAACCTGAAAGAAATTTTATGGAAAGGGCCCACCATGACAGATCCGATTGCGTTGACGGCCGACCTGATCCGTTGCCCATCGGTCACACCTGAAGAAGGCGGTGCCCTTGTCCTGCTGCAGGATGTCCTGTCACAGGCGGGGTTTGATTGTACCCGTGTTGATCGCGCCGGCATCAGCAATCTGTTTGCGCGATGGGGTGCAAAAGGTCACGCCCGAAGCTTTGGGTTCAACGGTCACACCGATGTTGTTCCGGTGGGCGACGAGGCCGCTTGGACCACACCGCCTTTCGGGGCAGAAATCCGGGAAGGGTTCATGTATGGACGCGGGGCCACTGACATGAAATCAGGTGTGGCGGCCTTTGCAGCGGCGGCAGTGGATTTTGTACGCGACACGCCGCCCGACGGGGCGATCATCCTGACGATCACGGGTGACGAAGAGGCTGATGCGCTGCATGGCACCACCGCCCTGCTTGACCATATGGATCAATGCGGCGAGCGGATGAGCGTCTGCCTGGTCGGTGAACCCACCTGCCCGAACAGGATGGGTGAAATGATGAAGATCGGCCGTCGCGGCTCGATGACAGCCTGGTTTACCGTAACAGGTGTGCAGGGCCATTCGGCCTATCCACACCGGGCAAAGAACCCACTGCCCGCCATGGCCCGGCTGATGGACAGGCTGGCCAGTCACGAGTTGGACCGGGGATCAGATCATTTTGACGCCTCGACACTGGCGGTTGTGGCGATCGACACGGGTAATTCCGC
Organism: Ruegeria sp. YTSA226; assembly: GCF_059609905.1. Taxonomy (NCBI): domain Bacteria; kingdom Pseudomonadati; phylum Pseudomonadota; class Alphaproteobacteria; order Rhodobacterales; family Roseobacteraceae; genus Ruegeria; species Ruegeria sp. YTSA226. Next base: position 30,204 of record NZ_JBXWMQ010000006.1, read on the forward strand.
CACAAATGTCATCCCGGCACAGTGCAGCGGGACCGTGAACATCCGGTTCAACGATCTGCATTCCGGCGCCAGCCTCAGCGATTGGCTGCAAGCGCAGGCGCGCGATGTAGCCGCCGCGTTTGGCGTTGATGTTGATGTGCGTATCAAGATATCGGGCGAAAGCTTTCTGACCCCTCCTGGCCCTCTGTCGGAATTGGTGGCCAAATCGGTTGCGGCTGAAACCGGGGTCACGCCCGAGATGTCAACAACCGGGGGTACTTCGGACGCGCGTTTCGTCAAGGATCATTGTCCGGTTGTCGAATTTGGTTTGGTCGGCAAAACCATGCATCAGGTGGATGAATGCGTTGAGGTGGCGCAGATTGAACAGCTCAAGGCGGTCTATACCCGTATCCTGACCGACTATTTTTCCTGATTCATGCAGCGCACCCTGGTGATCATGGTGAAAGAACCGCGCCCGGGCCGTGTCAAAACCCGGTTGGGGCGCGATATCGGTATGGTCGGTGCGGCGTGGTGGTTTCGGCATCAGACCCGCTCTTTGATCCGGCGCCTGCGCGATCCGCGCTGGCAGATCGTGCTGGCGGTCTCGCCGGACCGCGAAGGGCTGACCAGCCGCATCTGGCCCGCTGATCTGCCACGTGCGCCACAGGGGCGTGGGGATCTAGGCGATCGTATGGGGCGGATGCTGCGGGAAATGCCAACAGGGCCAGTCTGCCTGATCGGTGCGGATATCCCAGGGGTTACACGGGGGCATATCGCGCGCGCGTTCCGGGCATTGGGGCGCAACCAGATGGTGTTTGGTCCGGCCCCGGATGGCGGATATTGGCTGGCCGGGGCGCAACGCATTGGTGCCCTGCCGCACAGCCTGTTTCAAAACGTGCGCTGGTCGACGGAACATGCGCTGGCCGACACGCTGGCCTCGATCCCCGGATGCCGGGTGGCGATGCTGGATCAGCTGCGTGATGTCGATACGGTTGCCGATCTGCGAGCCTGACCCTTTTTGGTCATGACGCCGCCGCATCTCCGTGATAGGCCGAAATCATGACTCGCATCCCTACCAAGCAAGAGGTCGTCGATTGGATCTCGGCGAACCCCACCCTGACCTCGAAACGCGACATTGCTAAAGCCTTTGGCATCAAGGGCGCGGATCGGATCGACCTGAAACGGATCCTCAAGGAACTTGAGGCCGAAGGGCATCTGGAAAAGCGCAATCGCAGCTATCGAGACCCGGACCGGTTGCCGCCTGTCAGCGTGCTGCAGGTGAAGGCCCCGAACGCCGATGGTGATCTGTTCGCACGGCCCTTGGAGTGGCATGGCGAAGGGGTCGAGCCGGTTGTTCTGATGATCACCCGCGCCAGCGATCCTGCGCTGGGTGATGGCGACCGCATTCTGGCCCGTCTGACCGTGGTGCATGAGGAAGACCATAATTACGAGGCCCGCCTGATTCGCCGGATCGGAACCAACCCGCGCAAGATCGTTGGTATCTTCCGCAAAGGGACCGAGGGCGGACGGATCGTGCCCATCGACAAGGCCGGACAGAACGAGTGGCTGGTCAATGAAGGTGCGTTGCTTGGTGCAAAAGACGGTGAGCTGGTCGAGGCAGAACAGGCCGGGCCCAAAACCCGCATGGGCCTGCCACGTGCCCGCATTGTCGAACGGCTGGGCGACCCGTCAGCCCCCAAGGCCGTGTCGCTGATCGCCATTCATCAGCATGGCATTCCCGATGACTTCCCCGACACGGTGATTGCCGAGGCCGACAAGGCCAAACCCGCTGGTCTGAAAGGGCGCGAAGACCTGCGCGATATGCCGCTGCTGACCATCGACCCCTCGGATGCGCGCGATCATGATGACGCCTGTTATGCGCATGCGGATGAGGATACGAAGAATCCCGGTGGACATGTCATCTGGGTCGCTATCGCCGATGTTGCCGCCTATGTGCAGCCCGGTACCGCTCTGGACCGCGAGGCGCGCAAGCGCGGCAACTCCAGCTATTTCCCTGACCGTGTGGTGCCAATGCTGCCGGACCGGTTGTCCGGTGATTTGTGTTCGTTGCACGAAGGCGTCCCGCGCGCGTGTATCGCCGTGCGGATGCAGATCGACGCCGAGGGCAACAAGATCGGCCACCGGTTCGTGCGGGGGCTTATGCGCTCCGCCGCCTCGCTGCATTATGCCGAGGTGCAGGAGGCCATCGATGGTGCCCCCAATGACCGCACCGGGCCTCTGTTAGAGACCGTATTGAAGCCGCTCTATGCTGCTTATGCTGCACTGAAAAAGGCGCGGGGTGTGCGGCAACCGCTGGAACTGGACCTGCCGGAACGCAAGATTATCCTGAGCGATACGGGCGATGTTCAAAGCGTGGCGTTCCGCGACCGTCTGGACGCGCATAAGCTGATCGAAGAGTTCATGATCCTCGCCAATGTCGCTGCGGCTGAAACCCTGATCGCCAAGCGCCGCCCGCTGCTGTTCCGTGTCCACGAAGAACCAGCACCCGAGAAGCTGGAAAGCCTGCGGGAAACGGCTCAGGCGGCGGGGTTGAATTTGGCCAAGGGGCAGGTGTTGCAGACCCGCCACCTGAACGCACTGCTGAATGCGGCTGCGGGCACCGAGGATGCAGAGTTGATCAACCTGACCACCCTGCGGTCGATGGCGCAGGCCTATTACAACGCTGAAAATTTCGGCCATTTCGGGCTGGCGCTGCGGAATTACGCGCATTTCACCTCGCCCATCCGGCGCTATGCCGACCTGATCGTGCACCGCGCGCTGATCTCGGCCCATGGCTGGGGTGCCGATGGGCTGACCGAGGATGAGATCGCCCGGCTGGACGAAACTGCCACTCATATCTCGGATACCGAACGCCGCTCGATGATGGCGGAACGGGATACGACCGACCGGTATCTGGCGGCTTATCTGAGCGAGCGTGTTGGGACTGAGTTCTCGGGTCGGATCAGTGGTATCGCCCGGTTTGGGGCTTTCGTGAAAATGGACGAGACCGGCGCGGACGGTCTGGTACCGGTGCGATCCTTGGGGCGCGAGTTCTTCCATTTCGACCGCGAGGCCGGAACCCTGATGGGGTCGGACACCGGGCTGATCATAGCCATCGGCCAACGCGTCACCGTGCGTCTGACCGAGGCGACACCTGTGACGGGCGGGCTGGAGTTGGAGCTGTTGTCGATCGACGATCAGGCCCTGCCGACGGGGCGCGGAGGGGCATCCAAGCGCCCAACGCGACGCAAGGCAGTCAGCACCAAGCGCAAGAAGGACAAGATCAAACGCAAGGTGGAACGCAAACGCCGTCAGAAGTGAGTTCGCATCTCGGGAACAAGGCGCATGTAAGTCAGCCTTTTGCGGGAAGGTGATAGGTCAACGCGCGGGCTATCAGCCAGCCATGGCGGGTGGCGTCGATCTGATCCGGATCATCAAACAGAACTGCCCGGTTGCCGTCTATCCGATCTTCGCCCGGAAAGGCCGAGGTGAAATCGCCCATCAACCGGCTTTGGCAATGCACGAACAGGGCAAAGCGGGCCGCTTTGTGCCCGCCCAATCGGATCGTGGATCCCTTGGGCGCTAGATAGGCGGGCTGCCCCCAGCGCAATGCCTCTTGCAACGGCTGCGCGCGGGGCAACGAAGTGGCGGTTTCCAGGATCAACTGACGAAGCGCAAGCGCCCCGGCACGTGTGCCTTCGGGCAGGGAATGATAGGCCGCTGCCACTGCGGGATCGTCAAATTGTGTCATGACAGCGGTATCGCCTGCTCCATCCGGTCTATGTAGTCGCTCAACAGCTTATCCTGTTTGATCCGCTGGGTCAGCGGTGTATTGGCCGGTGTCGCGCGCATCGCGGCAAGCATGGGGGCCACGCTCATATCCACTGAGGTCGGGGTTTCTCCCATCAAATAGGTCGACTGCCATAGATAGGCCGAGATCGCCTCAAGATCGCGTTCCAGCCTGTCCTGACGTTCCGCATCTGAGAATCGAGAGACGCCCTGAAACCCCAATCCTTTAACAACGTTCTTGCGGATAGAATTGGCAACTGGTTTGCGGATCAGGGCGGGGATGCCAGTGAAAAAGGTCTTATACAGAATCGGCCAGACCTCGTCATTGGCCCAGCGGTCTTGGACGATCTGAAAATACAGATGCTCTTCGGCCAAACGGATCAATGCGCGCGATTGAGCTTTTTGCAGATCGCTCAGCCCGTGATCAAAATCACTGCCTTGCGCCTCAAGCCAGTCGCGGATCAGGTCGCTGTCGGGGATCAGACGCTGCGGCGTGCGCAGAACCGGCAGCTTCTGATGCGGCATCTTGCGCGGATCAAGGAGGTCAGATCGCTGCCAGCGTTGGCCCGATGTTTGCAGCATTAGTGCCGTCTTCACGCAAAACGGGCTGGCGCTGAACAGGCCAAAGGCAGAGGGGTAGGTCAAAAGGGTCAGCATCTTGGGCTCCATCATGGGTATAGGTGATGGGTATGCCGAGCTAATGACAATTTCTGTCATTAGAGATAAAGTAACCTGCATTATGACCCGCACCGCCCGTTTGTTCCAATTAATGCAATCCTTGCGCTCTGGCCCGTCGCCAAGAACGTCGATTGAGCTGGCTCAGGATCTGGGCGTTTCGCCGCGCACGATTCACCGAGACATCGATTCATTGCGCAGCCTCGGCGCCGTGATCGACGGAGAGGCGGGGTTCGGGTTCACCCTGATCGAGGACGCCACCCTGCCACCGCTTGGCTTCACCGATGATGAGCTTGAGGCCCTGGTGCTTGGCCTGCGCGAGGTACAATCCATTGGTGATCCCGGCCTCTCAGAGGCTGCCAGCGAAGTTCTGCGCAAGCTGCAGGGTCGTTTGCCACCGCGCCAGTCTCAGCGCCTCAGCCATGCGGTGCTGACCGCTACACGGTTTGACCGGCCGGCGAAACCAACGGTGGATGTCGCTGAACTGCGGCGGGCCACCTGGGACGAACAGACGATCGAATTTTCCTATTGGGATGCCAAAGGCGACGAGACCCGTCGCAGTGTAAACCCGCTGAGCATTGTGTACATGGATCGCGCCAGCGTGCTGATCAGCTGGTGCCTGTTGCGGCAGGATTTCCGCGTGTTTCGGTTGGATCGCATGCAAGAGATGCAGACGACCGGGGCCTCGTTCCGGCCCAACCGGGTCCCTCTGCTGCGCGAAGCTCTGAACCGGCTGCGATCCGAGCGAAAGGCGAGAGACCGCGACTCGGAAAGCTGAGCGCTTTGAAATTCGCCATTTTTGCGCTATCCTGTGGTTGAGCAGTTATCAGGAAATTCGGAATGCGTAGATGCGTAAGCGGCGTTATGACCGCAGCATTATGGGCATCCATCGTACAGGCGGAGTCCATCAAAAGCCCGGAAGGGCCACAGCCGATACAATTGGCGTCGGCTGATCTTACAGTCTCAATCCGACCGGTCGTCCGACCATCGGAGGAAATGTATCGCGTGTCAGAGGAAAGAAGCGCCCGGTTTCAGGCGTGGCTTGGTGATTTTTGGGCGAGGGCACAGGCGCAGGGCATCCTGCCCGGGACTTTGGACCGCGCGCTTGCGGGGCTGGCCTATGACAAGGACATCATCAAGCGCGATCGTAATCAGGCTGAGTTTACCAAGCCCATCTGGGACTATCTGGATGCGGCCGTTTCTGATCGGCGCGTCGCGGACGGTCGCGCGGGGTTGGAACGCCATGCCGCGGTGCTGACCCGGATTGAGGCGCAGTATGGCGTCGAAAAAGAGGTCGTGGCCGCGATTTGGGGGCTTGAGACATCTTTCGGCACATTTCGGGGGTCGGATCAGACGATCCGTTCGCTTGCGACGCTGGCCTTTGATGCCCGACGGGCTGAGTTCTTTGAAACGCAACTGATTGCCGCCTTGCGGATCATTCAGGTAGGCGATGTCAGCCCCGCAACGATGATCGGAAGCTGGGCCGGAGCAATGGGGCATACGCAGTTCATGCCGACCTCGTTTTTGGATCACGCCGTGGATTTCGACGGTGATGGGCGGCGGGATATATGGGCGGATGACCCGACCGACGCGCTGGCCTCGACAGCGGCCTATCTGGCGCGTCATGGGTGGACCAAGGGACAGCCATGGGGTGTTGAAGTGCGCCTGCCCGCTGGGTTCGATTTTGCGGCCGCGAGACGCGATTACACGCTGCTGCCGTCAGACTGGGCGGCGCTGGGCGTGGTTGCGTGGGATGGACAGCCGCTTGCGGATCATGGTCAGGCAGCGATCTTGTTGCCAGCGGGTGGTGAAGGCGTTGCATTGATGGTCTTCGAAAATTTCCGCGTGATCGAGCAATACAACGGTGCAGATGCCTATGTGATCGGCATTGGACATTTGTCCGACCGTCTGGCGGGCCGCGCGGCGTTTCAGGCCGAGTGGCCTCGGGGTGATCGGGCGTTGAGCTTTGCTGAGAAGAAGGAATTGCAGCTCCGGCTGACCGAAGCCGGGTTCGATACACAGGGGATCGACGGGCGCACCGGCCCGAACACCACCGAGGCGGTTCGGGCCTATCAACTGGCACAGGGGCTTTTGCCGGACGGCTATGCGTCCGCGCCGCTGTTAGAGCGGTTGAGGTAGGGGAGGGGGCTCTGCCCCGTCGCCTGACGGCGCCTCCCCCGAGGTATTTTCAGCCAGATGAAGCTGCGCGGGTCAGGAGGCCGCTTTCATCAGGCCCTGTGCGATGATCTCGGCCTGTGCCTCGTCCAGAGATTTGTGGATGCGTACGAGCATCTCATCAATTTCCGCGGGTGTCAGAACCAGCGGAGGAGAGATGATCATCCGATCGCCCACATGGCGCATGATCAGGTTATTCGCAAAGCAGCGGTCGCGGCAGATATAGCCGACTGTACCCGGATCGGAGGCGAATTTGGCGCGGCTGGCCTTGTCCGGGGTCAACGCAATCGAGGCCATCATGCCGACGATCTTGGCCTCGCCCACAAGCGGGTGATCGGCCAGCGCCTCCCATTTTTCCTTCAGATACGGCGCGGCCACATCGCGGACATGCTCGACGATCTTTTCTTCTTCGAGGATGCGCAGGTTTTCCAGTGCCACGGCGGCGGCGACCGGATGGCCGGAATAGGTGTAGCCGTGATTGAACTCGGTGCCACCAATGACCTCGGCGATTTCATCGCTTACGATGGATCCGCCAATCGGCGCATAGCCCGAGCTGAGGCCTTTGGCGATGGTCATGATATCGGGGCGAATGCCGACGGTTTGTGACCCGAACCAATTGCCGGTGCGGCCAAAGCCGCAGATGACCTCATCCGCGATCAACAGGATATCGTATTTGTCACAGATGCGCTGAATTTCAGGCCAGTAGGTATCCGGTGCAACGATCACGCCACCTGCGCCCTGAACGGGTTCGGCGATAAAGGCCGCGACGCGGTTTTCGCCCAGCTCCTCGATTGCTTCTTCCAGCTCACGCGCGCGGGCCAGGCCGAATTCTTCGGGTGACATGCTGCCACCTTCGGCCCACCAGTTTGGCTGGTTGATATGGTTGATATTCGGGATCGGGATTCCACCCTGCGCGTGCATCCCTGCCATGCCGCCCAACGACGCCGAGCCGACCGAAGAGCCATGATAGGCGTTATGGCGGCTGATGATGATGTTCTTGTCGGGCTGGCCTTTTTCGGCCCAATAGGTCCGAACCAGACGGATGTTTGTGTCATTCGCCTCAGACCCGCCGGCTGCAAAGAACACATGGTTCAGATCGCCCGGCGCAAGTTCCGCGATCTTCGCGGCCAGCGCGATGGCAGGGACGTGGGTCGTTTTGAAAAAGGTATTGTAATACGGCAGTTCGCGCATCTGGCGGGCTGCGACCTCGGCCAGTTCATCGCGACCATAGCCGATATTGACACACCACAGGCCCGCCATTGCATCGAGTATTTCTTCACCCTCGCTGTCCGTAAGGTAGACGCCCTTCGCACGGGTGATCACACGCGCGCCTTCTTTCCCTAGGGCGCCATTGGCCGAAAAAGGGTGCATGTGGTGGGCGGCGTCCAAGGCCTGCAGCTGGGCCGTGGGCAAATGGTTTGTGATGGTCGACATCGGAAAATCTCCTGCAAGAGCGATTGGCAGCTACAATATGATCAAATTTTTTCCTGTCAATCGAATCGGACAGATCTAAGCGTTGACTAAGGCGTCTGCCATCAGCTCCATGCCCTGTTCGATATCTTGTGCGGTTGCTTTTGCTGCCATATCCGCGTCCTGATTGCGCAACGCCGAAATGATATCCTTGTGGCGGTCCGGCAGGCTCTGAGTGCCGAATCTACCACATACAACGCGCAAAGACGGCCCGAATCTAAGCCACAGGCGCTCGGCCAGATCATTGAGAATCGGGGCGTTTGCATGGCCGTAAAGCGTTTCGTGAAACCGGTGGTTGAGGCGCAGATAGCCGCTGACGTCTCCATCGCTGATAGTGCGATCCAGACGTTGGTCGATCTGCTCAAGATGATCAATGTCCTGAGGTGTCACATTCGCAGTTGCACGCCTCGAAAGCTCTGATTCTATTTTGATTCTTGAATAAATCATCTGTTCGACGTCGCCGTCGGTCAGAAGAGGAACACTCACTCGGCGGTTGCCCTGAAACACCAGAGCACCATCGGATATCAGGCGCCTGATCGCCTCCCGCACAGGGGTCATTCCAACACCCAGCGAATCAGTGAGACCCTGGATCGTGACGGGTTGCCCCGGCACCAATTCGCCGTACATGATTTGTGATCTGAGGGTATTATAGACCTGTTCATGCGCAGGTCGTTTTTCACGCGCACCGTCAGTGCTGGATGCCTTATTTTTGATCAAATCCAAGTGGTTTGCCCTGTTTCCCGCTATGTTGACTTGTCAGGTTTCTGACCTCGTGAAACCATACGACGGATCGTGCGAAAACGCAAAACTTGATCAAATCCAAAAAAACGGGAAAATAGCGCGTACACTTGCAGGGAGAATAATATGACAATCAAAACGCTGACCATGACAGCGGTCATCGCATTGGGGACTTCGGCGGCCTTCGCTGAAGAGGTGCGTGTTTACAACTGGTCCGACTATATCGACGAAGAGCTTCTGACAAAGTTCGAGGAAGATACCGGTCTGACTCTGATTTATGATGTTTTTGACAGCAACGAGGTATTGGAGACCAAGATGCTGGCCGGTGGATCAGGCTATGACGTGGTGGTGCCTTCGGGTACTTTCCTTCAGCGTCAGATCCAGGCTGGAGCCTTTCAGGCGCTTGACGCTGCACAGCTGTCGAATTCAGGCAATCTGTGGGATGTGATTCAGGAACGTACTGCCGGGTATGATCCGGACAACGCCTATTCTATCAACTACATGTGGGGCACAACCGGGCTTGGTGTAAATGTTGGAAAAGTGCAGGAAGCGTTGGGCGAGGATGTTGCGCTGAACAGCATGGATTTGGTTCTGAAACCCGAGAATATGGAGAAACTTGCATCCTGCGGCGTTCATTTCCTGGATGCTCCGGCAGAAATCATTCCGATGGTCCTGCAATATCTGGGTGAAGATCCGGACAGCCATGACAAAGATGTTATTGGCAAGGCCGAGGCGGTTTTGACCAGCGTTCGACCGCACATTCAGAAGTTCCACAGCTCGGAATATATCAACGCATTAGCCAATGGCGACATCTGTGTCGCCGTGGGGTGGTCGGGTGATATCCTGCAGGCCCGCGATCGTGCGGCCGAAGCCGATAATGGTGTTGAAATTGAGTACCATCCCTTTGCTGAAGGGTCGTTGATGTGGTTCGACCAGATGGCGATTCCGGCTGATGCTCCGAACCCGGAGGGTGCGCATAAATTCCTGAATTTCATTCTGGATGCCAACAATATGGCTGCGGCCTCGAACTATGTTTACTACGCCAATGGCAACAAGGCTTCGCAAGAATTTCTTGAGGAAGACGTGATCGGTGATCCGGCCATCTATCCGGATGATGCGACCATGCAAAACCTCTATATCACGACGCCTTACCCGTCGAAGATACAGCGGGTCGTGACCCGTTTGTGGACCAAGATCAAATCGGGCACCTGATCCGGCTTGTTTCAGCAGGGCGGACCAACCGCCCTGCCATTCTTTTCAGATTGCCGAACGGGGGCCGTTTTGAACTCTACTGTTTTTGTGCCGTGGGAAGACCCACAGGCGAAACCTCTGATCCAGTTCCAGAATGTCACCAAACGGTTTGGTGAGTTCACGGCCATCGACAATCTGTCCTTGGATATATTTGAGAAAGAATTCTTTGCTCTGCTAGGGCCCTCGGGCTGCGGCAAGACCACGATGATGCGAATGTTGGCCGGGTTTGAAAAACCGACCGAAGGGCATATTTTGCTGGGCGGGCAGGATATAGATCCCATTCCGCCGAACAAACGGGCTGTGAACATGATGTTCCAATCCTACGCGCTGTTTCCGCATCTATCTATCTGGGAAAACATCGCCTTTGGTCTGCGTCGGGACAATATGCCAAAGCATGATCTTATGGATCGTGTCGAAGAGATGTTGCGCCTGACCCGGCTTGAACAATTCGCCCGTCGCAAACCGCACCAGATCTCGGGTGGTCAGCGTCAGCGCGTGGCGCTTGCGCGATCCCTGGCCAAAGCGCCAAAGCTGCTGTTGCTGGACGAACCTTTGGGGGCGCTGGATAAGAAATTGCGACAGGATACGCAATTCGAGTTGATGGATATTCAGGAAAAGACCGGCACCACCTTTGTGATCGTGACCCATGATCAGGAAGAGGCGATGACCGTGGCCAGCCGGGTTGCGGTAATGGATCAGGGTAATCTGATACAAGTGGCGACACCCGACCGGATTTATGAGAATCCCAGTTCGGTCTATGTGGCCGATTTCATTGGCGACGTGAACATCATCCAGGGCCGAGCCACGGCAAGCGCCGATGAGACCTATCAGATTGACTGGGCTGAAGGTCAGGCACCTTTGACTGCGTCCTCGACCACAGAGTTTTCGAACGGCCAGCTATGTCATCTGGCGATCCGCCCCGAGAAGGTGACGATCTCGGTTGATCGTCCTGCGGATGCAATCAACGCAGTGCAGGGCAAGGTGCTTGACATTGCCTATCTGGGCAATCTGTCCACTTATCACGTCGAACTGAATAACGGCACGATTATCAAGGCGCAGACGGCAAATACCCGTCGCATTTCGCGTCGTTCCTTTACATGGGAAGACCCGGTCTGGCTGTCCTGGACAGCCACCGCCGCGGTTCTGTTGGCGGATTGATGCGCCGCGCCCTTCTGATCGCCGTCCCGTATGTCTGGCTTTTGGCGCTGTTTCTGGTGCCATTTTTCATCGTTCTGAAAATCTCGCTTTCGGACACGGAACTGGCCATCCCGCCTTACACGCCGACACTGGATTTATCTCAGGGCTGGGCCGGGCTCAGGGATTTCTTCAGCCAGCTGGATTTTGAGAATTTCGTCTGGCTAACCGAAGATGACCTGTATTGGAAAGCTTACCTGTCCAGCGTCAAAATCGCGTTGATTTCAACCATACTGACTTTGCTGGTGGGGTATCCTATCGCGTATGGCATGGCCCGCGCACCAGCTGAGTGGCGCCCGACGTTGATGATGCTGGTAATCCTGCCGTTCTGGACGTCGTTCCTGATCCGGGTCTATGCTTGGATGGGTATTCTCAGCAACGAAGGTTACCTGAACCAACTGCTGCTGTGGACGGGCATCATCTCGACCCCGCTGACCATTCTGAACACCAACACAGCTGTCTATATCGGTATCGTCTATACCTATCTGCCCTTCATGATTCTGCCGATCTATTCCGCGCTTGAACGAATGGACGAGTCGCTGATCGAGGCCGCAGAGGATTTGGGCTGTTCGCGTATTCAGGCCTTCTGGCTGATAACGATCCCCTTGTCACGCCCGGGTATCATCGCGGGTTGTTTCCTGGTGATGATTCCGGTGATCGGCGAATTTGTGATCCCATCATTGCTCGGAGGATCCGGGACATTGATGATCGGCAAAGTATTGTGGGAGGAGTTCTTCTCGAACCGCGACTGGCCGGTGGCCGGTGCCGTGGCAGTTGTGCTGTTGCTGATCCTTGTGATTCCCATCGTGCTGTTCCAGCGCAACCAGCAGAAACAGACGGAGGCTGAGCAATGAACAGGTTAAGCTGGTTCAACGTCGTCTCGTTGACGCTTGGTTTCGCGTTTCTCTATATCCCGATGCTCATTTTGATCATCTTCTCTTTTAACGAAAGCAAACTGGTCACGGTTTGGGCTGGATTTTCGACCAAATGGTATGGTGAGTTGGTCCAGAACGAAGCGTTTCTTGATGCTGCCTGGGTCACCTTGCGGGTTGCAGTATTCTCGTCGACCCTGGCTACCATTCTGGGTACGGCGGCGGCCTATGTGCTGGTACGCGGTGGGCGGTTCTTTGGCCGGACTCTGTTTTCGGGCATGATCTATGCGCCTCTTGTGATGCCCGAAGTGATCACTGGCCTGTCGCTTTTGCTGCTGTTCATCGGAATTGGACTGGACCGGGGTATTTTGACCATCGTGCTGGCACATACGACCTTTTCAATGTGCTTCGTGTCGGTTGTTGTATCCTCACGTCTGGTCACGTTTGATCAGTCTCTGGAAGAGGCAGCGTTGGATCTTGGGTGCTCACCCGCACAAGCCTTCCGTCTTGTCACCCTGCCGATCATCGCCCCGGCGGTGATTTCAGGCTGGCTATTGGCTTTTACGCTGTCGCTGGATGATCTGGTGATCGCATCATTCACATCGGGCCCGTCAGCCACGACTCTGCCGATCAAGATTTTCTCAGCTGTGCGGTTGGGCGTCAGCCCAGAAATCAATGCGCTATCCACGATCATGATTGCGGTCGTGACGGTCGGTGTCATAGCAGCATCTTTGGTCACCAAGCGCGCGATGGTCCGGCAGAAACAGGATGAGATGGCGGCAGTGCGTGCGGAATGAAACGCCTGTTCCCTGAGTTCACCTATGGATCTGGACCGCGATCAGGGTGCTGGTGGGATGAAACTATCGCAGCACCGGACTGGCCGGTGTTGCAGGATGATCTGAGCGTGGATGTCGCCATCATCGGCGGCGGGTTCACAGGTGTTACAGCCGCGCTTTTCCTGGGGCAGGCAGGCCTATCCGTCGCAGTTCTCGAGGCGGAGACGCCGGGGTGGGGTGCCTCGGGTCGCAATGGTGGGTTTTGCTGCCGAGGTGGGTCAAAGCTGAGCGATCGTGGCATGGCTCGGCGATATGGGGTCGAGGGGGCCGAAAGCTTTGCCCAGGCCGAAGTGGATGCGGTCAATCTTGTCGCCGACCTGCTTGAGGCGCATCAGATCGAAGCGGACGTTCATTCCAAGGGCGAGACCGCCCTGGCCCACACCGCCCGCGCCATGGAGAAATTGCGACGCTCTGCGGATGACGGGGGCTGCTTGCATGAGGCAGCCGACCTGCCCGGGCTCGGGTTGGGTGGGGATTTTTTCGGGGGCTATAGCGTGCCGGTCGGATTTGGTCTGAACCCCCGGAAATACCTGTTCGGCATTGCAAATGCGGCCGCTTCCGTTGGGGCCCGATTTTTTCAGAAAACCATGGCCAGAGACATTACCAAAACCAGCGCGAGCTTTGATGTTCGAACCGGGTCAGGGCGGATCAAAGCGTCGAATGTACTGATCTGCACCAACGGATATTCCAGTGAAAACATGCCTGAATGGCTGTCTGGGCGCTATATGCCAGCGCAATCAACCGTTCTGGTGACCCGCCCATTGACCGAGGCTGAGGTGTCGGCGCAGGGCTGGACCTCGGATCAGATGTCTTACGATACACGAAATCTTCTGCACTATTTTCGTCTTATGCCGGATCGGCGGTTTCTGTTTGGGATGCGCGGTGGCCTGCGCTCATCACCTAAGGCCGAGGCTGCGATCCGGCAAAAGGTGCAGCGTGATTTCAAGGCCATGTTTCCGGCATGGGCCGATGTGGACGTGACCAATATGTGGTCAGGGATGGTGTGCCTTACCCAGGATCTGACGCCGTTCGCAGGGCCCGTTCCGGGTCAGAATGGGATGTTTGCCGGGCTGGCCTATCATGGAAACGGTGTCGCGATGGGTACCTATTGTGGGCGGGCGCTTAGTCGCATGGTGCTTGGACAGGATGCGGAATTGCCTGAGCCAATGGCCCGACCCCCGCGGCGTTTTCCACTTGGGTCCTGGCGGCGGGCGCTGATGCCGCCAGCCTATGCGTTAATGGCACTGGCCGACCTCTGACATTCACAAAGCGGCCAGTTCCAGCTCGAGCCCTTGTTCATAATCCGGTGCCCCATGTTCTGCGCGCCATAGGCAGTAGGCCGCCATCCTCCACCCGTACCAGCGGCGCAAAGACCGGTAGCGGTTTACGGTTTCCTGCCGGTCATAGGCCGAAAGAAAGGACTGTTGCTCGTCGACGGTCAAAACCGCACCTCTGTAAAGATATTGCATGGCGGGTGACAGGAACAGCGCAAGGTCCTCGCAAGGGTCACCAACGGCTGGGCATTGCCAGTCAATCAGCGTCAGGCCAGAGGATGCGACGAGGATGTTTCCCGCCACCGGGTCGCCGTGAATCAGGCAAGTATGATCCGACCGCAAAATATGATGCTGTGGTTGCATCTTTTCCAGCTGAGCCCGTCGATCCGATGTGCACATCGCCAGAATGCTTTGACCATGTTCGGCCAGATCTGCGCTACCGTTTTTACCGGTGGGTGCGTTCTCTATGTTTGGGTTGAGCGAATGCAGGCGGTGCAGCAACCGGGCCACTGGGGCCGGGTCAGACCGCCAGGGGGTGCCCTGTGCGTGGTCGTAGAACACCCAATATCCGTTGTCATGTTGTCCCGTTGCCCGCAATCGCGGCACAACCCCAGAAGAAGCCAGTGCCCGCAGACAGGCGGCTTCCAATGCGGGATCGTTGCGAAACAATGGATTTTCCAGGTCCGAGCGGTACAGTTTCAATACTTGATCACTGTCGTCGCCCAGCACCTTCCACACCTGGTTTGTCCTGCCACCATACAGAGTTTCGAACTGTGCCCCAGCGCTGGCAAATCCGAGCCTGACAAGTTGAGCAACAAGGTCGCGCGGTGGGGACGGTATTTGAGGCAGGGAGATCACCAATCAGTCAACGAGTCGGGCGTTGCCTTGGTTTCGCCTGTCGTTAACCGTAGATCAAGCTCCTGTTCGCACCGCAGTGACTATTCCTGCTGGCACCACCTCTCCGCCAGCGAGCGTCAGCAAAACGGCATCCGTGCCCACCTGCGCCTCGAGCACCTGATTATAGGCTGAGGCGAGACGTTCAGACAGCAGCTCATCGCCGTCATAACTTTCTATCGTTGCAGTGTAATTTCCTGCCGGTAACGGGGCGCCATCGTCATCGGTTCCGGCCCAGACAAACTCGGATTCCGTCGTTGAAACAGCGATGCGTTCAACGATTTCGTCGGACTCGTTGCGGATCACCATATAGGCGCTGTCCGCCCCGGGGTCGGCCTGCGCATACAGCGTTTCTGGCGAACCGTCGAAATGAAAGGCCGAGGCGGTTCGCACATCCATCCCGACCCAGCTGGCAAGCTCTTCAAGGTTGACGCTACCAAGTGAATAGGCAAGCGCAGTAAGCAGATCGTTGGTTTGAACCTGCTGCTCGACCATCGAGAATTGAGCCAGTTGCGAGGCGTATTCCGATGAATCCAGCGGCTCCAGCGGGTCTTGGTTGCGGGCCTGGGCGGTCAGCATCAGAAGGAAGGTTTCAAAATCCGAGGCCAGACCGGACGTTCCAGATTGCGCCGAAGATTGGGTCTGTGTGGCGTTAGCGCCTGTATTCTGTGCGGGTGTGATCATGCTCAAAGCCTCATATCAACGCGGCCACTATGGCCGATCCGGGTTAAGACCGGCTCGCTGGCCTGATCCATTTCGGTCTGGGTTGTATTCAGACCGGACTCCGCGTGTCTATCCGCGCTTTCGGACTGGCCGCCTGACGAACCACCCAGATTGAAAGACAGATCGCCAAGCCCGAGGTTTTTGAACTCAGCCTCAAGAACCGAAAGATGTCGCCTCATCATTTCCAGAGTTTCCGGCCGCTCGGCTGCGATCGTCATCTGCAACCCGTCATCCCGGCCATTCATGACGATTGAGATCTTGCCCAGCTCTTCCGGATTCAAGGTCAGTTCAATCGTGCCGGATTGTGGTCTTGCATGTATCGCAGCGGCCATCTGCCCCGCGATTGCCCGCGCCGTTTCTGCCCGTGCTGAGGTTAAAAAGTGCTGATGGCTTGCCGACGTATCCCGTGCCGTTGAAAATGGCTGGCTTTCGCGCGCGGGCAGAATCCCCTCGGCGTCCGGGTCTGATACCAATTCAACGTCCTGCACCTTGGCAGACGCCATCAGTTGCATTTGAACAAATGTCGGAATGGATTGTGTTGTCGGCGGTGAACCGGTGGCTTTGGGAGCCTGAGCCGCATCGGGTGTATCTCGCGAAACCAGCTTTGGTTCTGGCACTTCGGGTTTTCCGGGCGCAGAATCCGAGGGTATCGACGCCTTGGTCCGATAGCCCTTTGCAATAGCGGTTTGCGTCAGATTGTGTTCCGGGTTTTGCTGAGCGGTTTTCGCCTGCAACAAAGCCGGAACCTCAGATCGGGCGCGCTGCGCCGCGTTTCCAAGCGCATCCCCCCGAGGATCGGGGGTCGCATTGTTTGGCGCTGCGAGTATTACGGCCTTGTCAGGTTCGGGCAGCGATGCCGGCGTTTCCTCAGGTGCCATATCTTCGTCCTGCGCCGGCGCGCGGGTGGGCGGGTCAGTTACAGGTTTTCCCGACAGGCTGGTCGCAAGATCAACAGAGTCTTCTTCGACCACATCCTCTTCAACCTGCACCTCGGCATTATTGGTCAGTTCGGGCACGTCCTCATTCAAGCTGTCACCTTCGGAACGCTGCAATTCCTGCTCCATTACCTCAGCAAAGGTGTCAGCCGCTTCCGAGATTGGGTGTCCCTTGGCGGCAGTTTCAGATTTTGCGGCGCTGGCGGTCGAGGGTGTGGACAATATAAGAGGGTTGGGCATTTTGCTCCGGCTCCGGTTTGCGTAACCAGGAATTTGCCCGCAGGAAGTTACGTTTATTTTAACCGCTTTCATCTTTGATCCAGAAAGTTCGATGCAATTTTTGGAGAAAGCTATGAAGCTATCTGGTATTCCAGCGGCGCCGCAGCCCTTGTCTGTTGAGCAAAAGCTGAAAGATGCTGCGGTAGAGCTTGAGGCGGCGTTCCTGTCTGAAATGCTTAAGTCCGCAGGTCTGGGCGAATCCCGAGATTCGTTCGGCGGCGGTGCGGGTGAAGACCAGTTTTCATCGTTTCTTGTTCAGCAGCAGGCACTGCAGCTTGCCAGGTCCGGCGGTGTTGGCCTGTCCGAAATCCTGTTTCAGTCCATGATGGAGAATACCAATGCCTAACAAGTCTGAACATGACCTGATCAAATCTCTTGAAGAAGTTCTGGACCTTGAACGCAACGCCTTGGTGACCGGGGATCTGGATCGGTTGAATCACATGGTCCCGGAAAAGGAAAAGCTGATCGGTGCGATCAATGATCTTGAGGTGATTGATAGTGATGAACTGATCGGGGTTCAAAAGAAAGTCGACCGGAATCAGGCTCTGCTTAACAGCGCGGCCGAAGGGATTCGGGCGGTTGCCGGGCGCATGGCTGAACTGCGCCGAGTGCGTCAGGAATTCAGTACTTATGGAGCGGATGGGCAACGCAGCGATTTTACCGTTCGCAGTCACGCAAAGCTGGAAAAGCGGGCCTAGCGCGAGGATTGAATCAAATCCGAGCTTTCTGATTTTCGAGTCTTAGCACTCCGTTAGGAGATCGGCGTCAAAGGTGATCCTGCATCTGGAAACTCAGATGGCGCGAAAAGCCCGACGGCGGGTCGCAGTGATCAGAAAGACGTCAAAGCCCGTACATGTTGCGGGGTAAGCAAGGGCGCAAAAGGCCCGAACGGAAAAGGAAGAAAGCTATGTCCAGCATTCTGACAAACAACGGCGCAATGGTTGCGCTGCAAACCCTGAAATCGGTCAACAGGAACCTGGCGCAGACCCAGAACGCGATTTCAACTGGTAAGGACGTCGCCACAGCCAAGGACAATTCAGCCGTCTGGGCGATTTCCAAAGTCATGGAGTCGGACGTTAAGGGGTTCAACGCCATCAAAGACAGTTTGGCACTGGGTGAATCGACCGTTGCGGTGGCCCGGAATGCGTCCGAGACAGTCACTGACCTGCTGTCCCAGATGAAAGAGAAGATCGTTGCGGCACAGGAAGACAACGTTGACCGCGGCAAAATCAATGACGACGTGACTGCTCTTAAAGATCAGATCGCATCGGTGGTTGGAGCGGCGCAGTTTAACGGGCTTAACCTGGTTGACGGTTCGGCGGGT
Source organism: Ruegeria sp. YTSA226 (assembly GCF_059609905.1). NCBI lineage: Bacteria > Pseudomonadati > Pseudomonadota > Alphaproteobacteria > Rhodobacterales > Roseobacteraceae > Ruegeria > Ruegeria sp. YTSA226. The sequence goes on from NZ_JBXWMQ010000006.1 coordinate 48,612, forward strand.
ACAGCCTCGATCCTGTCGTCTCTGGATCGTGACTCCAGTGGCAACGTAACCGCATCTTCGATTTCGGTGGCCTCGCAGAACCTGTCCACAGGTGGGTATGCCAGCAAAGGTGTTCTGGCCGGCTCGGACAACGTCACAACCGACAATGACGCCGCGGGCTTCACGATGGACAAAGCTGGTGGAACCGGCGATATCGTGGTGGACAGTTCAACGGACAACTTTGCTGCTGGTGACAAGATCTCGATCACTATTGGTGACAAGGTTGCGTCCTACACGGTGCAAGCTGCTGATCTGGACCCATCTGGAACATATGACGCCGCTTATACGGATGCCATTGTTGCCGTTGGCCTGAAAAATCAGATCGATTCCTTGGGGATCACGGGTGTCGCAATCGACTATGACTCGGCCAACCCGGGCACTTTGACATTTGTAACCGGTGCTGCGACGGCTGGCGCCGACGCTGATCGGGACGTTACTGTCTCGGCGCAGTTCACCAATGCCAATGCAGGTGGCCTGGGGGCGTTGGCTTCGATTGATGTTTCGACAGATGCTGGTGCTCAGGCGGCGCTGGGCACTATCGAAACCTTGATCGACACGTCCATTGATGCATCTGCGGCGTTTGGTTCGTCTCAGGGCCGGATCGAAACGCAGAAAGAATTCATCTCGAATCTTTCTGACTCGTTCAAGTCCGGTATCGGAGCGCTGGTTGACGCCGATATGGAAGAAACTTCGGCCCGTCTGCAGGCCCTGCAGGTACAGCAGCAACTGGCAACGCAGTCGTTGTCGATTGCCAACCAGGCGCCGCAGTCGATCCTGTCTCTGTTCCGCTAAGTTCAGGACCCTGGCCGGGGCGTGGAGACGCGCCCCGGCTTTGACCGCCGTAAGACGGCCTTTTGGAAGGATTTCAAGTGACACCGCAAACTCTTGCACAACGCGTCTATGCGCAGGCCGCTGCTCCGACGCGCACACCGCGTGATACGGAATATGAGGCGATTTCCAAGATCACGCATCGGTTGAAGGCTGCGGCCGCGCGGCACAAAACCGACTTTGGAGCGTTTGTTCAGGCTTTGCATGAAAACCGGAGGCTTTGGTCTGTGTTGGCAAACGGGGTCGCCGATTCCAATAACGCCTTGCCGAATGACCTTCGCGCCCGGATTTTCTATCTTGCTGAGTTCACCGAACAGCACAGCAGCCAGATACTCAGCAATAAGGCTTCGGTAGAGCCCCTTCTGGAAATAAACATGGCCGTTCTTAAAGGCCTTCGGCAAATGGGTGCGAACTGATGGCGGGTTTGGTATTGAAGCTTGCCCCAAAAGAACGGGTGCTGATTAATGGTGTAGTTGTGGAAAACGGCGATCGTAGAAGTCGGTTTTCAATCATGACACCACAGGCAAATGTCCTGCGTTTGCGCGATGCGATACATCCTGACGAGGTGAACACACCCGTTCGCAGAGTGTGCTATGCGACGCAACTGGTTCTGTCTGGAGACATGGAAGCTGAAAGCGCCCGCCAACAACTGCTGCGTCGGGTGGAAGAGTTGAGCCAAGTGTTTACGGATGCGGACAGCCGCAGAGTTTTGGCCGAGGCAACCGAAGCCTTGTTGGCCGAGCAGTATTACAAATGCCTTAAATCCCTGCGTGCTCTGCTACCGCGAGAAGAGCGCCTCATGGCTTACCAGCAATGACCTTTCAGCCGGTCATACCCTCAGGTGGCATTGTTGGCTGGCGGTTCCTTCAGCGCACCTACGAAGGCCAGTTGAACAGCTTTTCCTCTTCGACGGTCAATGAGCGTGAGGCGACGTATTTCCGGGAAAACATCGGCAAGGTTCAGACGGCTGAAGATCTGGTTTCTGACCGCCGGCTGCTACAGGTTGCCTTGGGCGCATTTGGTCTGGAGGGCGACATCGACAACCGCTATTTCATCCAGAAAATCCTGTCAGATGGAACGAGCGCAGATGATGCTTTGTCCAATCGCCTATCTGACAAAAGATACCGTGAATTCTCTGAGGCATTTGGACTGGGCCCTGGCGAAATTCGAAGAACCATTCTTTCGACATTTATGGAGGATATTGCCCGGGGCAACGTGACCTCGCGCTTTGAGGTCGCCGTGGGTGAACAGGACGAGTCAATGCGCATATCCCTGTATGCACAACATGCGCTGGCTGAGTTGGCATCGCAAGCCAGCAGTGGTGACACGAAATGGTTCGACTTGATGGGCCTTCCGCCGTTGCGAAAGATGATGGAGACGGCGCTTGGGTTGCCCTCAAGCTTTGGTCAGTTGGACATCGACAAGCAGCTTGAGGTGTTCAAGGATAGGTTGTCGAACCTGACTGGATCTGACGATTTAGCGCAGTTCGCGGATGAAGAGGCGATCGGGGATTTGACCGACAGATACCTTGCGCGCAGTCAGATCACGCAGCTTCAAAGCACAATTTCCCCGGCCCAAACCGCGTTGCTTCTGCTGGGCGGATAATGCTGTCCCTATCGCAAGATGCGTGAGTATCAAACGCAACTTCGCGCGACTATCCGTTCAGAATCGCGTCCGCCGAGGTTTTGAGCGCGTATGAGCACACGGGTTGTGACACGTTGTGCAGCTTGACCTCTCCAAGTGGCAAAGCGTCTGTACAGGCCGGCACGATGTCTTTGGTCACAACAATCCTGTGATTTACGATCTTGCTGTATTCCCCAAGTCGGGCGGCGACGTTCGCAGCTTGTCCGATCACGGTGAAGTCCAACCGTTCGCGCGACCCGATATTGCCGTAGGTTACGCGCCCATAGGCGACGCCAATCGAACAATCGCAATGCATGTCGGACCCAGACTTGCGCAGCTCTCCTAACCTTTCAACGATTCCAACTGCTGATCGCTGCGCGTTTTCGCGGGCTAAAGCAGAATCTTCGCCTGCCGGGAATACAGCAAGAACAGCGTCCCCGATGAATTTCAGAACTTCACCACCGTTTTCGTCGACGATGTCCGAGACCGTTTCAAAGAAGTCATTCAGCAGATTGATATAGGCGGCGCGGCCCAGCTTTTCTTCTAACAGGGTAGAATTGCGCAAGTCGCAGAACATGATGGCTGCATCAATCTCATCCCCGTCGCCACGACGGATTTCTCCGCCCAGGACACGCGCGCCGGTCCGCTTTCCGACATAGGTTTCCAGCAATACCTGGGCGTTTTCGCGCTGCATGAAGACTTCGTAGAACCGGGCAATCACCGAGGAGCATTCGAACACCAGCCCAAGATTGGCCGTTGTGAACCCGTCGGGGTGATCGCAAGTCAGCGTCAAGACATTGGTGCGCCCGTCTGAAAATGGCAGGGGCATCGCGACATAGTCAGTCGCCCCTTTGGCGCGCAGGTCTTCCATGATTGGAAAGCTGTGCTGAGGGTTCTCGTCATTCAGCCTTTGGCGCACGCCGCCCATACCGTTGGACACGTGGCGCAGAGGGCTGTTGATATAGGCGGGGTGGTCGTGGATTTCATAGGTGGGCACATTGGTCGAAATCTCGGCCTCATCCTTTTCCCAAATATAGTGTTTGCCCGCGATCAACGGATGTAGGGACCAGGCAAGGATACTGAGGCGCTGAATGGCAATTCCATGTTCCAGCATCTTCTCGGCCAGCGCTTTGGTGAATGCTTCGGGCGTGCTTAGATCACTGGCCCCCCGCATCAGCCAATCAATCAGCGGCCCGCTGATATTGCCGTCTTCCGGGTTGCGCAGGTTGTTTTCACCCAGCTCAATCCGCGTATATGCGGTGGGCATAAAGCCGATATGGCCCTGGATCGCGGCGCTTTCGGGCAGGGCGTTCTCGTAAGCCCAGACGGAGTTGGCCAATCGTTGATCCGCCAGAACGACATCGTGGTAAGTGGCGGTGCCTTTGAACGGGCAGAATGTCTGAAGTTCGGTCTCATCGCTGAGATCGACATGTACATCCTGACGGGGGATGTAGATCATCGGCGGCAACCGAGTTTCGTACATTACCTTGGCATCAAAGCTTTCAGCCAGAAGGATCTCATCCCGGTAGATTGCGATACGGCCGACAAGTGGTTCGACCGAGATCCCATAGCCTTTGATATTTGGAGTCACGTGAACGTTCATAATCATCCTCCCCGGCACGGGTCTTTATAGGATGGGCGTTTGATCCGTGTTTTCCAAGGGGCAGAGCAGGATTTTCCCAATATCAAATCATCTGAATGACGTCTTTTTCGATCGACAACATATAGCCTTTTTTAGCAATGTTCTTGACCAGCAACTCGCTGACCATCTGATTGCCCAAAGCATCGCGCAGGCGCTTGATCCGCGTCGCGCCAGCAGCCTCGTCACAATCAGCTGTGCTTTTGCCGGAAATCATCGCCTCGATCTGAATGCCGGATAGAACCTCGTCATCCAACCGGGATTCGGCAAGAACTGACAGGGTTTCCATCGCCGACGCTGTCAGTTTGAAATCCATGTTATTGAGATAGACGGTATTCTCTTCCCGGCTGATCAAAAGTGAAGTGACCTGAATCCCAGTGCGCTCAATCTGTGCCATGCGTCGGTTCAACAGCACCAGCATGACCAGAAACACCAGCGCAGCAATCAGCATTGCAGTGGCGAAAACCAGCAAAACAAAGATAACCATGCGGTAACTGGACAATGTATCGGCAAAGGCAGTGCCGGACTGGGCCAGAATCTCGAGTAGGCGAATCTCGGTCTGCGAGGTCAGATCACTCTCGACGAACAGACGTTCGACGCGGGCATTGAACGCGTTTGCATCTGGCAATGTCCAGAACAGAAAGGCGGCAGAGGCCACAAGTATGACAACGATTACCGTGATGCCCGCGCCAACCAACCTGACGCCCGAGCGCCGTGCCTCAGTAACGGAGATAGAATTTTCCGGCATTGGCCTTCCTTTTATCCAACCCTTCCGGTCCAAAAACGGACATGACGTTCAGCAGGGTCCAGCCCGAGCCGCGCAGCCGTTGCGCGACCTCTTTTTTGGCTTTTCCTTTGCCGCAGGACGAAACCTGCATGACGCCATAATGCAGGCGCAACGGATTGTCCTGCTTGGCCTTGTAATCGGCATAGCAGTCCGCTGCTGACGCCATGGAACCAAGCGATATCAGGGCCCCGATGGCCAGAGAAGAGAGGATCTGTTTCATAGGCCGCATCCTGCGCATGGCTTTGGTTGATATTCAATAACGCAAAGGGGTTTCGCGGTCTGATATCAGATAACAAAACGGCGTTATTGCTTGTCTGAAGGGGACATCCCCAATGTCGGGTCATCGAATTTACGGACTGTCATCACGTCCACCGAGTACCCGAAAGGACAGCACCATGCATAAGAAATTCATCGCTCTGATCATTGCCTCTGCAGTCGCAATTACCGGCGTTTCTGCATCCCAGGCCCGTGCCGCTGATGCAGAAGATATTCTTGGCGGGCTGGCGGCGATTGCCTTGATTGGCGCTGCCATCCATCATTTTGACAAGCAAGGTGACAGCAAAAAGGTTACCCGCAACTACAACCACGTGTATCAGGCCCCCAAACAGCACATCCAGAGGACCCCCAGGCATCGGCCGAACCATATCCGTCCCTTGCCCGAGCGCGTTGCGCGCTATAGTCTGCCGCAAAGGTGCCTGGAAACCTTCAAGGGCTATGGCAAAAAGCGCCCGCTTCTGGGGACGCGCTGCCTGGATAAGCACTACAAATACGCCAATAGCCTGCCCAAAAAGTGCAAGGTCGGTTTCTGGAATGGCAATAAAGTCAAGCGGGCCTATGAACCCGCCTGCCTGCGCCAACAGGGATACCGCGTCGTTTACAAGTAATACGGTTCGAGCAGGAGTGGTGCCTTAGAAGCATCACGTCGGAGAGGGCAGCGATTGCTGTCCTCTCTTTTTTCTTGCGCAATGGGGGAAAACAGGATTTTCCCAAAACATGACCACACCGGATTATGAGATTGAAAAAGCCGCGCTTGCGCAGGGATATCTGCGGATTGCCGGCGTCGATGAGGTTGGGCGGGGGCCGCTGGCCGGTCCTGTTGTGGCTGCTGCGGTGATCCTGAATCCTGCGAACATGCCCGAAGGATTGAATGATTCAAAGAAATTGTCGGCCAAGCGCCGGGCCGCATTGGATACTGCCCTGCGTGGCTGCGCCGAATTCGCGGTGGCCGAGGCTTCGGTGGCCGAGATTGATGAGCACAACATCTTGCGTGCCTCGCATCTGGCGATGGAGCGCGCGGTGGCGGCGCTGGATCCCCCCCCGGATTATCTGTTGATCGACGGAAATATGATTCCGCGCGGACTGGCCATTCCGGCGCAGGCAGTGGTCAAAGGCGATGCCCATTCCGTGTCGATCGCCGCAGCTTCGATCCTTGCCAAAAACTGGCGCGATCAACTGATGGTGGATTTGGCGCAACAGCATCCGGGATACGGCTGGGAGACAAATGCCGGTTATCCGTCAAAACAACACAAGGATGCGCTGCGAAATCTTGGTGTGACCCCTCACCATAGAGTTTCGTTCAAGCCCGTCCACAATATGTTGTATCAAGAGTAAATCGTAAGCCGCTGATTCAAAAAAGAAATTGACGGCGAATCGTCTTTGACTCATCCTTGTCTCAACCAAATGAGCGCATAAGCGCCGTGGAACTTGAGGCAGCGATATGACAACGACTACCAAAAAGGGCGCGACAGCGCTCCCTGTAAACACGATCCTATCCGGGGACTGCATCGAAGTGATGAACAGTCTGCCCGAGGCTTCGGTTGACCTGATTTTTGCCGATCCCCCATATAATCTGCAGTTGAAAGGGCAACTGCACCGCCCCGATAACAGCCAAGTGGATGCAGTCGATGATCACTGGGACCAGTTTTCCAGCTTTGGCGTCTACGACCAGTTCACGCGGGAATGGCTGAAGGCGGCCCATCGTCTGCTGAAGCCCAATGGCGCGATCTGGGTGATTGGATCGTATCACAACATTTTCCGTGTTGGGTCTGCGTTGCAGGATGCTGGGTATTGGATCCTCAACGATGTAGTTTGGCGTAAATCGAACCCGATGCCGAATTTCCGTGGCAAGCGGTTCACAAATGCGCATGAGACAATGATCTGGGCCTCCAAGCGTGAAGGGGCGAAATACACCTTCAACTATGAGGCACTGAAAGCGTTGAACGAAGGCGTCCAGATGCGCAGCGACTGGGTGCTGCCGATCTGCACTGGCCATGAACGGCTCAAGGATGAAAACGGCGACAAGGCGCATCCGACGCAGAAACCGGAATCATTGCTGCACCGCGTGCTGGTTGGATCAACCAATCCGGGTGACGTTATTCTGGACCCGTTCTTTGGCACCGGGACTACAGGGGCCGTGGCCAAGATGCTGGGTCGCGAATTCATCGGGATTGAGCGCGAAGAAAGTTATCGCAAAGTGGCCGAAAAGCGCATCGCGAAAGTGCGTAAATTCGACCGCGAGGCGCTGGAGGTCAGCACCAGCAAACGCGCCGAGCCACGCGTGCCCTTTGGCCAGTTGGTCGAACGCGGCATGCTACGCCCGGGCGAGGAACTCTATTCCATGAACCAGCGTCACAAGGCCAAGGTCCGCGCCGATGGGACACTGGTGGGGCAAAATATCAAGGGTTCGATCCATCAGGTTGGTGCCCATCTCGAGAATGCGCCCTCCTGCAACGGCTGGACCTACTGGTGCTTCAAGCGCGACGGCAAAACCGTGCCGATCGACGTCTTGCGTCAGCAGATCCGGTCCGAGATGCACAACTGATAGACCAATACCGCCGGTGCCTGTGGCCTGACACAAGGCACTAAGCCTTGCCCCGCCGATCAACGGCGGGGTCTTTTGTTTCTTTCCCTGATGAGTTCCGATATGAGCCTATTGAAGCAATCGGCGCAGTGTAGGAGCTTTCGCAATGTCGGACACAGCAGCCAGCGAACCTCGGGCTAGGTGGTTCTTTTTCACCCGTCCGAACGAAGTAGAAATCGAGAATAAATACACCGAAGCTGCGCTGGAACGGCACAAGCGCGAGGGGCTGGAGCTTGCTGTCCGGGCCCGCTGGATCGCAATGGGTCTGACTGGCCTTTTGTTGATCTTCCTGAACCCGCATTGGGAGGTCCTTTGGTATCATTTCATCCTTTTGCTGATTTGCGCAAATGGTTGGATGATCCGACGGGCAGGCCGTGTGGGGCAATCTCGGACAGAGTTGCTGCTTATCTTTGTTGACCTTTTGATTATGACTTTGGGAATGATCATTCCCAACCCGTTCAGCGATGATGTGCGCCCATTGGCAATGCAATTCCGGTTTGACAACTTTCAGTATTTCTTCGTCATTCTTGCAGCAGGAACCATGGCCTATTCCTGGCGCACGGTGATTGCCATAGGCACATGGACTGCAATAATCTGGACTACCGGATGGGTGATTGCCTGGTGGGTTGCGGTTCCGATTCCCGGCATAAGTGAGAAAGTGGCCGAGGCCTTGCAGGGGTATCCGGATGTAGCCGAGATGTTGGATCCAAATAGTTTCAGATCTTCGATCCGAATCCAGCAAGTGATTGTGTTCCTGATGGTGGCGGTGACGCTGGGCGTGTCGATGCGGCGGCTCAATCATCTGCTGATGACCAATGCTGGGTTGGAACGGGAACGAGCGAACCTGTCGCGATATTTCTCACCAAATGTGGTGGAGGAACTGAGCCAAAATGATGATCCGCTCAAACAGGTGCGAAAAGAGAATGTCGCAGTGCTCTTCATAGATATTGTGGGGTTCACCAAATATGCGGCGGGTCGTGATCCTTATGACGTGATCGAGGTGCTGCGTGGATTTCACGCCAGGATGGAGGCCGAAGTGTTCCGCCATCATGGGACATTGGACAAGTACTTGGGCGATGGTCTTATGGCAACTTTCGGGACCCCGGTGACGACACCGTTGGATGCGACCAACGCGGTATCCTGCGCGCGCGGCATGGTGACTGTGATTGACCGGTGGAACATAGAACGTAGACGTGCCGGAGAGCCCGAAATTCATGTTGGCATCGGTGTCCATTATGGCTCGGTTGTTCTGGGGGATATTGGCGCCAACCGTCTGGAATTTGCTGTGATCGGTGATGCGGTAAATGTCGCTGCGAAACTTGAGGCAATGACCCGCGAGCTGCAGGCCCGGATCGTGCTGAGTGATGCGGTGCGCCTGCAGCTTGAGCAGGAAGGGAGCAGTGCCTCCGAACTGACAGCCGAATTTACCGAAAACAAGGGCCACCCTGTGCGCGGTGTTGAATACCCGATGGATATCTGGGTGATGTAGCTTAAGGCTCTATCGTCGATGGACCATGCATCAAAGACGCAGGGCCAGTCGTTGGGCCGGGCAGCGCGCCGAGGCACGCTGCGGTCAGGACCCTGGCATCGGGTTTTGTGACTTGTTGTAGGGTTGCCAGTCTGTGACTTCGGGGTAGTACCGGCGGCGCCAATCCCGCACACGGGGGTTCATGACACGCCGCCAGAGCGGTGGGACCATCGCGGCGATCGTCATCACTGGGTATCCGTAGGGCAGTTGCGGTGCGGTGTTCTGATCGTGATGTTGAAGCAGTGGAAATCGACGGTTGGGTTTGTAGTGATGGTCCGAGTGGCGCTGTAGATTGATCAGCAGCCAGTTCGACGCTTTTTGCGACGCGTTCCACGAATGACAGGGCAGGACGTGTTCGTATTTCCCCTGGCCCAGATATTTTCGGGTCAGCCCGTAATGTTCGACATAGTTCACCAGTTCAAGCTGCCAGATGGCGACGCCGGCCTGAATCAGAAACAGGACAAGGCCGGACCATCCTCCAATCAAACCTGCCAGGGTCAGCATACCACACTGTAATATCCAATACCGCCAGAACGGGTTTGCGCGGTCCGTCCAGGGTTGGTTCTTGCGCGCCAGTTTCTCGCGCTCGGCATGAAAGGCGGAGGCCAGGCATTGCCACAGAACACGCGGATAGAAGCGATGAAAGCCTTCGTTGTATCGTGCTGTTACCGGATCGCGCGGGGTTCCGACATAGCGGTGGTGAACCAGCAAATGTTCGGACCGGAAGTGCGAGTACAAGACCATAGCCAGCAGGATGTCGCCAAGCCCGCGCTCCAGTCGGCCCTTCTGGTGCATCAGTTCGTGGCTGTAGTTGATCCCAATCGTCCCCGAGACCACACCCATGCCAAAGAACAGGCCGATCTTTTCTGGTGAAGACAGGTGAGAGCTGTGCGTCACATACCAAAGCAGCCCGTAAAGGGTCAGGAACTGTACCGGAATCCAGGCTTTGGTCAGCAGGATATACCAGCGCAACATGCTGTCCGGCGTATCTGGGTCCGCATTTTCGAGGTCGAGCCCGGTGAGCTGATCCAGCGCGGCAAATATCCACCATGTTGAAAGCGGCACCAGCAAGACCCACCAGCCACCCACAAAGGCCGTGGCCCAAATCAATGGAATCAGCAAAAACGAGACCCAGAATGGAAGGGTGGATTGCCAGCGAGTCAATGTTTCAGATGCGATCATCAAAAGCTCCGGTCGACGCGGGACAGACTATCCGTAGGTCGTGTTTCAGCATAATGTGTTACTGGTTGCGCCAGAGGTCAAATGCCTTGCGCATGACCGTCGGCAGATCGCTGGGCCGAAAGGCATGTTTATCAAGCAAGATCATGTCCTCCGGTGCCGCACAGGGCGGTAAAGAGGTTGCCCAAACCTGCAGGATCAGGTGGAAATGCGTGAACGTGTGGCGCACTTCGCCCGGTAGAACGCGCCAGTCCGCCGCAAACGGCGCGGTGTCAGACGGCGCATCGGACCATTCGGATCCCGGCCATCCCAGCATACCGCCCAAAAGCCCTTTGTCTGGGCGGCGTTCAAGCAACATCGCCCCGTCCGCTGTCTGGGTGATGTAGACATGGCCATAACGTGTGGGTTTTGGCTTTTTCGGTGTTTTGCGGGGCAGATCGGCCTGGGTACCCGCAGCGTGGGAGCGGCAACGCGTGCGCATTGGACATATCCCGCATGCCGGGGATCTTGGGGTGCAGACAGTCGCACCCAGATCCATCACGGCCTGTGCATAGTCGCCCGGACGCACCGCTGGGGTCAATGCAGCTGCCCGTTGCTTGAGTTGTGGTTTTGACCCCGGCAGCGGATCGTGAATGTCGTATAGGCGGGCCATGACACGTTCGACATTGCCGTCCAACACGGTTTCCGGACGATCAAAGGCAATGGCTGCAATCGCGGCGGCTGTATACGGGCCTATGCCCGGCAGGTTCAGCAGCTCATCGTGTGAGTCGGGAAAACAGCCATCATGGCTTTCAACCACAACGCGCGCGCATTTCAGCAGATTGCGGGCGCGGGCATAATATCCCAGACCGGCCCATTCCCCCATGACCTGCTCGTCAGGCGCTGCGGCCAGTGATTCAACTGTCGGCCACCGAGATGTGAACCGCAGGAAATAGTCGCGCACCGCTGCCACAGTTGTCTGCTGTAGCATGATTTCAGACAGCCAAACCCGATAGGGGTCAGGACGCATTCCGGAAGACCTATCGGCAGGACTAATGCGCCATGGCATTTCACGGGCATTGCGGTCGTACCAGGCCAGCAACTCATCGCTGAAGTCAATTTCGTGGGTGTCACGCAAGTTTTACATATCTCCTTGTCGGGTTTCGCTGGTGCCCGGTGTTCTGCCCTTTACAATAGAGAGACAGGAGTTGGAAACCAGATGCAGCCCAGACGTTCTTCGACACGCGGCTTTAAACGTACTGCGACATTGCTGAACGGCCAGATCAGGCGCGCCGGGGAAAGCCGGGGATTCGCTGTCTCTCGTCTATTGACCCATTGGGCCGAGATCGTGGGGCAGGATGTGGCCTCGATCGCGCGGCCGGTGAAAGTGGGCTATGGCAAGGGCGGTATGGGGGCCACGCTGACGGTGCTGACCACCGGTCCGCAGGCGCCGATGCTTGAGATGCAAAAGGAACAGCTGCGCGGCAAGGTGAATGCGGTTTATGGCTATAATGCCATCAGCCGGGTGCGCATCACCCAGACAGCTCCGACAGGATTTGCCGAGGGGCAGGCCAGTTTCGATCACAAGCCGAAACAGGCGAAACCCACAATCAAACCAGAAATCATAGCCGAGGCAGACCGGGCCGCGCAGGGTGTCCATGATGGCGATCTGCGCGCAGCCCTTGAACGTCTGGGCCGTAACGTTTTATCCAAGCAAAAATGCTGAGAAAGGGCTGATTCATGAGCCGTATTGCAACCGGAATCTGCGCCGCCATCGCCATAGCCGCAGGCGGCTATTGGCTGACGCAGTCGAATTCTACTCCGTCCAACCCGCTGGTTGGCAGCGCCGAGGCACAACAGACCGATCTGGATACCTCGACCATCATCGAAATGGTTCAGGGCTCGGCGGATGCGCCGGTCGAGATCGTCGAATATGCGTCCTACACCTGCCCCCATTGCGCGACCTTCCATCAGGGGACGTATAAAGAGCTGAAGAAGAACTATATCGACACCGGCAAGGTCAAATTCACCTACCGTGAGGTGTATTTTGACAAATATGGTCTTTGGGCCTCGATGGTTGCGCGCTGTGGCGGCCCCGAGAAGTTCTTCGGCATCTCCGACTTGATCTACAAGGATCAGTCCAAATGGACTCGCGCCGGAGGACCTGCGGAAATCGTGGACGAGCTGCGCAAGATCGGACGTTTGGCCGGAATCAGCAACGACCAGCTTGATGCCTGCCTGCAGGACGGAACGCGTGCGCAGACGCTGGTGGCCTGGTATCAGGAAAACGCCGAGCGCGACGACATCAGAGCAACCCCATCCTTTATTGTGAACGGCAAGAAGGTCGACAATCAGTCTTACGAAGAATTCAAAAAGCTGATCGACGCCGAACTGGGCAGCTAAATCCAAACACGACCGGCCTGTCAGGGCCGGTCGCCTTCAGGGCGAAGGCGCGACCTGCAGTAGCAACTGTTTGACCCGGTCGCCCTCGTCCATATTCAGCCGGACGGGCAGGGTGATGACTTTGCTGCGAAAGGCGGCTGGCAGGCGGACCGCATCTTTTTCCGTCGTGACCATCTGAGCGCCGAGCAGGTGCGCTTCATTCTCTAGCCGTGTCATCAGGGCCGGTGTCAGGGGCTGGTGATCGTCCAGCGCCTCGGCCCGCAGCAGGGTGGCGCCCTGTTGGCGCAGGGTGGCAAAGAACTTCTCCGGATGGCCGATACCGGCAAAGGCGAGAACCGGCGTGTCCGTCCAATCCATTCCTGTCTGCAGCGGTTCGACCGCACCGGTCGCATGTGGAACCGTCAGATTTCCCCCCCAGCGGGCGGCGAACTGTGTCTGCGCGTCTGTGCCGCCCAGCGACAGCACCAGATCGGCCCGTTGCTGCCCCACATCGACCGGTTCCCGCAGTGGACCCGCAGGCAGGCACAATCCGTTGCCGAACCCCCGCTCGGCATCCACAACGATGACCGAGAAATCCTTGGCGACCGAGGGGTTCTGAAACCCGTCATCCAACAGGATTACCGTTGCCCCGGCCTGGGCAGCGGCTTTTGCGCCCGCGGCGCGGTCCTTGGCCACCCAGACATCCGCAAATGCGGCCAGCAGCAGCGGTTCATCCCCGACTTCTGCCGCCGTATGTTTGCCAGGATCGACGCGCACAGGTCCTGTCAGTGCGCCGCCGTGGCCTCGGGTGACAACATGGGTCTGATGCCACGCGTCCCGCAGCTGTTCGATCATCCAGATCACGGTTGGCGTTTTGCCGGTCCCGCCTGCATTCAGGTTTCCAATGCAGATAACGGGGACGCCTGGGTTGAAACCTGTTTCCGAGGCCAGCCTACGGGCTGTCGCCGCCGCATAAACCCGTCCTAACGGGGACAGCAGCCGGGCTCTGAGGTCCAACTGATCCGGAGCAGTATTCCAAAAGTCAGGTGCCCGCATCGTCGGTGCTCCGTTCGTCCAGATAGTCCTGTACCAGTTCGATCAGCTGATCTGATTGCGGCGCGCCGTCGGTCACGATCTGCCAGCCTGCCAAAGCCATATCCGCCGCGCGGTCAGGCGCAAGTAATTCTACCACGGCATCCCCAAGTTCGGTTGCGGTTCTGACCGTCAAAGCGGCGCCTGCCTGGTCCAGCTGATCGTAGGCTGTCTGATGCTGGTCAACATGCGGGCCATGTATGACAGCCGATCCCAGGGCGGTCGCACCAAACGGTTCCTGTCCCCCGTCGCCCCGTTCGAGCGAGTTGCCGATAAAGGACACTGCCGAAACACGGTACCACAAGCCCAAATCCTCTGGGTCCGAGGACAAGACGATCTGTGTGGTATCTTCAATCATGCCGCCATCGTCCCAGTTGATGCAGCGCAAGTCCATGGCTTCGAGCCGCCTGTGCAGTGGGGCGGCTTCCTGTATGTCGGCGACATGCAGGATTAGGGTCAACCGGGGCAGCATCCGCATGGCCTGACGGTGGGCGCTGAGGACCGAGATGAACTCTTTATCCTTCACCCAGGCCGCAAGCCAGATGGGTCTGCTTGAAAAGGCGTGATTGGTTTCGATCAGTTCGTCTTCGGGCCACGGAGAAGGGTTCGGACTTATCAGCAGAGGAGGCGCCTCGCTGACCTTGGTGAAGGCGATTCCCAGTTTGCGGATCTGCCGGGCCGTTTCGTTGCTGGTAGCCAGAATTCGTTGAAAGCAATCGAGAGTGTACCGGCTGATATCGGGCAGCCACCGGGTCCCACGCGCGGTGTTCAGGTCGATTTCAGCTTCGATGAGGATCAACGGCACTTCGCGCTCGTGGGCACGGGTAATCACATTGGGCATCAGCCCGCCGCCAACCCAAATGCCAATATTCGGGCGCCAATGGTCCAGAAACACCCGCGCGGCGCCGGTTTGTTCCGAAGGTAGGTTCACAAGTATGTATTTCGCGCAGTCCCACTGACTCAGGTCCGCTTCGGGTGGGGCCGACAGGACAACCGACAGGCCCGGGCGCGACTGCAGCAGTCTGTGGCAGAAATCCATCATCGCGTGAAGGCGACCCGGATTGGCGATGTGAATCCAGATCAGATCTCCTGATGGTCGGGGCACATAGGGTTGGTCCCCGTTGCCGGGTACGCCCCACGAAAGCACGCGATAGGCCGCCAGACTAAGGGATCGCGGTTTGCTCATGGCGCAATGCCCGCACTGTCTGGGTCAATCTGATCCGCCAGTTGCCGGTGCAATGGCGGGTTTGCCGCGATGACACCATTCAGGCGCGGATGTGGGTTGTTAAAGCGCAGTGGGGCGCCAAGCCGGTCCGTACATATGCCACCTGCCTCTTGGACGATCAAATCCCCTGCCGCGATGTCCCATTCCCAGCTGGGGCGCAGTGTCAACATTCCGTCAAAGCGACCCTGCCCGACCAATGCCAACCGATAGGCAAGCGACGGGCGATAGTTTCGACGGAATTGAGGAACCCGGCCCTGACACCAGTGCCGGCTGTCCAGATTGGGTTTCGCGGCCAGGATCTCGGCCGTCGTGATGTCTTGGGTGTCCGATACGACAATCGGCGCGCCGTTTAGTGTGGCCCCTTGGCCCTTGGCCGCCGCATACAACAGGTCACGCAAGGGCAGGTAAATAACCGCCGCCGTCACCTGACCATGTTCCGCCACAGCCAGGGAATGCGCCCAGGTCGAGGAACCTTCGGTGAAGCTGCGGGTGCCGTCGATCGGGTCAATGATAAAAACCCGGTCCCGGGACAGGCGATGCTGGGTGTCCTCGGTCTCTTCGCTGAGCCAGCCGTAACCCGGTCGCGCAGAGGGCAAGCGCTGTTCGAGCATCGCGTTCACGGCCAGATCAGCCTCGGTTACCGGGCCTGCACCATCGGGCTTATCCCAGCGTTGTGCTTTTGCCCCGGAATACCGTGTTGCGATCTTTCCAGACTCGCGCGCGGCGTCAATCAGCAGGGGTAGGTCAGTTGCCGGCAAGTGTCATTCCCTCGATCAGCAACGATGGGACCACACGCGACAAATAGGGGCGGGCGTCATTGGCCGGAATGATCCGCAGCAGCATATCGCGCAGGTTCCCGGCGATGGTGCATTCGTTGACCGGGTGGGTAATCTCGCCATTCTCGATCCAAAACCCCGAGGCACCACGGGAATAATCCCCGGTATTGGGGTTGATGGTCGATCCGATCATTGACGTTACCAACAGTCCGGTGCCCATATCGCGCAGCAGCTCTGCACGGCTGCGCTCGCCCTGTGTCAGGCTGAGGTTCCAGTTGCTTGGCGACGGAGGCCCAGACACGCCCCGCGTAGCATTTCCTGTCGAGGACATCTTGAGTTTTCGTGCGCTGGCCAGGTCCAATGTCCAGCCCGTCAATACACCGTTTTCGATGATCGCCCGGTGTTGTGTGGGCAGGCCTTCGGCATCAAAGGGGCGCGACCCTGACATGCGCGGGCGATGTGGGTCTTCGATCAGCGAAAGATGTTCCGGCAGAACCTGTTGTCCAAGACAATCCGACAACCAGGACGAGCCGCGCGCGATGGAGATACCGTTGCTGGCGCCCAGAAGATGCCCGATCAACGAAGATGAAATCCGTTCATCGAACAGAACCGGATAGACGCCTGTTGCAGGCTTGCGCGCGCCAACCTGCGCCACAGCACGTTCGCCTGCGGTCCGACCAATCTGGTCCGGGCTGCGCAAATCGTTTTGGAATGTGCGGCTGTCGCCGTCATAATCGCGCTCCATCCCGGTACCCTGGCCCGAGATCGCTACGCAGGAGGTTGACCGGCTGCTGCGCTCGTACCCGCCGGAAAAGCCGTTTGTGGCTGCCAGATGCACCCGATGGGTACCATAGGCGGCCGCCGCGTCCGAAACCTGTGAGACGCCTTCAACCGCCAGCGCCGCAGATTCCGCCGCCAGCGCATCATTCAGAAGATCTTCAGCTGTGGGCTCCGGCGCGGGATCGCACAGTTCCAGTGCCTGAATGTCCCAATCCCGGATCAACTGAGCCTCATTCGCCAGGCCGGTAAACGGGTCTTCGGGGGCTTCGCGGGCCATAGCGACGGCGCGTTCGGCCATGGCTGTCAGAGTTTCGGACCGGCTGTCGGAACTAGAGACGATGGCCTGTCTTTGGCCCAGAAACACCCGCAGCCCCAGATCGGTACCCTCGGACCGTTCGGCGGCCTCAAGCGCACCGGAGCGTACCTCGACCGAGACCGAAGACTCGTCCAGCACAATGGCATCCGCGGCCTCGGCCCCGGCCTTACGAGCCGCATCCAGCAGGTGTTGGCTGATCTCTTCGGGTGTGCGCATCATCTGGCCTCCGGTCTTGTTTCTTTGGACCTATCGTCCGCCCGTCCGTCCCGCAAGACCTGCGGTCATTTTCGGGGGTTTGCAGAAAGGCCAGAAAGGCGAATTTCGCATGTGGCTGCAATAATTCCGCTGTTTTGTCCGTAGCCGTAGGTTAGTAGTTGATCCAAGTGGATGAGAATGAGACGACTGGGCAGGAAGAACGGGCAGGCCAGAACATGCAGAACAATCTATCGCTGCGCGGGGTTACGATCCCCGATGATCCGCAGATCATTACGCCTAAGGTCAAGCGTTCAATCCTGGCCGAGCGTTACGAAAAAGACGAAGTGACCGGTCTGCCGAAATTTATCGACCCGAAGGATCGCGTGGTAGAGCTGGGCGCTGGGATCGGCTTCATCTCGTCCTATCTGGTGACACAACTTGGTGTACGCCACGCAAAGTGCATCGAGGCGAACCCGACGCTGTGTGAATTCATCGGCCGTGTCCACAAGGCAAATGACATTGCGAATGTCGAGGTGGTGAACGCGGTTGCTCTCGGCGATACACGGGTTCCCGGAACCGCCCGATTTTACATACGTGAACCGTTCTGGTCCTCATCTCTGGACCCTGATCCGGACTATGTCAGTGAGGTCAGCGTGCCGGAACGTCCTCTGTCAGAAATTCTGCGGGACTTTGAAGCCAACGTGCTGATCGTCGATATCGAAGGGGGCGAGAAGTTTCTGTTCGACGGGGTCGATCTTGTGAATGTCCAGAAAGTCTATCTTGAGGTCCACACCCGTAAGATCGGATTGCATGGGATCAAGGCTTGTTTCGATCATCTTTCGGCACTTGGGTTTGCCTACGATCAACGTGTCAGCAGCGGTGGGTCGGTGCTGTTCCGGCGTGTTCGCCGGCGCTCGTCGTAAAAGGGAAGGCAGCCGGGCCGCCTTCCCTGTTTCTTTTATTTGATGCGCTGTCCATTGGCCAGAATTTGACCATCTTCCTTGAACTCGATTGTCGAATTCAGCGTGTCGGGCTCTTCCCCTGGCACTGCCATGAGACCCATCATCATTCGCGCGCCCATTGCGTCTTGCTCGGCAATCAGACCCATACCGATCAGAGTGTCGATCAGGGCATTCGCACCAACCAGTTGCAGGTTCGCAACGCCAGCGGGTGTCGGCAGACCGCCCAGTTCCTCAGTGTTGGAATTGTCGAAGGTGAAGTCGCCATCGCCGGACAGTTCCGCACCGACCATAGAGACCAGCAACTCGTTGATCGTCAGAGAGTGCAATTCACCCGGCGCTTCGTCCGCAAACTCAAGCGCCTCTACGGCCTCGGGGTCAAAGAAGTTGGTCAGCACTTTGGCCGTACCGGAAAGATCCAGCGCAATCGTGGCCGGATCGCGTGGCAGGGCGGCTGCGGGGTCAAAAATGCTCCACAGAACGTCTGACATAGTGAAGTCCGTCAAGTTTATCGCCAGCCCAAAGGGTTGAATCTCTTCGGATTCCTGTACCGGGAATTCGAACTTGAAACCGCCACTTTCCATGGCAATTTCGATTGGAAAGGGCAGTTCCGCAGTGGTTACAGCAATTTTGGCGCTGTTTTGTTCGACGTCATAAGCAATTCGGTTCGCGTCGATGCTGCCGGAAAGCCGTCCGCCTTCGGATTCGCTGGCCATCGAAAAGTCTTCGCCTTCGCTGCTGCCCGCCATCGAAGACTGGCCCGATCCGTAAGTAAAGAGACCCGAGAAGGCAAAACCAGCGTCATAGAATGCCTGCGGGTCAGAGATATCGAAATCCGAAGGGATGATGCTGGTGCCGTCGAAGGCCAGATCGCCAAGCGTGCCGTCGAATTTCCCGGCGTCTTCGCTTTCGGGATCCTGAAATGCCAAGCTGTAGGTCATCTCTGATGCGGTAAAGCTTTGGTCGATATCGCGGTTTTCGCCGATCTTCATTTGCGAGGTGCCGCTCACATCCGCCATTTCAAGGTAGCCACCAACCACTTCGGGCGGCAACGTTTCACCGTCGACTTCGATGTTACCCAGTTTGATTCCAAGGCTGTCTGCAGAGTAATCGTAAGTCACATCATCCGGATCGCCAGAGACGGTCATAACAAGCCCGCTGTGGACGTATTCGATATCGACTGAAAATGACTCGTCCTGACCATCGACATTGCCGGTGACGGTCATGGGGAAACTTTCCGGGACACCAATATTGACGCTACCGTCGCCATTGTCGGTGAGGGTCATTTCAGGCATGGCCATGCTGAACGATCCCTCTTCTTCCGGGAGGTCCATCGACATCGTCAGGTTTTCGATGGTGATACCATTGCCGGTATCTGTCTGGTCACCTGAAACAGTATAGCCCATCTGCGCCAGATAGGACTGCCAGTCATCCCAGACTTCCTGTGGGGTAACGTCGGCAAGCGCCCCCTGCGAAATGACAGTGTAGGCCAGAACTGCGCCGCAGGTGCGGCGGAGAAAAACGGACATCATAGAACCCTTCTTGATCAAATTTGCGCGCATGGTGATGCCGGTGGCGGCGGGCGTCAAGGGGGAAGGGCTGGACCCATTCCCCGTTCGCAGGATAGAGGTTCATTAATTCTCAGGACAATGGAGGTACTGGAACCTTATGCAGGGGAAAACCGTACTGATCACTGGGGCCAGTCGCGGCATCGGGGCCGAGGCAGGGCGCGTATTTGCCGCAGCAGGGGCTAATGTCGTGCTAGTGGCGCGTAATCGGGATCAAATTCAGGTACTGGCGTCGTCGCTTGGTGAAAACGCTATTGCACTGGCCTGCGACGTCAGTGACTTCGCCCAGGTCGAGCTGGCCGTGGCAGAGTGCGTAAACAAGTTTGGCGGGCTGGATGTTCTGATAGGCAATGCTGGTGTCATTGACCCGATTTTCCATTTATCCAGCGCCGATGTCGCGTCTTGGGGTAAAGCGATCGACATCAACCTCAAAGGCGTATTTCATGGAATGCGCGCCGCGCTGCCGGTCATGCGTGCCGCGGGCGGCGGCACTGTCCTGACGGTCTCTTCCGGTGCGGCGTCGAACCCAGTCGAGGCCTGGAGCCATTATTGCGCCTCGAAGGCAGGGGCCAAGATGCTGACGGAATGTCTGCATCTTGAGGAATCCTCAAATGGGATCCGCGCCATGGGCCTGTCGCCCGGCACGGTTGCAACCGATATGCAGCGGGTCATCAAGGCCAGCGGGATCAACGCCGTCAGCCAGTTGGATTGGACCGATCATATCCCCGCCGATTGGCCGGCGCGGGCGCTGTTGTGGATGTGTTCGTCAGACGCGGATGAGTTTCTAGGCACCGAAATTTCGCTGCGGCGTGAGGATATTCGGCAAAGGGTTGGATTGACGTGATTGAATTGAACAAAGCAGACGGGCTGTGGACAGTCACGCTCAACAACCCCGACAAGGCAAATGCGCTGACCGGTGCGATGCTGACCGAGCTGTGCGAGATTGCCGAGGCCGCGACCGACGCAAGTGCGCTGATCCTGACCGGGGCTGGCAAAGTGTTCAGCGCCGGCGCCGATCTGGAAGAGGCGCGTGCCGGCCTGGCGACCTCGGATCTGTGGGAGCGGTTGTCGGCTGCTATCGCCGCGTTACCCTGCCTGACGGTTGCCGCACTGAACGGAACGCTGGCTGGTGGAGCCAATGGCATGGTTCTGGCCTGCGATATCCGCATCGCCGTACCGGAAGCCAAGTTCTTTTATCCGGTGATGAAGCTGGGTTTTCTGCCACAACCCTCTGATCCCGCACGCATGGCGGCCCTGATCGGTCCGGCTCGGACAAAGATGATCTTGATGGCCGGGCAAAAGATCACTGCGGATGAGGCTTATGCCTTTGGGCTGGTCGATCGCGTGGTTGCACCTGAAGACCTGATGCAGACCTCCCTTGATCTGGTGGCTGACAGTGTCGCCGCCAATCCTGAAATTGCGACCGGTATTGCGCGGTTATGTTCATGAGGTTGTCTGCCCTGCGTCTGCGCGTGGCTGACACGGATCGTCTTGCCGAGTTTTACGGGGATGCAATGGGTATGACTGCACGCCGGCAGGGCGCAAGCCTGCGATTGGGATATGCCGGGCAGGATGCCGATCTGCTTTTGATGCCGGGCGGCGGCGGGTACACACATGATCGGGGCCAGAGATATTGGAAGATCGGCATCACCCTGCCGGATGTTGATCTGGCTGCCGCTTATTTGCGCGAAAAAGGCATCGAGGTTTCAGAGCCGGACCAGTTTCTGGATATCGGCTATATGTGCCACCTGACTGATCCCGAGGGTTTCGTGATCGAACTGCTGCAACACGATTTCCGTGGCAATCGCCCGGACGGTATCGCCGATCCCAAGGCCCCTTTCGCGGATGCGCGTATTGGACAAATCACCCTGCGCACCGGGAATATCGCGGTCGAGGATGCCTTTTGTCGTGCACAGGGGATGCAGCTGCTATCTGTGCAGGATGTGGCACAATATGGGTTCGATCTGCACTTTTATGCTTTCACCGACGAGGTTCCCCCTAATGCCGACCTGTGGTCTGTTGAGAACCGCGAATGGCTTTGGAAACGCCCCTATACCACGCTCGAGTTTCAGCACAGCGCAGGTGCTACGTTTGCTCGGGCCCCCGATTTTCGGGGGCTTGAGATGCAGGGCCTGGCCCAGCCCGGCCATGATGCATTTGGCGACCCGGTCCTGCCGGGCTGATCACTGGCCACGTCGTTTTCGCGGCACTTTCGATCGAAAATCAGGGGGCCGTTTGCGAATCCAGTCCAGGAATCTCTCAAGACGAGGGTGGGCGCGCAAGGCTTCGACCGTGTTGAAATCCCGCGCCAGTTCCGCTTCGGTCAGGGTGGCGTGGATCTCTTTGTGGCAGATCACATGCAGAAAAACCGTGGGGCCGCCCTTGCCCCCTTTCAGTTTTGGGATCAGATGGTGCTGGCTGCCGTTCCCATCGGGGATCGGCCGGTCGCAGAGGGGGCAGATCGGGTCGCGGTCGGTCATATCAGCGTAACGTCGCGCCGTAGGGCGCGAAAGGCAAGAGGACAGCAATGGCACAAGCCGTCGTGATCGGAGGCGGGCCAGCGGGCCTGATGGCGGCGGGTGAACTGGCCGCCGCAGGTCATGATGTGCTGGTGGCCGAGGCCAAACCCTCGGTCGCCCGAAAGCTTTTGATGGCGGGCAAGTCCGGCCTGAACCTGACCAAGGATGAATCGCTGGAAACATTCCTGTTGTCTTATGGCCCCGGTGCTGAGTGGCTGCGCCCCATGCTGGCGGAGTTTGATGCCACCGCCGTTCAGGACTGGGCGCGCGATCTGGGGCAAGAGGTGTTTACAGGCTCAACCGGGCGGGTGTTTCCAAAGGCGATGAAGGCCTCACCACTGTTGCGGGCTTGGCTGGGGCGTCTTGATGCGGCTGGTGTGCATATCAAAACCCGATGGCGGTGGACCGGATGGAACGGCGATGCTCTGGAATTCGATACTCCGAAAGGTCACCGGCAGATTGAGGCTGACACGACGATTCTGGCCATGGGCGGCGCAAGCTGGGCGCGATTGGGATCGGATGGAGCTTGGGCCCCACTGTTGCAAGGGGCGGGTGTCGACCTGTCGCCATTTGCCCCGGCGAACTCGGCCCTGTCAGTGGATTGGAGCGCACATATGCAGCCGCATTTCGGCGCTGCGATCAAATCCGTTGGGTGGACTGCCGGGGATGTGATCAGTCGCGGCGAGGCGACGATTTCATCCAAAGGCCTTGAAGGCGGAGGGCTCTATTCCCTGACGCCCGCTTTGCGAGAAGGTGCGCCGTTGAGTGTTGATCTGGTTCCCGATCTGGATGCAGCTACCTTGCAGCAGAAAATTGCAGCCAAGAAATCCAAGACGACGCAGTCGCAATGGATGAAGAAATCTCTGCATCTGTCTCCGCAAAAGATCGCTCTGTATCACGAGATGAACAGGGGAAGCGGTCTGAGTGTCGAAACGTTGAAATCTCTGCCCCTCAGCCACGCGGGGTTGCGGCCAATGGATGAGGCAATCTCAACCGTCGGAGGTGTTCGGCAAGGCGCTTTGGACGAAGGGTTGATGCTGAAATCCAGGCCCGGAATGTTCTGCGCCGGCGAGATGCTGGATTGGGAAGCTCCGACCGGTGGCTATCTGCTAACTGCCTGTCTGGCGACAGGGCGATGGGCCGGGCGATCAGCTGCAAACTGGCTGGCGCGGACCGCTTAACGCGACTTTGCCAGCATCGCCAGACGGATCATGGCACGTTCGACCAAAGCCATGGCTGGGGCCGTTTGCCCAGCTGACCGCAATGACAGATCCGTATCAGTCAGAACGGTCAAAGCGGTCTGCAGTTTGGGTGCCCCCCATCCCTGTGCTTGCCGCAGAATACGATCACGCCGCTTTCCATAGACGGGTGGGCGCAGCTTGCCGACGCCCTGTGCCGCACCACCGGGATCGGCGGCACAGGCGTAAAGCGTTCGAAAGTGCCGGGTTGCTCCGATACACAGGCTGACCGCATTTGTACCTTGCGATTGCAGCCGTCGTATCAGCGGGCTAATCTCTCCGGCTCTGCCTTCGGCGACCACGTTCAGGACATCGTCCAGAGCGGCCTCGGTCGAGCTGGGTGCACAGGCCTCGATATCTTCGAGAGCCAATTCAGTATCGTCTCCGCGCTTGTAAAGAGACAATTTTTCAATGGTTTGCGTAAAGTCCCCGGGGCTGATGGCCGTGGCAAGTTCGGTGATGGCCGACATTGCATCCGGTGGAATGTTATTGACTCCGGCCTGTGCCAGAACCCGTTCAACCTCGGCCCTAGAGGGCGGATCGTCATAGATCCCAACGGCATAGGCTGCGGGATGCGACTCGAATGCCTTACGGATCTTTGAGCTGGGTTTGAGCTGCCCGGCAGTCACGATGATCTGAGCGTCGCCCGTTGCCCAATCCTCGAATGCGGTAATGATGGCTGGGGCGGCGACATCAGTTGCATCTTCGACGAAAACTGCACGTGGGCCGGGGAAGAACCCGACAGCCTTGACCGCGTCCAGCAACAGTGCCGGTTCCCCGCGCAGATCACCACCTGGCATTCGGGTCAGGCGCATTTCCTCTTCGGCGCCTTCTCCCAGCAGGGCTGACAAGACCTGTTGCCGTTTCAAGGCCACACGCATCGCATCGGATCCGTAAATCAACAACCCTGCCTTGCCCGCGTCCGGTTTGGCGAAATACCCCTCAGCCTCGCGCGGGCTGAGCTTCATTGGGTCAGGCCCGGTGCTGCATAAAGGCGGTTCACGATTTGATCGGACAGGATGATCATCAGCCGCTCGGTCGCGTCACGTTCGTCCGCAAGCGTCGAGACGGTTGAGCCTGCAGCGGAATAGCCCACGAAATCATGGACATTTCCTGATACCAGAATCCGCCCGGTTTCAGCGGACCTGAGGGAAAATTCCGCGCGCCCTTCGATTGTATACCGGTTCGTCTCGTTGGTAGTTGTGATCGCTGCAGATTGCGTGGCCGTAGCAACCTTAACATCCAGATCATACAGCTTTTGTGCGCTCGCATCCCGGCCCAGCCGCTGTTCCAAATTCTGGACAAGCAAATAGCTTTCCACGGAATTTGGCTCAGTAACAGCAACTTTACCATGCAATGCTTCACCTGTTCCGCCCGGCGCGTAAACGGGTTGGAACCCGCATGCGGCCGCCAGCAAGCAAGCAGCCAGCGGCATCAACAAAAGGCTTCTGCGATTAAACAACGACATTCACGATCCGACCTGGAACAACGATCACTTTCTTCGGCGCGGCACCGTCCAGTGCCTTTTGCACAGCTTCGGTGCTGAGCGCGATTTTTTCAACCTCTGCCTTGTCCATATCTTTTGGAACGCTGATTTCCGCGCGGCGTTTGCCGTTGATCTGGATCGGCAGGGTTACAGTGTCATCGACCAGCATAGCTTCGTCCGCGACAGGCCAGGGGGCTGTTGCGATCAAACCTTCGCCGCCCTGATGCGCCCAGATATCTTCGGCCAGATGTGGTGTCATCGGCGACATCAACTGTGCCAGCGTCTTTATCGCCTGCTTTTGGGCCGCTGCACCCGCTTTGGATTTTGCCAACGTATTGGTAAACGCATAGAGCTTTGCAATGGCGGCATTAAAGCCGAAGCTTTCAACACCAAGCGTCACATCATGGATGGCTTTGTGCATCTCGCGCAGCAGGTCTCGATCCCCGTCGCCTTTTGCCTCGGGGTCCATCGCGCCGATCTTGTCGCAGAGGTTCCAGACACGGTTCAGGTGCTTGAATGCAGCCTCTGCGCCTGATGCTGTCCACTCCACATCCCGCTCGGGCGGTGAATCGGACAACACGAACCAGCGCGCGGTATCCGCGCCGAAGGCCGAGATAATGCTGACCGGGTCGACCACGTTTTTCTTGGATTTCGACATCTTGGCCGAGGGGATGATTTCGACCTCCGTGCCATCGGCGAGTTTGCCGTCGGTCACATCCTCGGGCAGGTGATAGACCGGACGGCCATTGGCGTCGCGGGTTTGATAAATCTCGTGCGTGACCATGCCTTGGGTAAACAAGGCATCAAAGGGCTCGATGGCCTTTTTCGGCAAATGGCCAGTGATCTGCATCGCCCGCGCAAAGAAGCGGGAATAGAGCAAGTGCAGGATAGCGTGTTCGATGCCGCCGATATATTGATCGACATTCATCCAGTATTCAGCCTCGGCCAGATCGGTCGGCGTTTCCGCGTGCGGAGCCGTAAAGCGGGCGAAATACCACGACGAATCGACGAACGTATCCATCGTGTCGGTTTCTCGCTTGGATGGCGCACCGCAAGACGGGCAGGCGCAGTCGCGCCAGGTCGGGTGGCGGTCCAGAGGATTGCCCGGTTTGTCAAAAGTGACATCGTCGGGCAGGCGGATCGGCAAGTTTTCGTTCTTTTCGGGCACCACGCCGCAGGATTCGCAATGCACCACGGGAATCGGGCACCCCCAATAGCGCTGACGCGACAGACCCCAATCGCGCAGACGGTATTTGGTAACGCCTTCGCCCCAACCCGCTTTTTCGGCGAAATCGACGGTGGTGTTGATTGCGTCATCACCCGTGGCGTCGGTCAGCCCGGCAAAATGGTTTACCCAGCGGACTTTTTCGGTTTTCGGCGGAACGTATGCGGTTTTGTCGACCGGTGTGTCATTATCAAGCGCAAAGAACGTGTCGACGACGGGCAAACCGTACTTACGGCAGAAATCCAGGTCGCGCTGGTCGTGGGCCGGGCAGGCAAAGATGGCGCCGGTGCCGTAATCCATCAGGATGAAATTGGCGATCCAGACCGGCAGCTCCCAATTCGGATCCAGCGGGTGTTTGACCTTGATACCAGTGTCATAGCCCAGCTTTTCGGCGGTCTCTATGGCCTCTTCCGTGGTGCCGCCCTTGCGGCATTCGGCAACGAACTCAGCCACTTCGGGGTTTTCGGCCTCAAGTTGCTTGGCAATCGGATGGTCCGGCGAGATGCCGACGAAAGACGCCCCCATCAGCGTATCGGGGCGCGTTGTATAGACGGTGATTGGCTCACCACTATCGACGCGTTCAAAGCCAAACTGCAATCCACGCGACTTGCCGATCCAGTTTTCCTGCATCAGGCGCACTTTTGCCGGCCAGTTCTCCAGCGTGTTCAGCGCATCCAGCAATTCCTCAGAGTAATCGCTGATCTTGAAGAACCATTGCGTCAGCTCGCGCCGTTCAACCAATGCGCCCGAACGCCAGCCGCGCCCGCCTTCGACTTGTTCATTGGCCAGTACGGTCATATCGACCGGGTCCCAGTTCACCACCGCGTTCTTGCGGTAAACCAGACCGGCCTGCAGCATATCCAGAAACAGTGCCTGTTGCTGGCCGTAATATTCTGGGTCACAGGTGGCGAATTCGCGGGACCAGTCGATGGACAGGCCCAGAGGCTTCATCTGGCTGCGCATGTCTGCGATGTTGCCATAGGTCCAGTCTTTCGGGTGACCGCCAATAGCCATCGCAGCGTTTTCTGCAGGCATCCCGAACGCGTCCCATCCCATCGGGTGCAGCACGTTATGGCCGGTCGCAAGCTTGTGGCGCGCGATTACGTCGCCCATCGTATAGTTGCGCACATGTCCCATATGGATCCGGCCAGACGGGTAGGGGAACATTTCAAGCACATAATATTTCGGCTTGTCCGCCTTGTGGTTGGCGGTGAAGATTCCGGCCTTGTCCCAGGCCTCTTGCCATTTTGCTTCGATTTCGGTGGCCGAATAGCGCGACATCGTGCGGTCCTTCGTAATGAAAACGCCGGGCATGAACCCGGCGTGGTAATATTGTGATTTGAAGCGGGTTGCTAGAGCTTGTTGTCCGCAATGCGCAGCTGACGGGCGCGGGACAGGATTGCATCTTCGATTGCGCGTGTGGTTGCCGCGCTGACCGGTGCACCCCCGCTGGTCTGCAGCGCAACCGACAAGGATCGTGCCGCCAGGGCGGGATCGCTGATGTGAACCGTGGCCCTGTATTGCCGTCCACCACCCGGAGGCGTGCCGTAACCTGTTACGATTACACCGGTAAAGGGATCGACTTCCTGCACGGGCAGAAAGTTAAGGACATCCAGCGAGGCAGCCCACAGATAGCGGTTCACATTGGTAACCTGCTCGGCGTCTGCGGTGTTGAATACATCCCAGATCGTTGAGCGATTCGGATCGTTCAGCTCACGCTCGTCCGAGCGACCGCCATCCACATTGAGTGGCGTTGCACTGGGTTCTGCGTTGCGATTCTGTCCGCAAGCCGACACCGCGGCTGTCACTATGATCAAACCGAAAATTGTCTGCAGGCGCATGTTGGACAGGTTCCGTTTCGTTGGTTTTAGGTTATTCACGTTACTCCTAGACAAGGTCTGGTTCGTCAACAAGCTTAATCTTGTCACATCCAGAGCAGGCTTCGGGGTTGATTCAGTGGGTAAATCAGACTGTGGCATCCTTGCACCAATTCTAGGTCAATGCGCGTCAGTTTTTATGCCAAGCTTGCGTGACAGGGGCAAAAAGGGCGAAACGGTTCCCGTGCTGAGACATGTGCCTAAGCACGTGTCGAGTTAAAAAACTTTTGAAACCGAGGGAAACAAGATGAAAAAAGTTCTCTTCGCATCGACCGCACTGATTGCAACCGCAAGTGTTGCAGCGGCCGAAGTTAAGTTCAGCGGCTACGGCCGTTTTGGTATTGGTTATCAGGAGGACCGCACAGCGGCCACCACCACCACCACTACCACCACCACTACTGCAAGTAGTGCAACTGTTCAGAACGTTAACGTGTTCGCGAACGACACTGACGACACAATCCTGGTCTCGCGCTTCCGCCTGAACATCGACGGCACAGCCGAAACCGATGGCGGCGTTGAGTTCTCGGCTCGTGTACGTCTGCAGGCTGACGAAGACTCGTCCACCGGCGAAGCCAACTCGGCTGGCCTGAACGGCGCGCGCTTCTCGGTCATCTACGGTGGTCTGCGTGTTGACGCCGGCAACGTTGCTGGTGCTTTCGACAACTTGGCAAACTACTACGGTAACGAGCCTGGCCTGGAAAACTTCATCGGTCAGTATTCTGCCGTTGACTATGGCTTCCTGGGTTACTCGTCGACCGGTTCGGGTTCGAACGCTGTGTTCTTCCAGTACGCAGTTGGTGACTTCGCCTTTGGTGCGTCGTACGATCAAGCGACCATCTTCCAGGGCGGTGGCAACACCACGAGCGCTGACCGTTGGGACGTAAGCGCGACTTACACCTTCAACAACATCACTGCAGCGCTGGCCTATGGTCAAACTGACGCGGGCGATGCTGGCGACGACCCAAGCCTGCTGGTCTTCACCCTGGGTGCAGAATTCGGCGACTTCTCGGGTACGCTGTTTGTTGCTGACGATAAAACCGAAAACGACCTGACCGACGGCACTGCTTGGGGTGTATCGGGTGCCTACAATGTTGGCGCCGCGACCACTCTGACCTTCGCCTACGGTGACGGTAACGCTGATGCGGACACGCAGCAGTACGGCATCGGCGCCATCTACGACCTGGGTGGCGGTGTATCGCTGCGCGGTGGTGTAGGTGTCAGCGACTGTGACGTCTGCGACGACTCGACCACACGTGCCGACTTTGGTGCACAGTTCAACTTCTAAGTTGATCTGAGCCGCAAGGTTTAAGGGCAGGTCTTCGGACCTGCCCTTTTCTTTTTGTCCGACATAGTGTTTTTCTTCGCCCATAACTGATCGAGGACCCAAATGTCGCTGCAAGAAATATCTGCCCGGATAACCAAAGCCGAAACTGCCTCGGGGCGGGACGTCGGGGCCGTGAAGCTGATCGCCGTGTCAAAGGTTCAGCCGAATGAGCGTGTAGCGGAAGTGCTTGCTTTAGGGCATCGCTGTTTCGGTGAAAACAGGGTTCAAGAAGCCGTCGGAAAATGGCCGGAATTCAAGCTGCAATATCCAGATGTCGATTTGCATTTGATTGGCCCCTTGCAAACGAACAAAGCCCGCCAGGCGCTCGAGCTGTTCAGCACGATCCATTCCGTTGATCGTCCGAAACTGGCCAGCACTCTGGCCCGGCTTGCGCAAGAGGTCGGCACTTGCCCGGACCTGTTCATTCAGGTCAATACCGGTGAAGAGGATCAAAAGGCAGGAATTCTGCCCACTGAGGCAGACGCATTTATTGCCGATTGCCGCGGGCTCGACCTTCCGATTCAGGGCCTGATGTGCATTCCGCCTGTCGAGGAAGAGCCATCTCTGCATTTCGCCTTGCTTGCCAAGATAGCTGAACGCAATGGTCTGAAAGGGCTATCCATGGGGATGAGCAGCGATTTCGAGCAGGCCATTGCACTTGGCGCTACCCATGTGCGCGTCGGCTCGGCCATTTTCGGTGAACGAGTTAAGCCTGAGGGATAATCAACCGCGTGCCTGGCTCGATTCGACGTGCGATCCACCGCAGATGGTCGCGCCGAAAGGCAACGCAGCCTTCTGTAGGAAAACCGGGCCGTCGCCATTGATGCAGGAAAATTGCTGAACCGCGCCCGGCCACCGCATTGGGCCAGTTCCAGTCAGTGATCAGAACCAGATCGTAAAGCGGGTCCGCGCGGCGGAGTTTTTCGTGACTGAAAGGATAAGGTGCGCTGACCATATGATTGTACTGCGTGTCTTGCACATCATCTGACCAGAGGTCCTGAGGACCGATTGGGATGGCCCAAGGCGACGGTCTTGCGAGCCGGTCGGGCCGGTACAGCATACCAACGATGTTGAGGCAGCCGGTCGGCGTGGCGCCGTCCCCCTCACGCTTGCTGTTGCTTAACCCACCTTTCCCGATCGAACAGGGAAAATACCCGCCGCGAAAACGAACGCCGCGGCGGGTTAGAACCAGATCTGCGGGTGTCACAGCAAATGTCCCGACTTGGCTGCTTTGGTGGCCAGATAGTCGCGGTTATGGGCAGTTTCGCCGACTTTCAGCGGGACGCGCTCGGTGACGGCGATGCCGGTCTTCTCCATCATCGCGATCTTGGCGGGGTTGTTGGTCAACAGCCTTACGGAACTGAAGCCGAGCAATTTCAGGATGTCCGAGCCCAGACGGAAATCGCGCTCGTCATCCTCGAACCCGAGACGGTGATTGGCCTCGACTGTATCGAACCCTTGATCCTGCAGGAAATAGGCGCGCATCTTGTTGGCCAAGCCAATCCCACGGCCTTCCTGATTCAGATACAGAAGTACTCCTGCCCCTTCAGACCCCATCTGGGCCAGAGCCCCACGCAGTTGTGGCCCGCAATCACATTTCAAGCTGCCCATCAGATCACCGGTGAAGCAGGCCGAATGCAGCCGAGCCAATACCGGTTTGCTGCGGTCGGGGCGGCCGATCTCTATTGCGTAATGTTCCTCGCCGCCATCTTCAGGGCGAAAAACGTGCAGGCGCCCGGCTTCGGATACCTCCATCGGCAGTCGGGCGGCCACGACCTCATTCAAAAGGCTTCGATCCGACAGATGTGGCGCGGCGCGGGTATGGTCAATACATGTCAGGCCATGTGCAGTAGCGAAGGTTCGACCATCTTGAACAGGAACAACGATTGCCGCCGGCAGAAGGTGGGCTGACTTGGTCAAAGCAATGGCAATGCGATGCAGATTGGCGTTGCCCTGACGCTCTGTCATCAGTGGGCCTTTCATAGGCGCGTTCAGATCGTCCGAGGGATCGGCCACCGCCTGCACCCAGGCAACATCGGCATCTGCCGGAACGATCACACGCGCCAGGTCACCGTCATAGGCCCGTGCCTTTAATGTCTCGGCCCGTCGGACAGTCACTGCGACTACAGGATCGCCACCCAGACCTTGCAAGTCGGCAAGCCGCTGTGCGCTCAGCGTTTCCGACGCAATGGCCAGTACGCTAAAGCCGGTGTCATCCGTCAGGGCGACCGGCAAGCCCATGCGCAGGTCAGCCCGTGCCCGAGCAAGCAGTTCCGAGATATCCGGGATAAGACTCATCTGTTGTTACCCTGTAACGATCAGCCCTTCATGTAGCCTGATCAAAAGGAAATGTGAAACAATTCCTCATCCTGAGACACGAGGGCGTGAAACGGTTGCAGCAAACCTTGTTGATTGCATCTTTCGCGCGCAAGTGGTGGAAAAGGGCTTAGGAGGACCGGATATGGCACAGCTAAAGAAAATCCTGCTAGTGGATGATGATGAGGATCTGCGCGAAGCGTTGAGCGAACAGCTCGTGATGACCGAGGATTTTGATGTATTCGAAGCGTCGGACGGGGCATCAGCCATGGAGCGAGCTCGCGAGGCGATTTACGATCTGGTCATTCTGGATGTTGGCTTGCCCGACACGGATGGGCGCGAGCTGTGCCGCCTGATGCGCAAGCAAGGTGTGAAAAGCCCGATCCTGATGTTGACCGGTCATGACAGTGACGCGGACACCATCCTGGGTCTGGATGCCGGTGCCAATGACTATGTTCCCAAGCCGTTCAAGTTTCCGGTTCTTCTGGCACGTATCCGTGCACAGCTTCGCCAGCATGAACAATCAGAAGACGCGGTATTTGTGCTCGGGCCTTATACTTTCAAGCCGGCGATGAAGATGCTGATCACCGACGAAGACCGCAAGATTCGACTGACCGAGAAGGAAACCAATATCCTCAAGTTCCTGTACCGGTCCGCCGACGGTGTCGTCGCCCGTGACATTCTGCTGCATGAGGTCTGGGGCTATAATGCCGGTGTCACCACACATACGCTGGAAACTCATATCTATCGCCTGCGTCAGAAGATCGAGCCCGATCCATCCAACGCGCGCCTTTTGGTCACAGAATCGGGTGGATATCGCTTGGTATCGTAACTTGATGTGGATTGACTTGGATCAAAGTGATACCCTGTAGACATCTTTAAGTTACTCCCAACCCGTACATGTCCGGGTAATGACATGTACCTCCCTGTTGGACTGCCGGGCCTGATGGCCCGGCCTTTTTTGTTTGTGCTGCAAAATGTTTTGCGGCTCCTAGCGGATTGCGACAAAGTATATGTTCATGTAATGTTCTATTTCTGGAGTGCAAAATTGGAGGCGAAAGTGATTCATGGAAGTTGCCTGTGTGGCGCCGTAAAATTCCAACTTACCAGTGAACCTTCGGTTATGGGAACATGCCATTGTTCGCGTTGTCGGAAGGCAGGTGCAAGCACTGTTGTCTTCGTCAAGAAAGATGATGTTGTTTGGCTGGACGGTAAGGACCGAGTTGTCACTTACCAGCCTGAACCGCCCTATAAATATGGCAGGTGTTTCTGCGATACCTGTGGGACGTCGCTTGGTGAAATTCTGGCTGATGCGGACAGTTTTCCGATTGCGGCTAATGCGCTGGACACTCCGTTTGATCTGAAAGTCCAGTTTCACGAATCCGTATCTGAGAAACCGCATTGGTACGAGATTTGCGATGATGCGCCCCAATCCTCAGGGCATCCGTCCTGATAATTTCTTTTACGATGGTACCTGTGAAAGCACCGCGTTAGGGTGCGCCAACCGCGACAGAGGAATTCCCTATGCCTTTTACTCTTGCCACATGGAACATCAACTCGGTCCGTCTGCGCGAGCCTATCGTGCTGAAATTGTTGCGCGAAGAGGCACCGGATGTTCTGTGCCTGCAGGAATGCAAGTCTCCGGTGGACAAGATCCCCACCGAAGGGTTTGCCGAACTGGGTTACACTCACATGGTTGCGCGCGGGCAAAAGGGCTACAACGGCGTTGCGATCCTGTCTCGCCTGCCGATGGTCGAGGCGGGCGACATGGATTTCGCAGATCTCGGCCATGCGCGCCATATCGCGGGGCGGCTGGAAAACGGCGTGACGATTCACAATTTCTATGTCCCTGCGGGCGGTGATGTGCCGGATCGTGAGGTGAATGAGAAATTTGGCCAGAAGCTGGATTACCTGACCGATATGCGTGACTGGTTCCACGCGGAAAAGCCGGAAAAATCCATTCTGGTTGGTGATCTGAATATCGCTCCGCGTGAGGATGATGTCTGGTCGCACAAACAGTTGCTCAAGGTCGTTTCGCATACACCGGTCGAGGTCGAGGCTTTGGCCGAAACGCAGGACGCAGGCGGTTGGGTCGATGTCACCCGGCAGGACATCCCCGAAGGGCAGCTTTATAGCTGGTGGTCCTATCGCGCGCGGGATTGGGACGTGGCCGACAAGGGGCGGCGGCTGGATCACGTCTGGGCGACCCCGGATATCTCGAATGCAGGCCATTCCAGCCGCGTTCTGCGCAACGCGCGCGGGTGGGAAAAGCCCAGTGATCACGCCCCGGTCTTTGCGACCTTTGACGTCTGACGTAAAACTCTGCCCTTGGTTTCCGGGTCAAGCGACTGCATATAGAGCGCAAGTTTAATCGAAAGAGTGACAGCCATGGACCTTCTGAACGGCGCAGACATCCCCGCCACCGATCTGATCAAGGACGGGACCGAAGCCACTTTTATGGCGGATGTGGTCGAAGCCTCGCAGGACGTGCCGGTCATCGTTGATTTCTGGGCGCCGTGGTGCGGCCCATGCAAAACGTTGGGCCCGCTGTTGGAAGAGGCTGTGACCGCCGCCAAGGGTGCGGTCAAGATGGTCAAGATCAACGTGGACGAGGCGCAGATGATCGCCTCACAGATGCGCGTTCAGTCTATCCCGACCGTGTATGCCTTTCACAAAGGCCAACCGATCGACGGATTTCAGGGCGCAGTGCCCGGATCCGAGATCAAAGCATTTGTAGATCGCGTGATCGAGGCGACAGGTGGCGAAAGCCCGGGTGGTCAACTGGACGATGCTGTCGAGGCTGCCGAGGAAATGCTGACCGAAGGTGCCGCAGCGGATGCCGCTCAGACCTTTGCTGCCATTCTGGGTGAGGATCCGAACCACGCCACCGCTTATGGTGGGCTGGTACGCGCGCATATCGCCACTGGCGATTTGGAGCAGGCCGAGGCAATTTTGAACGGTGCCCCGGCGGAGATTTCCACATCGCCAGAGCTTGAAGCGGCAAACGCACAGTTGGAACTGGCCAAGCAAGCGGCAGATGCCGGCCCGGTGGCCGAATTGACCGCAGCGGTTGAGGCCGATCCTGACAATCATCAGGCACGGTTCGATCTGGCGCAGGCCCTGCATGCCAATGGCGAGGTTGAAGAGGCGGTGGCGCAGCTGCTGGAAATGTTCCGCCGTGACCGTGAATGGAACGAAGGCGCGGCCAAGTCTCAGCTGTTCACGATATTTGATGCGCTCAAACCCAATGATCCGATTGTTCTGAACGGGCGGCGCAAGCTCAGCTCGATGATATTTGCCTAATTCTGGATCAGGGCTACACTCGGGTACATGATGCATCCCGCTGATCTGCCGGAAACGGTATCCGTTTTCCCTTTGCCCGGGGCGCTGTTGCTGCCCCGATCGCGCTTGCCGCTGCATATATTTGAGCCGCGCTATCTGCAGATGCTGGACGACGCTTTGAAGACCCAGGAACGGTTGATCGGGTTGGTTCAACCGAATCCCTGTCAAAGCAACGAAAACAAGCTGCACCAAATTGGCTGCGCGGGGCGGGTGACGCAGTTTTCCGAAACTGAAGACGGCCGCTATCTGATCACTCTGACTGGCATCTCCCGGTTCCGTATTCAGGCCGAGTTGGATGCTTTTACCCCATACCGCCGTTGTAACGTGACCTGGCGCGGGTTTGACCGTGATCTTGGCAAGGTCGAGCACGACGAGGGGTTTGATCGGGTGGGGCTTTTGAAGCTGTTGGAAAAGTTCTTTTCGTCGCGAAAGTTGTCGGCTGATTGGGATATGTTGAAAGACGCGAATGATGAACTGCTTGTGAATTCGCTGTCGATGTTGCTGGATTTTGATCCGGAAGAAAAACAAGCCTTGCTAGAGGCTCCCTGTTTGCGCACCCGGCGCGAGACTTTGGTGACACTGATTGAATTCGCCATGCGCGGCGGAGCGAATGAGGAAACACTACAATGACCACCGTTGAACACGCTTTTGACCGCCACATGCTTGAGGCGCTAATTTGTCCGAAGACGCATACAACGCTGCATTATGACGCTGAAAAGCAGGAACTGGTGTCAAAAGCGGCGGGTTTGGCCTTTCCGATCCGCAATGGCATTCCTGTCATGTTGGTGGATGAGGCGCGCGAGCTGGACTAGATCGCCCGACCCTGCAGTAGTTTTGGCAGGTCCCCGGTAAGGCCGGCGGCCTCGCGCACGAAACCGCGACGCAGGCCGGGTAGTGACCCGACGACGCCCATCCCGATATCCCGTCCGATCCGTAGTAGAGGATTGTCGTTGGAAAACAGCTTGTTGAACACATCCGTCGCCATCGCCAAAGACGCGGTATCAAACCGTCGCCATTCCTGAAAACGCTCCAAAACCAGTGGCGAACTAATATCTTCCCCGCGCCGTCCGGCCAGGGTCAGCACCTCGGCCAGAGCGCCCACGTCGCGCAGGCCCGCATTCAGGCCCTGGCCTGCAATCGGGTGCATTCCATGGGCTGCGTCTCCGACCAGTGCCATCCGTTCTCCGATGAAAGAGTTGGCGATGGTCAGGTTCAGCGGATAGGTAAACCGATCTCCGGCCAGACGGATTTCGCCCAGGAAATCGCCGAATCTGGGGCGCAGGACCTGCAGATAGTCCTCCTCGGGCAGGGCGTTGATGCGCTTGGCCATTTCTGTTCGCTCGCTCCAGACGATAGAGCTGCGATTGCCGGTCAGAGGCAGAATGGCCAAAGGGCCGGGTGGCATGAAGAACTGATGCGCGATGCCGTGATGCGGCAAGTCATGTTCGATGGCGCAGACCAGCGCGGTCTGCCCGTAATCCCATCCTGTGCGTTTGATCCCGGCACGTTCCGCTGTGCCGCTGCGACGCCCATCGCATCCGATCAGCAGCGCACCCTTGACGACCGCGCCATCATCCAATGTCAGGCTGACGCCTGTTCCCGAGGTCTGCTGTGACACTACCGTCTTGCCGCTGATCTGGGTAATGGCCTTTTCCGCGGCCATCGCGTCCAGAAAGGCACGGCGCAGGTGGCGGTCTTCGACCATAAAGCCCATCGGACCTTCTTCGATCTCGGCATGGTCGAAATGCATGAAAAACGGCGACGGGCCAGCGCCTGCATGGCCATCGGTGACCTTGATTTCGAGCATTGGCTGGGCGTGTTTGGCAACCCGTGACCAAACCCCAATCGCCTCTAGCAGGCGCTGCGAGGCCAGGGCCAACGCATAGGCTCTGCCGTCAAAAGCCGCATTTTTGCGAACCTTTTCGGCCAGCGCGTCAATGACGGTAACTCTGTGCCCTGTTTGTGCCAGTGCCAAAGCCAAAGCGGGGCCATTCAGGCCGCCGCCGACGATCAGGATATCCGAGCTCTGTTCCATGCTGCGCACTATGCGCGCCCATTCGGGATTGTCCATGTGCGGTCCTGTCGCTACCGTCGCTGGGAATGCAGAAATTGAAGGGGGCAGTGATGCAGGATTGGTTGTCGATGACGGCTTGTGATCTGGGTCGGGGCATTGGCATGGGCCAGATTGACCCGGTTGAACTGACAGAGACCTTTCTGACTGCGATAGCAGCCCACCCGCATCGCGACCGAATCTATGCCCGCGTGACCGAAACGCGCGCCCGAGCCGAGGCTGAGGCGGCGCAGGAGCGGGCCAAGCTGGGATTGCGCCGATCATTGTTGGATGGGGTGCCGATCAGTTGGAAAGACCTGTTCGATACTGCCGGGACTGCCACCGAGGCAGGAACGGCACTGCTGAAAGACCGGGTTCCCAAAACTGATGCAGTCGTGCTGCGAAATGCCAGTGCCATGGGCGCTGTATGTCTTGGCAAAACCCATATGAGCGAGCTGGCTTTCTCGGGTCTGGGCCTGAACCCGATCACCGGAACACCGCCCTGCATCGATGATGAGGATGCGGTTCCCGGCGGTTCATCCTCGGGGGCTGCGGCTTCCGTGGCTTGGGGGTTGGCAGCTTGCGCGATCGGCTCGGATACCGGTGGGTCAGTGCGGATACCGTCAGCCTGGAACAATCTGGTCGGGCTGAAAACCACTGCCGGGCGGGTCAGCCTGGAGGGTACAGTCCCGTTGTGCCTGCGGTTTGATACCGTTGGGCCGCTGGCCCGCTCGGTCGAGGATGCGACCCATATGCTGGCCATGCTGGAGGGCGGTACGCCCGCTGATTTGCGCGGAGCCAATCTAGAGGGGCGTCGTTTTGCGGATTTACAGACTGTCGCCAAGGATGATTTGCGCGCAGAGCCGCGTGTCGCTTACGAGGATGCCCTGGATCGGTTGCGTGAGGCCGGTGCAGATATCCTGCCTCTTGAGGTCCCTGAACTGACCGACGCGATGGGGCTGTCGGGGGTTCTTTACACCACCGAAGCCTATGGCCTGTGGCGCGATGTGATCGAGGCCAACCCAGATGTGATGTATCCCGAAATACTCGAACGGTTCCGTGCTGGACGAAATGCTTCGGGCCCCGATTATGTTGCAGCCTGGTCAAGGCTGAAGGCGTGTCGCGGTGCATGGGACGTGGCCACTGCCGGGTTTGACGCCGTTTTGGCCCCAACTGCACCGATCCTGCCGCCCAATCTTGAACGGCTGATGAGCGATCATGACTATTACGTCACCGAAAACCTGCTGGCTTTGCGGAACACCCGGATCGGCAACCTCATGGGGCTGGCAGCGCTGACCTTACCGACCGGAAAACCGGGCTGCGGGCTGATGATGATGGGTTATCCGGGGTCCGAAGAGGCGCTTTTGCGGCTTGGTTCCGCGGCCGAGGCCGCATTGGCCTGAATGCCACAATCCCCTGATTCGGCACCGCTTTGTCTGGACGAAGCCCCGCCCGGCCTGTAACCTGCTTGAAAACGGGGCGAAATGATCCCGATATTGAGGCAGTAGTTATGAATTTCCCCGAGCGGTTTTCGAACCTTCCGGAATACGCATTCCCGCGCCTGCGCACCCTGTTGGATCATCACCAACCGGGCGGTGAAGTGATTCACATGACCATTGGCGCGCCGATGCACGCTTTTCCGGCCTGGGTCAGCGACGTGATTGCGGAAAATGCTGCCGGTTTTCAGGGATATCCGCCGAATGAGGGTTCGGCCGAGCTGCGCGGCGCGATTACCGACTGGATTGCACGCCGCTATGGCGTAACGATGGACCCGGACACGCAGGTTATGGCCCTGAACGGGACGCGCGAAGGGCTGTATAACGCCGCAATGGCGCTGTGCCCCGAGCAGAAAAACGGGCAAAAGCCGGTTATTTTGTGCCCGAACCCGTTCTATCAGGTCTACATGGTTGCTTCGATTTCGGTCGGGGCCGAGCCGGTTTTTGTCCCTGCCACGGCCGCCACAGATCATCTGCCTGACTATGCCGGTTTGCCCGCGGATGTGCTGAACCGCACCGTCGCCGCCTATATCTGCTCCCCCGCCAACCCGCAGGGCGCAGTGGCCACGCGCGAATATTGGGCCGAGCTGATCCGGCTGGCCGAGACATATGATTTCCGCATCTTCGCCGATGAATGCTATTCCGAGATTTACCGCGACACAGCGCCAACGGGTGTTTTGACGGTCGCAAAGGAACTGGGCGCTGATCCCGAACGGGTCACGCTGTTCAACTCGCTGTCAAAGCGGTCGAATGTGGCCGGGCTGCGGTCAGGTCTGATTGCAGGCGGGCCGGAAACGATCAAGCGGGTCAAGCAGTTACGCAATTATGCGGGCGCGCCATTGCCGCTGCCATTGCAGGCCGCCGCCGCACGGCTGTGGGCCGATGAGGCGCATGTGGACGAGAATCGCGCGCTCTATCAGGAAAAATACGCCATCGCAGACGAGGTGTTTGCAGGTATCCAGGGCTACATGCCGCCCGAAGCCGGGTTCTTTCTGTGGCTGCCGGTTGAAAATGGCGAGGAAACCGCATTGAAACTGTGGCAGCAGACCGGAGTTCGGGTGCTGCCGGGCGCATATCTTTCTCAAGGTGATCCGGGGCAAAACCCGGGCGAGCAATTTATCCGGGTCGCGATGGTGGCCCCAAAAACAGAGATGCGGCAGGGGCTGATCACGCTCCGCGACTGCATCTATTCGTGAGGTACGAGGGCAAAATGGCATCATATAACGCGCGCAACCGCGATCCATTGCTGGACAGCACGACTCAGGCCGCCATCGAGAGGCGCAGCAAAGAGTTGATCGGCATTGCCCTGATCCTACTTGGGTTGGCTT
The DNA here is from genome assembly GCF_059609905.1 of Ruegeria sp. YTSA226. Lineage (NCBI taxonomy): Bacteria > Pseudomonadati > Pseudomonadota > Alphaproteobacteria > Rhodobacterales > Roseobacteraceae > Ruegeria > Ruegeria sp. YTSA226. The sequence goes on from NZ_JBXWMQ010000006.1 coordinate 88,568, forward strand.
CGGCGGCGATGATCTGGTCCTACACACCGGATGACCCGAACTGGATGGTGTCGACCGATGCACCAGTGCAGAACTGGATGGGGCGTGTTGGTGCCTCGATCGCGGCGCCATTGTTCATGATTGTCGGTTGGGGCAGTTGGAGCATCGCGTTGGTCTTGATCGGCTGGGGTGTGCGTTTTGCCGGGCATTTCGGTGAAGATCGTGCCGTCGCCCGCCTGATATTTGCACCGATCTGGATCGCCATTGTCTCGGTCTATGCGGCGACATTAGTGCCGGGTGAGGCTTGGCGCGTAACGCATAGTTTTGGTCTGGGTGGATTGTTTGGGGATACGGTCATGGGTGCCTTCCTGACCTTGTTGCCCATATCCTCGCATTTTATTGTCAAGCTGATGTCTCTGGCGATGGCTATTGGGATGCTGACGCTGGGCGTGTTTGTTCTTGGTTTCACCAAGGATGACGTGCGCAAGGGGTTCCGCGCCTTCCTGCTGGGGCTGGTCATGTCCTATGACATATTGATGAATCTGCTGGGCCGTGGGGCTGCCGCAACAGCGGAGGCTGCGCGCGAACGTCGTGCCCAATGGGACGAACGCAAGACGGCCCGCGCCGAAGGGGCCGTGTTCGACGACGAGATTGCGTTTGCGGACCCTGTTTTCGACGAGCCACTTCTGGAAGCGCCCGAACCGGTAAAGACCGGCCTTCTGTCGCGCATTCCTGATCTGATCCGCCGCCCGGACCCCATGCCCGAACCCGAGTTGATCGACCGTGAACCTGTCGCGGGTTATGAGGAAATGCCGGGTGAGGACCGTATCCGTTCAAAGATTTCTGCCGCCGTGCGCAATCGTAAGGTTGCAGTCGGAGAGATGGCTCCTGAGCCCGATCCCGACCTGCCGCTGACCAAAGGGCGGGGCCGTGGACCCGACCCGTTGATCCTGAACGCAGGGCCGGCGGACGATCTGCCGCCCGAGCCGCCAGTGACATCAACCGGGCTGCCGCCCGAACCGATGCTGTCAGCGAAGCCTGAAACAGAATGGCAGGAACCGTTGCATCAGGATTTTGCGCCCGAGCCGGATTTCGATGACGAGGCCGTTTTCGAGGATGACGTCGATGAGATGCCGCAAGCCCGCCCGGCGATGAAAATCCCCGTGGCCGAGCCGCGCAAGCCGGTGGTTGCTCAACCCGTGCGCCGCACCCCGCCACCCTCGCGCCGGGCCCAGGCCGAGGCCCAGCCCGCGTTGTCGTTCGAAGAAAAGCACTCCGATTTCGAACTGCCTCCGCTGGGCCTGCTGTCCAACCCCTCCAGCATTCAGCGCCATCACCTGAGCGATGAGGCCCTGGAAGAGAATGCGCGGATGTTGGAAAATGTGCTGGATGACTATGGCGTCAAAGGTGAGATCGTCAGCGTCCGCCCCGGTCCGGTTGTCACCATGTACGAACTTGAGCCGGCTCCGGGTTTGAAAGCCAGCCGTGTTATTGGTCTGTCGGATGACATTGCCCGCTCGATGTCGGCCCTCTCGGCGCGGGTTTCGACCCTGCCGGGCCGCTCGGTCATCGGGATCGAACTGCCCAATGAAAACCGTGAAATGGTGGTACTGCGCGAAATCCTTTCGAGCCGTGACTTCGGAGACGGCAATCAGGCGCTGCCTTTGGCGCTGGGCAAGGATATTGGCGGTGAATCCGTTGTGGCCAATCTGGCCAAGATGCCCCACCTGCTGATCGCGGGGACCACCGGTTCCGGTAAATCGGTGGCGATCAACACGATGATCCTGTCGTTGCTGTATAAGCTGACGCCGGATGAATGCCGCCTGATCATGATCGACCCCAAGATGCTGGAATTGTCGGTCTATGACGGCATCCCGCATCTGCTTTCTCCGGTCGTGACAGACCCGAAGAAGGCGGTTGTCGCCTTGAAATGGGTCGTGGGAGAGATGGAGGATCGCTATCGCAAGATGTCCAAGATGGGCGTGCGTAACATCGCGGGCTATAATGGCCGGGTGAAAGACGCGCTGTCCAAGGGCGAAATGTTCAGCCGCACGGTCCAGACCGGTTTTGACGACGAAACGGGTGAACCGATGTTCGAGACCGAGGAATTCGCACCCGAGTCGATGCCCTATATCGTTGTTATTGTCGACGAGATGGCCGACCTGATGATGGTCGCGGGCAAAGAGATCGAGGCCTGCATCCAACGTCTGGCGCAGATGGCGCGGGCCTCGGGTATCCACCTGATCATGGCCACGCAGCGCCCCTCGGTCGATGTGATTACCGGCACGATCAAGGCGAACTTTCCGACCCGGATTTCCTTCCAGGTGACGTCAAAGATCGATAGCCGCACCATTCTTGGTGAAATGGGCGCCGAACAACTGCTGGGGCAGGGTGACATGCTGTATATGGCGGGTGGTGCGAAGATCACACGTTGCCACGGTCCGTTTGTCTCGGATGAAGAGGTCGAGGAAATCGTCAACCATCTGAAGCAATTCGGCCCGCCGGATTATATGAGCGGTGTGGTCGATGGACCGACCGAGGAAAAGGCTGATAATATCGACGCTGTTCTGGGTTTGAACACCGGGGGCAACACCAATGGCGAAGACGCCCTTTACGATCAGGCCGTGGCGATTGTGATCAAGGATCGCAAATGCTCGACCTCGTATATCCAGCGGAAACTTGCCATTGGCTATAACAAAGCTGCGCGTCTGGTTGAGCAGATGGAGGACGAAGGCATTGTTTCATCGGCAAATCACGTCGGAAAACGCGAAATCCTGGTGCCAGAGCAATAGGATATTTAATAACAAGGGCAGAGTGCTTATCTGGGTCTTATGAAACAGATTGCTTTTGCCCTTGCACTGACACTGGCCACACCCGCCGCCTGGGCTGCGGACAAGTTGCCGCTGTCGCAGATATCGAATTACCTGAATGGTCTGAAAACTGTCGAGACGACATTTACACAGGTCAATGATGATGGCTCACTGAGCACAGGAAAGCTGTGGATCGCGCGACCTGGAAAGATGCGGTTCGAATATGACCCGCCAGACAGCGCCGTTGTGTTGGCACGCGCTGGCACCGTTCAGATTTTCGATCCGAAATCCAATCAACCGCCCGAGCAGTATCCGTTAAAGCGAACACCTCTGTCTCTGGTTCTGGCACGGAATGTCGATCTGGGTCAGGCTAATATGGTGGTTGGGCATGACTTTGACGGAACGGCCACTGTCGTGACAGCACAGGACCCGAAAAACCCTGACTCCGGTCGAATTGAGCTGATGTTCACTGGCGATCCGGTTGAGCTGCGAAAATGGGTGATCCACGATAATGCAGGCGGACAGACAACGGTTCTGCTGGGACAGCTTGATACCGAAAAAAATCTAAGCAGCAGCTTGTTTTCGAACAAGAACAGAAGCGGGTCAGGCAATCGCTGACCCGCTGTTTGTTCAGTAACGACAGCCTGACAGTTGCGCCTGGTACATCCGGGCGCGCGCATCCACATCATTGGCCACGTTCAGCAACCACGTCTTGCTGTAATGGCTGCCGCGGGCATAACCGGTATGGCCTTCATGATAGGCCAGATACTGATTGCGCGTGTCGCTTGGCTGGATGCCATTCCGCTCATAGCTTTTGTTCATGTACCAGCCGATGAAATCCGAAGCGTCGCGGATACGGTCCCGCTTGGCCCGGCGTTTGCCGGTTTCGCGCTGATACTCATCCCATGTCCCGTCCAGCGCCTGGCTGAAGCCATAGGCGCTGCTCTGGCGGCCCATCGGGATCACACCCAGAACATATTGATGCGGTGTGCGCGCATCGTGTTTATAGCGGCTTTCCTGATAGATCGTCGCCATCTGAACGTGAACGGGGATGCCCCATTTCCGTTCGGTGCTTTTGAACGCCTTGATGTATTCCGGCCGTTCACGTGCAATGCTGCATGCATCATTCAGCTTGCTGGGCGGTTGTTTGGAACCACCCCCGCAGGATGCCAAAAGCAGCACCCCGAAGAGTACGATAAGAATTCTGCTCATGTGCCTCGTGCCTTTTTTCTTCATTCTAGCGCAGATTGAGCGATTAGGAAATCACAATCGCTACAGAACAATAGCTAGAATTATAGGCAAAGCGCCGACGGACATCAGGGTTGAGACCATAACCAGCCCCGCAACCGCGTCAGAATCCGCCTCGAACCGTTCGGCCAGCAGGTATGAGGTTACTGCAACCGGCGTACACATCTGCACCACCAGAACGCCGAACGCGACTTTATCCAGATCAAACCCTTTTGCGATTGCCCATGCCAGGGCAAAACACACGACCAGTTTCAACGCCGATAGCCAGACCGCTTGCCCTAGCTTTCTGGTGGTCAGCCGCGCAATCGCAACACCAAGCGTGATCAGCATCATCGGAATCGCCATCTGTCCCAGCAGGTCCAGCGTATTGGTCACGAAGACAGGTGTTTGCCAGCCCTGCCACAGAAACAGCGCCCCCAGCAGAGTAGCCCAAACCATGGGTTCACGTGCTACCTTGCCGAAAGCGCCTTTTCCCGCCACCAGGTAGATCCCGTAAGTAAAGGAAAACAGGGCGGTAACGGCCAGAAATATCACCGCGAAACCCAAGCCTGCCTGCCCAAATGCGAAAATGGCCAGAGGCAGGCCCAGATTCCCCGTGTTGCCGAATATCAGCGGCGCCAGATAGGTGCGCCTTTCCAGCTTGCTGGCCCGGACAAATACGCCAAATGCGACCGCCAGCCCGACATGGCCTATGATGGCGGCCAAAGTGAACCGGGTCAGCTCTCCGGGCGGGATCTGGGTTTGCATCAGGGCCACGAAAATCAGGCTGGGCACGGCGAGCGTCACCGCAAGGCGGGTCACAAATTGCAGCCTGTATTCAAAGCCAAGTTTGACCCAGGCAAACCCGATCCCCGCCAAGAGGAAGACCGGGGCCACGATTTCGAGTACTGTCAGTAAGAGGTTCACAGACTGTTTCCCATTATTTTAGATCAATGATTGGCATTCCTATGAGGAAACGGGTAGTAAGACCTTTGGGGGCAAACGTGATGCTAAAGACACAAGCAAAGTACCGGCTGGGCCAAGTCGTCCGCCACAAAAAACATCCCTTCCGAGGGGTGATTTTTGACGTGGACCCAGAGTTTTCAAATACCGAAGAATGGTATCAGGCCATTCCCGAAGACAGCAGGCCGATCAAGGATCAGCCGTTTTATCATCTGTTGGCGGAAAATGACCAATCCTTCTATGTTGCTTATGTTTCTGAACAAAATCTGATTGCCGACCAGTCCGGAGAACCGGTCGAGCATCCGGATATCCCCGATATGTTTGGTCCGTTTGAAAACGGCGCATATCCGTTGCATTTCCATTTGAACTAAAAATGGAAGCGCGGGTGAAACCGGGCCCATACTGTCAATAACCAAGCGCGCACCCATCTTTTCGCGGATCGCTTGCGCCTTGCAAAACGCCGCTCTTCTGGATTCGGATCGCTTGAGCCCCGCCAAGAGGTGTTTCCGAAATCAGAACTTTGTGGCCGATTTCAGATAATTGTTGCGCGACCTTCCGCGAAATTCCGCGTTCCAGTTTCAAGACAGGTCCGTCTGCAAAGGCCCGCGGTGCGTCTATGGCCTGCTGCAGCGCAAACTCATCGTCAGTTAGCAGCGAGACCAGCTTTGCATGTCCTGTGGGCTGAAAGGCACCACCCATCACGCCGAAGGGCATCAGGATTTTGCCTTTCTGTTTCAACATGCCGGGAATGATCGTGTGCATCGGGCGTTTGCCGCCGCCAAACTCGTTCGGATGGCCTGATTGCAACGTAAATCCAGACCCGCGGTTTTGCAGCAGAATGCCGAATTTCTCAGAGGCGATACCCGATCCAAAGCTATGAAAGATCGAATAGATCAGCGATACCGCCATCCTGTCCCTGTCGACCACCGTGATATAAACCGTGTCCTTGTGAATGGCTTCGGTCAGTGGGGCAGCAGCGGGCATGGCATGGTTTGGATTGATAAGCTCTGCCAGTCGATCGGCTGTTGTCTGGTCCCAAAACCTGTCTGCGTGTGTCGTATGATCCGGATCGGCGATGAACCTGTTGCGGGCATCGTAGGCGAGTTTTGAGGCTTCGGCCTCGATATGCAGACGCTCTACGGATAGCGGATCCATGGATCCGAGGTCAAAGTTCTTGAGGATATTCAGCAGCAAAAGGGCGGTTGCACCTTGGCCATTGGGCGGATGTTCCAGCAGGTCCAAGCCACGATAGTGCCCTGCGACCGGAACTGTAGGTGTGGCAGCGGTCGCGTCCAGATCTTCTGCTGTGTGTACCCCGCCCATGGCCGTCAGGGTCGAGATAATATCTTCGGCGACCTCGCCCGCGTAAAACGCCTTTCGTCCGTATTTGGCGATTCTGCGCAGCACTTCTGCCTGCCCGGCGGACCGGAACATGTCTCCGGTCTTTGGAACGTCTCCTTTCAGCAGATAGTGGTTCCTGGCTGCCCCTTGCAACGTGTTAGCACCCGGGCCCCAATCAAAAGCCACACGTGGGGCGACCGGCACGCCCTGGTCTGCATAGCGGATGGCGGGTTGCAGGATGGCGCCCAGCCCTAGTTTGCCCTCGGTTTCGGCCAGCTGGCAGAACGCCTCGACCGCGCCGGGAATGGTGACCGCATCCGGTGTATTGAGCGGAACTGCAGTCAGTCCCTTATCGCGCAAGCTGCCAGCGTTGGCTGCTGCCGGTGCCCGGCCAGAGCCGTTGAGGGCCCGAACCTCATCTTCTCCGGCGCGGTTGTACAGAACAAAGCAATCTCCGCCCAGGCCGGTCATTTGTGGTTCGCAAAATCCCAAAAGCACTGCCCCGGCGATGGCTGCGTCCATCGCGTTGCCACCTTGCTGTAGAATGCCAAGGGCTGCTTGGGCTGCCAGCGGGTGAGATGTGGCGCACATCCCTTCGGTCGAAAAAACTTCGGATCTGCCTGGTGCCTGAAAATCCCGCATTGCGCTGCCTTCCCGTGTGATCGCGCAGAAGGTATCGCGCGTCCGGGTATTGTCCAGTCAAATCAAAGGGGAAGTTCCTCGGCATCGTTCACTGGGTGGGGGCTGTGACATACGATGCCGAGGGAAGCTATCTGAGCTACAGTTAAGACTTTGATCTTTGTTTGCGGCGCTACAATGGTTCGAAAAGGGCCTTATTGTGACGTTTTATGGCCCTAATCCGCGTCGAGAAAACTGAATCGCAGTGACAACCGGTTGCAGCCTTCGCTACGGTCATAGCGGATTTCACTGGTCAGTTGGTGGATCAGAAACCATCCAAATCCCCCCTCGGGCAGGTCTTCACGTCTTTCCCCCAGAGGTGCAGGTGCACCTTCTGGTACGCGAAAGCCGGGAAGGGGATTGCCGGTATCCGAGATGAGGATTTCCAACCAGCTCTGATGCAGGCGGCAGTGTACCTTGACGCTGGCGGGCGTGGTTCCGGCATAGGCGTGTTCAACGACATTGTTAATGGCTTCGGCCAGGGCAATTCTGACATCAGCCGCTTTGTGTGCAGGCAGCCCTTTAGACGACAGTGCCTGGCTCAACTTGGCAATGCCAGAGCTTGCCTCGACCTCGGTCGCAGCGAAGCTCAAATCGAAACTGATGCCGTTACACATTAGCCTTACGCCTGTTCAGTTTCTCCTTGTGTTCAATCCGACGCACCGGACAGTGCGTCATCCATCGTTGGGTAAAGCTTGAACACCGTGTCCATGCGCGTAAGACGGAACACCTTTTCCACAAAGGGCTGAAGACCTGCCAGATCCAGGCGCCGTTCAGCCCCGAGTTGTTTCATGGCGGCGACAATGGCACCCAAACCACTGGAGTCGATGAATTCGACACCGCTGAGATCCAGAACCACACGCACAGCCCCACCTTCGGTTTCCGTGCGCATGTTTTCTTTGAACTGAATGGCCATTGCGGCATCAATCCGGTTGGATTGTACAGTAATTATTTGAATATTGTTGGTCGTAGTACTGGACAGGCCCATACGTGACGGTCCTTTAACTGAAATCGCTCGTAGAAATACGCTAGACGGGAATTCTTACCATTCGGTATCCATTGAATGACAAGAATTTAGGAGCGCCCAGATGAAGCAAGTTGTAATCGCCGGAGCAGCACGTACCCCGATGGGTGGATTTCAAGGAATGTTCGATGGTGTTTCTGCCGCCGATCTGGGTGGAGCCGCGATCCGGGCCGCGCTGCAGGGTGCCGGTGCTGAAACGGTTGACGAAGTGCTGATGGGCTGCGTTCTGCCAGCCGGTCAGGGTCAGGCCCCTGCACGTCAGGCTGGGTTTGCAGCCGGTTTGGGCCAAGAGGTCCCGGCCACGACGCTCAACAAGATGTGCGGATCAGGGATGAAGGCTGCGATGATGGCCTTCGATCAGATCGCATTGGGCCATGCCAACACAATGATCGCGGGCGGGATGGAGAGTATGACGAACGCGCCCTACCTGTTGCCCAAAATGCGTGAGGGTGCGCGCTTGGGGCACGCTCAGGTCGTCGACCACATGTTTCTGGACGGGCTAGAGGACGCCTACGACAAAGGTCGTCTGATGGGCACTTTCGCCGAAGACTGTGCCGAGGCGTTCCAGTTCACCCGCGAAGCGCAGGACGAATACGCCCTGCAGTCCCTATCCAACGCGCTGGCCGCGCAGGACAGCGGCGCGTTCGACGGTGAAATCACTCCGGTAACCGTCCGTACAAGGAAAGGCGAGGTCACGCAGTCCGCGGACGAGCAGCCGAAAACCGCCCGCCCGGAAAAGATACCTTCGCTGAAACCGGCTTTTCGCAAGGGTGGAACGGTGACGGCGGCCAACGCGTCGTCGATCTCTGATGGGGCGGCAGCTCTGGTTCTGGCGTCAGCTGAAGCCGCCGAAGCGCAAGGCCTCTCGGTTCGGGCGCGCATTCTGGGTCATTCCAGCCATGCGCAGGCTCCGGGATTGTTCACGACTGCGCCAGTTCCCGCTGCGCAAAAGCTTTTGGCCAAAATCGGCTGGTCCAATGATGATGTGGATCTGTGGGAGGTAAACGAAGCCTTTGCCGTGGTGCCGATGGCATTCATGCATGAGATGGGTCTGACGCGTGACAAGGTAAATGTGAATGGTGGTGCATGCGCCCTGGGTCATCCTATTGGCGCTTCGGGAGCGCGTATCATGGTCACCCTGCTGAACGCGTTGGAAAAGCGGGATCTGAAACGCGGCGTGGCGGCGATCTGCATCGGTGGTGGAGAGGGCACTGCAATCGCGATTGAGCGTGTTTGACGCGGGGCCGATTCCACCATAGGTCCGGTGCTGTAGAACCTGTTTACAAGATCACTGACCGGACCCGCCCCCCATGACCGTTGACTACGATACGCTGACCAAGACAATCGTCGCCCTAACCGCAGGCGAGACAGATCAAGTTGCTCTGATGGCGACAATCGCCTGTGAAGTTCATCACGCCGATGATCGGTTTGACTGGACGGGGTTCTATCGCGTAACAGATCCGGGCATTTTGAAAATCGGCCCCTATCAGGGTGGTCACGGGTGTCTGGTTATTCCCTTCGGGCGCGGTGTCTGTGGTGCCGCGGCGCGGACCGGAAAGGTACAGTTGGTGGCGGATGTGCATGCGTTTCCAGGTCACATCGCCTGCGCCTTGTCTACGCAGTCCGAACTGGTGCTTCCGGTGCGCAATGCCTCGGGCGAGGTCATCGCGGTTTTTGACATCGACAGTGACCAGCCGGATGCGTTCACGGATGAGGACGCAGAAAAGCTGTCTGCCATATTGTCAAAGGCGTTCTCGGGCGAGTTAAGAGGGGCCTGACGCAAAATCGGCCCGTCTGTTAGACTGGAATGGACACTAATTGCGACTGGCCAAGGCATGATCCCGGACCAATTCACCACAGAGCGGCTTGGCGTGTGCCACTGGCAAGTGGAAGTCTCTGAAGCTGGTCGCCTTTCAGCGTTGACGGCCGAGTTGGCAACCGTCCTGACACCAGCGGTTCTTGAGCCCCTGCCGCCTTCGATGCAGGTCGAAGAAACGCCCAGCGGGATGACCGACTGGATCGCGGCACGCAAGACCGAAAGCGATGTTCTTCTTGTTCGGCTAAGGCAAAATAATCAGCTGATCGGACTGCTGATACTGGCCTCAGAACCCGAAGATCAGGCCGCACCAGCCATTCACCTTGGATATCTGTTTGCCGAACGAGCCTGGGGCTGTGGCTATGCAACCGAACTTGTGTCCGGCTTTATCGCGGCCTGCGGCACGAGCCGCGCCATTCGGTTTTTGGCCGGGGTCGAGCACAGCAATCCCGCCTCTGCCCGTGTGCTACAGAAATCGGGGTTCACGCGATCCTCAGCTCACTCCACCGACGATACCGATATGTATGTCTGCGACATTTCCTAGATCCCATCGGGATCTTACGTGGCTTGCGGATCAAGCCAACTACAGAATGTCTGTGATTAGGAAATATGCCAGCCCGACCTGAGTCGCAAAGATCGCAAACAGCGACAGGGAAAACCGGCCTTTTCGGGACTTGTGATTGAAAATCCAACGCCCGACCAGCGCACCGGGACTGCCGCCCAGTGCCGCCAGCCACAATAGCCTGCGTTCCGGAACCCGGCTTTTTCTGCGTCTGGCGCGCAGCTTGTCCCAACCAAAGGCCAGCAAAGTCAGGCCGTTGATGACCCACAGGTATATAACCGCAATCCACATAGCTGACGGATAGCTAAATGCGTCGATTTTCCCAAGTGAAAAAATGCTTGGAATTTTCACCGATTCGCGGCATCGTGAAAAACACGAGGAAAATTTCACCAGATATCGGAGAGTTCGGTGAACAGCCAAGCCCCCCACAGTGCAACGCTCGGAGCCGACATTCGCGCATTGCGTAAGGCGCGTGGGTTGACGCTGACCGAGATCGCAGAGCGGTTGAACCGGTCGGTCGGATGGCTCAGCCAGGTTGAACGCGACAAGTCCGAACCGTCAATTTCAGACCTGCGTCAGATCGCGGAATGTCTGGGTGTGCCGATGTCCATGCTGTTCGCCCATTCTGCCGCCCCCGCCAATGAACAAGGCTATGTCGTGCGCGCCGGGTCGCGCCGCCCGATGGGGTCGGGCGAAGAAGGTCTGATCGAGGAATTGCTGTCACCCGATCTGACTGACGATTTTGAGATGGTGCATTCCACCTTTAAGCCGCATTCCAAGATGCAGAACCCGGCGGACCGCCCCACGCAAGAGGTTGGCTATGTGATTTCCGGTCAGTTGAATCTGACCATCGGCGCGCAAAGCTTTTCGGTTGGGCCCGGTGACAGTTTTCGGATCAAGAACGAACCCTATATTTGGGCGAACCCTCATGATGAGCCTGCTGTGGTCATCTGGGTCATCGCACCTCCGGTGTACTGATGAGTTTCGAGGCCTGGACCATATTCGCGCTGTTCTGGGTGGTGTTTGTAACCACACCGGGGCCTAACGCGGTGAACTGTATCTCGAACGGGATGAGCCTGCCCTTCGCAAAAGCGATGCTGGGTGTCTTGGCGATCCTGACCCAAGCCAGCGCCTTTTTGGTTTTGTCGGCGCTTGGGGTGACGGCCTTGATCGCGGCCTCACCCACCGGATTCTTCATCGCCAAGCTGGTGGGCGCAGGGTTTCTGATCTGGCTGGGTGTCCGAGGCTGGAAGGCTGCAGCAAATCCCGCCCCTATTTCCGAACGCCCTGCACGGCATGTCTATCTGCACGCGCTGGCCGTCGCGACAATCAACCCCAAAAGCGTCGCGGGTTATCTTGCTGCATTCTCGCAATTCGTACAGCCGGATGTGCCGATCTGGGAGCAAATGTTGGTCATCATGCCAACGGCGCTGATCATCACAACGCTCAGCTACATCGGGTTCACTCTTCTAGGTGCGCTTATGGGGCGGGCCGCGCTGGGGGCCGTGTTCAACATCTGGGTGCGCCGGGTCATGGCCACCTGTTTCATCATTTATGGCGTGTTGCTGGGCACCACCAGCGCGCCAGCAGCAAGGGGATAAGCGAAATGCATACAGGTTCCTGTCTGTGCGGCTCGGTTGCGTTCAAGATCGAAGGCGATCTTCCTGCCGCCTCGGCCTGCCATTGCGGTCAATGCCGCAAACAGTCGGGTCATGTCTGGGCCTCGACCTCGGCCCATCAAGACGACATCACCTTCACCGCCAGCGATACGCTGAGCTGGTTTCGTGCTTCCGACATCGCCCGACGGGGATTTTGCAACGCCTGCGGCTCTTACCTGTTCTGGCAGCATAAGGACGAAGATCGGATTGCCATTGCTATGGGGGCGCTGGATGCACCCACCGGACTGACCCTCGCCCGCCATATATTTGTGGCTGACAAAGGCGATTACTACGACATCACGGACGATCTGCCTCAAGAGGCACAGTAACAGGGACTGAAAGACATGAGTGATTTTCCGACAAAAGCCCGCGTGGTTATTATCGGTGGCGGAGTGGTGGGGACATCGTCTCTGTATCATCTGGCCAAAAAGGGCTGGACCGATTGTGTTCTGCTGGAGAAAAACGAGCTGACCGCCGGGTCGACCTGGCATGCAGCTGGCAACGTGCCGACCTTTTCGACCTCTTGGGCGATCATGAACATGCAGCGCTATTCGACCGAGCTTTATGCGCGGCTGGGTGAAGAGGTCGACTATCCGATGAACTATCACCAGTCCGGCTCAATCCGGTTGGCCCATTCGAAAGAGCGGGTGCAGGAGTTCGAGCGGGCAATGGCGATGGGCCGTTATCAGGGCATCGAGATGGAGATGTGGACACCCGAACAGGCCAAAGAGCATTACCCGTTCCTGGAAACTCATGACCTTGAGGGTGTTCTGTTCGACCCGACCGATGGCGACATCGACCCGGCGCAGTTGACCCAGGCACTGGCCAAGGGTGCGCGCGACATGGGGGCGAAGATCCTGCGTTTCTGCCCGGCCACGGGTGTGACCCAGAAGGAAGACAAGACCTGGATCGTGCATACTGACAAGGGCGATATCGAAGCGGACCACGTGGTCAATGCCGCCGGGTATTACGCCCAGCGTGTGGGTGAATGGTTCAAGCCCTTCGGCGGTCGCACCGTTCCGGCCATGGTGATGAGCCACCAGTACCTGCTGACCGACGAAGTGCCCGAGATCGAGGAATGGTCCAAGGCCAATGGCGGTAAAAAGCTGCCGCTTCTGCGCGACGTGGATATCTCCTATTACCTTCGGCAGGAGAAGAACGGATTCAACCTCGGCCCCTATGAGCCCAACTGCAAGGGCCACTGGATGACCGAGGATGATCCGATGCCCGAGGATTTCAGTTTCCAGCTATGGAATGATGATCTGGACCGGATCGAAGACATCGTCACCGACGCGATGGAGCGGGTGCCGCTGATGGGGACCTCGGGCGTGGGCCGGGTGATCAACGGACCCATCCCCTACGCGCCGGACGGGCTGCCGCTGGTTGGCCCGATGCCGGGCGTGACCAACGCGTTTGAGGCGCATACCTTTACCTTCGGCATCGCGCAGGGCGGTGGTGCCGGCAAGGTGCTGGCCGAATGGATCGTCGATGGCGCAACTGAGTGGGATATGTGGGCCGTCGATCCGCGCCGTTACACCGATTACACCGATCAGGATTACTGCAACCAGAAGGGGCTTGAGGTCTATGGCAACGAATACGCCATGCATTTCCCGCACCATGAATGGCCCGCCGCGCGCGACAAAAAGCTGTCGCCTGTCCACACCAAGGTCAAGGAATTGGGCGGCGTGATGGGGCCCTATAACGGCTGGGAACGCGCCAACTGGTTTGCGCAACCGGGCGACGATACCTCTGAAGAAGCGACTCATACCTGGGGCCGTTCGGGGCCATGGGAGAAGCGGATCAAGGAAGAGTGTGAGGCTGTCCGTGATCATTGCGGCGTATTGGACTTGCCCGGATTTTCGCGTTTCATCGTAAAAGGTGAGGGTGCCGCCGAGGCGCTGCGGTCGCTGGTTACCGGCGGTTTGCCCAAGGTGGGTCGCATCAACCTGGTCTATATCTCAGATGGTCGCGGCCGGATCCTGACCGAAATGTCCTGTATCCGCCTCGGCGATGACGAGTTCGTCATGATCACGGCCGCTACAGCGCAATGGCATGACCGCGATATCCTGACCGAGGCAATGCCCACTGGCGTCACCGTCGAGGATGTCACCACCACTCGTGACACGCTGATCGTGACAGGTCCAAAATCGCGCGACATTCTGGCGGGGCTGAGCGATGCGGACCTGTCCAGTGGCTGGCTGACCCATCAATCGGCCACGGTTGCAGGTCAGCCCGCATTCCTGATCCGCGTCTCGTTTGCAGGAGAACTTGGCTGGGAGGTTCACGCGCTGAACGACCATATGCCCGCGATCTATGGCGCGATCCTTGACGCTGGTGCCAAACCGTTCGGGATGTACGCCCTGAACTCTCTGCGCATCGAAAAGGGTTATCGGGCTTGGAAAGGCGATCTGTCCACTGATTACTCTCTGTTGGAAGGCGGGTTGGAACGGTTCGTCAAACTTGACAAACCGCAGGACTTCCCCGGCAAGGCCGCGATCCTGAACGAAAAGCAGCAGGGCGTGAAAAAGGCGTTTGCCACTATGTTGGTCGAGGCAGGTGACGCGGATGCACCCTACATGTCCTGTATCTGGCACAACGGCGAGATCGTTGGCGAAACCACCTCGGGCGCTTGGGGGTATCGCGTTGGCCAATCCATTGCGCTGGGCATGATCCGTCCCGAATTGGCGGTGGCAGGTACCGAGCTTGAAATCGAAATCTTCGGTGAAAAGCGGCGCGCCGTGGTACAGGACGATAAACCGCTCTGGGATCCAGAAAACGAGCGGCTGCGCGCCTGATCGCCCGAAGGAGACCTGCATGAGCACGCGTTATTCAAAACTGGGGCCCGGAGAGGGCCTCAATTATGACTGGGAAAATGACCACACATTTGTGAAGGTTTCGACCCGGGATACTGATGGCGCCTATACGCTCATGGAAGACAATCTGAAGGCCAGCTTTGCGCTTGGCCTTCATCGCCATGAAACCCATGCCGAAAGCTTCTATTTTCTGGAAGGCGAAGTGGACTTCTACGTTGATGGCGACTGGCATCGCTGTGGGCCGGGCAGCACGATGCATGTGCCGCCCGGTATGCCGCATGCCTGCCGCGTTGCTGGTAAAGCACCTGCCAAGATGCTGATGATTTTCCAGCCTGCCGGTTTTGACGGCTTCCTTGCTGAGCTGGCCAAGATGACCGAGGCGGACTTCGCCGATGAGGTGAAAATGGCCGAATTGAACGCGCGGTATGACATTGTCCCGATGGGCTCTGTGCCGCCTCATCCCGATGACGAGGTCTGATCATGACACTGCCTAAAACGATGTCCGGTGTATTCCTGACCTGTCACGGCGGGCCCGAGGCGCTGGAATGGCGTGACGATATACCCGTCCCAACCCCTGCGCCGGGGCAGGTTCTGGTCCGTGTGGCCGCAGCCGGGGTGAACAACACCGATATCAACACCCGTATCGGCTGGTATTCCTCGGACGTGACCGGCGCCACAGATGCCGTGGATCAAGAGGTCGAAGCCGGAGGCTGGGGCGGCGCGTTGAACTTCCCGCGCATTCAGGGCGGTGACCTGTGCGGCATCGTCGAAATCGCGGGGCCCGAGACCGGGTTCACCCCGGGCCAGCGCGTGACCTGTCCGATCAACCTGCCACGTCCGCGACCGGGCAACCCGACAGGCTTCATCGTGCTTGGGTCCGAGATTGACGGCGCCTTTGCGCAATATTGTTTGGTGCAGGCCGATGACCTTTATGATGTCAGCGCCTCACCCCTGTCCGACAATGAAATCGCTGCCATCCCCTGCGCCTTTGGAACCGCCGAGGCTATGCTGACCCGATCCGGTGTGACTGCCGGGCAAAAGGTGCTGATCACCGGCGCATCCGGTGGCGTCGGCCTTGCCGCTGTGCAACTGGCGGCGCTGCGCGGTGCCTCGGTTTGGGGCGTGACCGGTGCGGCCAAGGCCGAAGCGGTGAAAAGCCAGGGCGCGACCGCCACGTTCAACCGGGATGCGTCGCTGCCCACCGACATGTTCGACGTGGTCATTGACGTGGTGGGCGGACCTGCATGGGCTGACCTGATCCTGGCGCTGAAACCGGGCGGTCTCTATGCCGTTGCGGGTGCGATTGCTGGCCCGATTGTTCAAGCCGATCTGCGGGATATCTATCTGCGCGACATTACCATTCACGGCAGCACCCATCAGCCGTTCGAAGTCTTCGGTCGCCTGGTCGAACTGATGAATGCGGGGCGGATCAAGCCCCTGATTTCAAAAACCTATCCGCTGAAAGACATTGCGACGGCGCAAGAGGACTTTCAGTCAAAAACGTTTCCGGGAAAACTGGTTCTGGTTCCCTGAGGAGGTTCATTGATGGCAGATATAACCCTTCTGGATGGGTCTATTGGACAGGAACTGGTCAAACGCAGCGGCGATGCGCCGACGCCTTTGTGGTCGACCCGGGTGATGATGGACCATCCCAAGTTGGTCGGGGATGTGCATGCGGATTATTTCTCACGCGGTGCGACTGTGGCCACGACAAATACCTATGCTGTTCACCGGTCGCGTCTGGACCGTGTCGGCTTGGGTGATCAGCTGCCAGATCTGATCGAGGCGGCCCTGTCGCAGGCCGAGCGTGCGCGCCCGGCGGGTAGGCGCATCGCTGGGGCTTTGGGTCCGCTTCTCGCCTCTTACCGGCCGGACCTGAATCCAGAGGTCGAAGAGGCGGCAGAGAAATTCACCGAACTGGTGGCGATGATGGCAGATCGCGTTGATCTGTTCCTGATCGAAACCGTGTCGTCGGTGCAAGAGGCCGAAGGCGCGTTGCGTGGAACGGAACAGGCAGACAAGCCGGTCTGGCTGGCGCTGTCCGTGATGGATGATGATGGGACGCGGCTTCGGTCGGGTGAGCCATTGTCGGGAATAGCATCTTTGGTTGATCGCTTTACGCCTGAGGCCGTGCTGATCAACTGCTCGCGCCCCGAGGCGGTGCCCGCTGCGCTGAATATTATCGCCACCTTCGGGCGTCCGTTTGGGGCATATGCCAATGGCTTCACCGGGATTACCCAGGAATTTCTACAAGACGCCCCAACCGTCGATGCGCTGCAACAGCGCCACGACCTTGGGCCGGATGAATATGCTGATCAGGCGATGGGGTGGGTGGCGCAGGGTGCAACTATCATCGGCGGATGCTGCGAAGTCGGTCCCGATCACATTCAGCGACTGGCAGATCGGCTGTGCGCTGCTGGCCACAGCATCGTCTGAAGGGGGTAAAGATGCGGCAACGACCAGATAGCTTGACCGACAAGGCGCAGATACATTTCGATGTTCTGGTCGCGCCGGGCTATGTGCTGTTGGAGCTTGCCGCATTGATTGAGGTTCTGAGGCTGGCCAACCGCGTCTGCCCCAACCCGCCCTTCAGCTTTACCTATCGGTCTCTGAAAGGTGGGCCCATTGCCAGCAGCAGCGATGCGACGGTCCAAACTGAACCCGTATCAACCCATCCCAAGGCGGATTATCTGTTTGTGATCGGAAATTCCGACCCTGACCACCCCGATCTGTCTATCGGACGGGTTGTATCGGACTATACGTTCCGAGGCGCTCAGGTCTTTTTGCTGGCCGAAGCTGCCAGCCGCTATATTGACGAATTTGGCACCGCAGACATGGCGACCCATTGGGAAAACGCCTCTTTCCTGAGTGAACGCGGGGCCCGGTTCGAGGCGAAGCTGTCGATAGCCACAGAACAGGGCCAGGTCGTGACCTGCGCAGGGATGGAGGCGACAACCGATGTTGCTTTGTCCGTGATCGGACGCCACATCTCGGGGCCTGCCAAGATGACGGTGGCCAATATCATGCTGCACGAAAATATCCGCGACTTTTCATCGATGCAGCCTTTCTCGGGGGCGCAACTGACAGCTACTGGGGACGCCAAGCTGGATCAATGTATCAAGCTGATGCAGGCCAATATCGAAGACCCCTTACCCATCCAGCAGATTGTCGAGGCATTAAATCTTTCGAACCGATCGCTTGAGCGAAAATTCAAAGCTTTCTTTGGCACCAGCCCAAACGGTTTCTATCGCGAGATGCGGCTGGCGAAGGCTAACAACCTGCTGCTGAACACCACGATGAGCGTTCGGGAAATCGGTCTGGCCTGCGGCTTTCCGAACGGTTTCTCATCGGTTTACAAAAGCTTTTTCGGGGTCACGCCCTTTGTTCTGAGGCGCGAAAGACGGGCTGCGTCACATAGGTGAAAATCGCCCATAACATGACGCTTTTGGTGCATTTATTGTCGATCTTCCATGGCAACGTGCCCAAAACCTGATTCAGCGGAGTCCTCAGGATGGTTGATCTTCCAAACAAAGCCCGAGTTGTCATCATCGGCGGCGGCGTCATCGGATGCTCGGTTGCCTATCATCTGACCAAGAAAGGTTGGAGCGATGTTGTGCTGCTTGAACGCAAGCAGTTGACCAGCGGCACCACATGGCATGCGGCGGGTCTGATCGCTCAGCTGCGGGCCTCGTCCAACATGACCAAACTGGCGAAATACACGCAGGAGCTTTACGGCGCGCTGGAAGAGGAAACCGGTGTGTCCACCGGGCTTAGGCGCTGTGGATCGATCACCGTGGCGCTGACTGAGGAACGCCGTGAAGAGATCTATCGCCTGGCTGCCATGGCACGTGCCTTTGGCGTTGAGGTCGAAGAGATTTCCAATGAGCGCGTCAAGGAAATGTATCCGCATCTGAATGTCGAAGACGTCAAGGGCGCGGTCTATCTTCCGCTGGACGGGCAGGGTGACCCGGCCAATATCGCGCTGGCCCTGGCTAAGGGCGCGCGGCAACGCGGTGCCATTACCAAGGAACGGGTGAAGGTCACCGACATCACCAAACAAGGTCGCACTGTGACCGGTGTGGACTGGGTTGCCGATGACGGCAGCGCTTCGGGTCATATTGAATGCGACATGGTGGTGAACTGTGCCGGCATGTGGGGGCACGAGGTCGGCCGCATGGCCGGTGTGAACGTCCCGCTGCACGCCTGCGAACATTTCTACATCGTCACCGAAGGCATTGACGGACTGTCGCAACTGCCGGTTCTGCGGGTGCCGGATGAATGCGCCTATTACAAGGAAGATGCGGGCAAAATCCTGCTGGGTGCTTTTGAGCCCAATGCCAAGCCCTGGGGGATGAACGGCATCCCAGAGAGCTTTGAGTTTGACCAGCTGCCCGAGGATTTCGACCACTTTGAGCCCATTCTAGAAGCTGCGTGTAACCGGATGCCGATGTTGGCCGAGGCTGGGATTCATACATTCTTCAATGGACCAGAGAGCTTTACCCCCGACGATGCCTATCACCTCGGTCTCGCGCCCGAGATGGACAATGTCTGGGTCGCGGCGGGCTTCAACTCGATCGGCATTCAATCTGCAGGCGGTGCGGGCATGGCGCTGGCGGAATGGATGGATAGCGGCGAGAAACCGTTTGATCTGGGCGATGTGGATATCAGCCGGATGCAGCCGTTTCAGGGCAATAAGCAGTATCTGTTTGAGCGGTCGAAAGAGACGCTGGGCCTGCTGTACGCCGACCACTACCCCTATCGCCAGAAGGCCACCGCGCGGGGTGTGCGACGCACGCCGTTCCATCATCATCTGAAAGAGCAGGGCGCGGTGTTTGGTGAACTGGCGGGCTGGGAGCGTGCGAACTGGTACGCAAATCCTGGGCAGGAGCGCGAATACCAGTATAGTTGGAAACGTCAGAATTGGTTCGAGAACTCAGCTGCTGAACACCGCGCGGTGCGCGAGAATGTGGGCATGTATGACATGTCCTCTTTTGGCAAGATTCGCGTTGAAGGGCCGGATGCCGAGGCGTTCATGAACTATATCGGGGGCGGCGATTATTCGGTGCCGAACGGCAAGATCGTCTATACCCAGTTCCTAAACCGCACCGGCGGGATCGAGGCGGATGTGACGGTGACCCGTCTGACCGAGACCGCCTATCTGGTCGTGACCCCGGCGGCGACGCGGCTGGCGGATCAGACCTGGATGATGCGCCATGTGGGTAGCTTCAACGTGGTCATAACCGATGTTACCGCTGGCGAAGGCGTTTTGGCCGTGATGGGCCCCAATGCGCGCGCTTTGCTGGAAAAGGTCTCGCCGGCGGATTTCTCGAACGCGACCAACCCGTTTGGCACCGCACAAGAGATTGAGATTGGCATGGGCCTGGCCCGCGCTCATCGGGTGACCTATGTGGGCGAGCTGGGATGGGAGATCTACATGTCCGCCGATATGGCGGGCCATGTGTTCGAAACGCTGCATGAGGCCGGTCAGAGTATGGACCTGAAACTCTGTGGTATGCACATGATGGACAGTTGCCGGATCGAAAAGGGTTTTCGCCATTTTGGTCATGACATCACGTGCGAGGACAACGTCGTGGATGCCGGGCTTGGTTTTGCCGTCAAGGTGGACAAAGGCTGTGACTTTATCGGGCGCGAGGCAGTGATTGCCCGCAAGGAAAGCGGGCCCAAAAACCGTCTGGTTCAGTTCCGCCTGACCGACCCGGAACCGCTGTTGTTCCATAATGAACCGATCGTGCGGGACGGGGAATATGTCGGCTATCTCAGCTCGGGCAATTATGGTCATACTTTGGGTGGCGCTATCGGTATGGGCTATGTGCCCTGCGAGGGTGAGAAGGCGGCGAATGTTCTGGGGTCAACCTATGAGATCGACGTGTGCGGCGTGAAGGTAAAGGCCGAGGCGTCGTTGAAACCGATGTACGATCCGAAATCCGAACGCGTCAAAGTGTAATCAAATTGTCGGAGCGCTGCGGCGCTCCGGCTTTGTTCTGGTCTCACATATCAAATATTCTGATGAGCCGCTTCACAGTTTTCGCGGTTCCCAAGCATGTCCGGGTTGCCGTAAAGACGACCGGTACCCCCCGGGAGACCCGCAATGGCCAACGCAACACCCACACAGAATGCCGATACGCCAAAAGGCCTTGTTCTGGCGGTTACGGCCTATGTTTTGTGGGGCTTCTTGCCCATATACATGAAGGCGATGGCCCATATCGCGCCGGTTGAGGTTGTGGCGCATCGTATCATCTGGTCGGTGCCTTTGGCCGGGCTATTGCTGATCGCACTGGGGCGGACGCGGGATCTGAAGTCAGCTTTGCGCGATCCCAAGATGCTGGGCATGGCCTGTCTGACGGCTGCGTTGATATCGGTGAACTGGGCGATCTATGTCTGGGCCATAGCCAGTGGGCATGCGCTGGACGCAGCGCTGGGCTATTACATAAATCCGCTGTTCAGTATCGCGCTGGGCGCGGTGCTGCTGCGCGAACCTTTGAACCGGACCCAGCTGATTGCTGTTGGGTTGGCCGCAGCCGGGGTGGTGGTTCTTGTTGTAGAGGCCGGAAGCCTGCCTTGGGCGGCGCTGGGGCTTATGTTCAGCTGGGGGTTCTACGCCTTCTTCAAACGCTCGCTCCCCATCGGGCCAAATCAGGGGTTCTTGCTGGAAGTGCTGATCCTGCTGATCCCCGCATTGGTTTATGTGACTTGGCTGGGGGTCAACGGGACGGGGCATTTCGGGCTGGTCGCAACCGACACCATGCTGCTGGCCGGGGCCGGGGTAGTGACCGCTGTGCCGCTGTTGATCTATGCCAATGGCGCCAAGCTGGTGCGCCTGTCGACGATGGGCATCCTGCAATATATCGCGCCGACCATGATTTTTGTGACTGCCATCGCGGTTTTTGGAGAGCAGATTGACCGCGGCCGCATGATTGCGTTTCCGCTGATCTGGGTCGCACTTGTGGTCTACTCGATCCCGATGATCCGGCAGATACGCGCTCAGGCCTGACGCAGCAATTCGGCGGCTTTTTCGGCCCAGATCGCATAGGCTTTGGGGCTGGGATGATACCCATCCGAGGCGGCCAGCGCCGGGTCGTCGGGTAAATCAATGGACAGATGGCGGATTTGCGGGAAGCCGGTCGCAATCTGTTGCAGGCCTTGGTCCAGGCGGGCTGCCTGACGCCCCAGCACCCAGGCAAGCGGTTGCGGCAAGGCGGGAAACCGACCTATCTGGGGAACGGCCGTTACAATGACACGCCGGGCTCCAAGCTGGTCGGTGATCAGGTGCATCAGACGGGATTGGTGTTCGACAAACCGCTTTTTAGTGACGCCACGGGTGACGTCATTGACGCCAAGCGCCGTAATGGCGGCATCAAATTGATCTGTCAGACCGTCAAGGCGTTTCAGTGTATCCAGCGTTGTATGCCCTGTCATAGCCTCGAGCCGCCATTCGACACTGTGGCTTTTTGCTAGCTGTGCGACCAACTGCCCGGACAAAGCCTGCGCCTGGGTGCCAGCGCCAACACCTGCTGCCGAGCTGTCGCCTGCGATTAGCAACCGCAAACGCGGGCCGCGCCCTTCACGGCCTTCGCGCGGCCCGGTCGGTTCGGGCAGGAACCGCGCCTTTCGTCGAACTGAAATCCCCTGTGCCGCCAATAGTGGCAACAGCGGTAGTCTCAGAAACTGATCAGCTCCGATCCGGGCAGGCTTGGTCAACCCAAAGCGTCCTTAAAATTGATAAAGCGAGGGTCTTTTGCCACGCGTGCCATCATCTCGGTGCGCAGGGCTGCAATAGTTTTAAGTGGGCGCATGACCACTTCGAACTTTTCGATCAAGCCTTCATCATTCAGCCGGATCAAGTCCACTCCAACCGCATCCAGATCACCAACCTTGCAATGAAATTCCAACGCCCAGTCTTTGCCTTCACCCATGATCCGACGATAGCTGAAGTCCGAGAATACCTGCCCCACATGCCCCAGCAGAGCCGCCACGGGTTCGCGCCCGGCCCAGGTGCTGTAGTAGGTCGGCGGCAGAAAACGCACGTCTTCGGCCAGAAACTCGTGAATCAGACTTTCATCGCCTTTTGTGATGACATCTTTGAGTTGTTCGATTGTCGGGTGCATGGTTTCTCCTCCGAGTTGTCGCATCATTTGCTGAACTATTCAGTTCAGGCAAGCGCGACGTTGCGGGAGGTTGTGGCTTGCGATAGGCAGACCCGCATGAGCGAGACCTACGATCCCCCGAAAACACCGCTGGATGTGCTGCACGAAGATGCGCATCTGATTGTGGTGAACAAGCCCTCGGGGCTTTTGTCCGTACCGGGTCGCGGAGAGCATCTGGCCGATTGTCTGTTGACCCGTGTGCAGGCGGCGTTCCCGCAAGCCCTGCTTGTGCACAGGTTGGACCGCGACACTTCGGGCGTGATGGTTTTTGCCCAGACGCCCCATGCGCAGCGCAATCTGAGCATGCAATTTGAACAGCGTCAGACTCGCAAGACCTATATCGCCCGCGTCTGGGGTCTGGTCGAGGAAAAGACCGGAACCGTTGATCTGCCGTTGATTGTCGACTGGCCCAATCGGCCGCTGCAAATGGTGTGCCATGAGACCGGTAAACCTGCAGTGACGGATTGGCGTGTGGTCAAATACGAAGGCAACACCACCCGCATACGCCTGTTCCCGAAAACCGGACGCTCGCACCAGCTGAGGGTTCACATGCTGGCGCTGGGCCATCCGATTTTGGGTGATCCGTTCTATGCAAAAGGTGAGGCACGGGCCTTTCCGCGCCTCATGCTGCATTCCGAGGAATTGCGCCTGAAAAGCCCCGATAGCGGGACGTCGATGAAGTTTCGCGCCAAGGCCGGGTTCTAGGCTCAGGCGGGATTGGTCCAAAGCAGCTTGAGATTGCCCAACGAAAACCGTCTGGTGCGTTTCTTTGGGGCGCAGGGCTGGCGGCTGGCCATGATCTCGCGTTCGATTTCAAAGGCGCGCAGGGTATGGTCCTGGGACCAGCGTCCCAGTTGCAGTGTCATCATTACGTGATTGTCGAGGCTGGGCATCAGTAATCTCCTGTGAATTGTTGAACCAGCATCCCGCATCACTCCTGACAGCGCGTTGTCAGGGGGGTGTGCTAAGGTGTCAGCAGAGAAACCGGAGTTTGCCATGCGCCGTTCGTCCCGCCTGTTTGAAATCATCCAGATTCTGCGTGCCGCCGACGCTCCGGTTACCGCTGAGATGCTGGCGCAAAAGCTCGAAGTCTCGGTGCGCACGGTGTATCGCGACATCGCGGCACTGCAGGCCCAACGCACACCGATCGAGGGCGAAGCCGGCGTCGGGTATCTGATGCGGCGGGGCTATGACTTGCCACCACTGAACTTCGACGCTGAAGAGGTCGAGGCGCTTTGGGTCGGTCTGTCAATGCTGGCACGGACCGGCGACAGTACCCTGCAAGAGGCCGCCAAACGCATTTGCCGGAAAATAGAAGGCCTGCGCGCAAGTCCCGACTGGTTGCAGGTCGCGCCTTGGGGGGCTCCGGTTGATGATCCGGCCAAGGGCTGTATCCCGGTCGTGAATTACCGCGAAGCCATCCGGGACGAGCGCAAGCTTCGCCTCACATATGTCAGCTCGCAAGACGTTCGCTCCGAACGGGTTGTCCGTCCGGTTGCCCTGATCTATCACATCGAGTGCACGATGCTGGTTGCGTGGTGCGAATTGCGCAACGGTTTTCGCCATTTTCGGACCGATCGCGTCTGGGCCTGCGAAATGGTTGACGATCATTTCTGCGGCCAAGGGCAGCCGCTGCGGGAGATCTGGCAGGAGCAGAACCAATGGGGTTCCCCTGCCGAGGCCCATTGAGCGGCGGGTATTCGCCGATATCACCTGATTGTTGCTTGAGCCTGCGGGGGGGCAGCGCGATATACTGTGCTAAATAATGGGACCCGGCAAACGGGCCTCTGAGCAGAAGGTGATATCATGACGATTTCCAAGCTTGTTGTTTCTGCTGGGCTTTGCTCGGCCTTGTTCTTGGCGGGCTGCACCGACCCCGGAACGCTGAACTTGCCCTCGGACCCCAATCAAAATACCAAACAGGGTGCGCTTTTGGGTGGGTTGGTTGGTGCCGGTGTCGGGGCCATTGCGAACGACTCGGATCCGCTTTTGGGTGCGCTGGCTGGTGGTGCAATCGGTGCGGCAGGTGGCGGCCTTATCGGCAATCAACTGGACCGTCAGGCGGCTGAGTTGCGCCAGCAGCTGGCAAATGACGGCATCACAATCGTCAACGCGGGCGACCGCCTGATTGTTACCGTCCCCAACGACATCACCTTTGACACCGACAGCTCGACCGTGCGGCCTGCATTGCGTTCTGATTTGGTCCGGGTGGGTCAGAATTTGGTGAGATATCCCAACTCGGCCGTTCAGGTCATTGGCCATACGGACAGTGATGGCGAAGCCTCTTATAATCAGGCCCTATCTGAGCGTCGGGCTAGGTCCGTGGCGGATGTTCTGCAAGCCAATGGTGTGAACGGGGCCCGTATCAGCACCATCGGATTGGGTGAGAACCGACCTGCGGCCTCGAATCTCACACCCGAAGGGAAGGCGCGGAATCGTCGAGTTGATATCGAAATCATCCCCAACGGCAACACCTGATGTGACCGGGCACCGTCAAGGTGTCCGTTATTGCACATTGACTGCGCGTCAACTGGGCTTTGGCTGGCGGTGATCAGGGGCTACCTTCTGGAAAACGCCTGAACGGAGACCTTTTATGTCCGAACCGATCCTTCTGAGCCTGTCAGGTTCGCTGCGCCAAAATGCCACCAACCGAAAACTGCTTCGCGAGGCGGCGCGGCTGTTTGAGCCGGGCACTCATATCGAGGCTGACTTGAACTTGCCGCTCTATGACGGCGATCTTGAAGAAGGCGAGGGCATCCCCAAGGGCGTTCAGGTTTTGGCCGGTCAGATCGCCCGTGCGGATGCGGTGATCATTTCGACGCCGGAATATAACAAAGCGCCGTCCGGCGTGTTGAAGAATGCGCTGGATTGGGTAAGTCGCACCAAGGATAAGCCCTGGGCGAACAAGCCGGTTGCGGTGATGTCTGCCGCTGCGGGTCGTGCGGGCGGGGAACGTGCACAGATGATACTGCGCAGCTATATGGTTCCGTTCCAGACGCGCATCTTGCAAGGGCCGGAAATTCATCTGGCCGACAGTTCGAACGAATTCGACGCGCAGGGCAAGCTGGTTAACGAACGCTATGAAAACGCCCTTCGGACCTTGATGCAGAACTTGCGGTCAGAGGCCGGTTTCTGAAATTGCCGGTTTGCTTGCCCGTAAGGGGCAGGCCGCCTAATCTTGCGCTATGTCGATGGAAATTCAGACAGATGTGATGGACGCAGCCCGTGCTGGCGCGTTGCAGGTGGCGCTTGGGAAACAGGCAACTGTGAGGGGCGGCACTGCGTTGCCGCCGTTTTTTCATCACCTGTATTTCTGGACTCCGCAGCCACCCGGCCAACTTGGGCGCGACGGACATCCCAAAGTCGGGGGCCTGATCCCCGATATGGGCCTACCCCGCAGAATGTGGGCAGGCGGACGCTTGGAGTTTTTCGCGCCTCTGATAGCAGGTCAGTTAGCCGAACGGCGATCGCTATGTGAAAGTTCGAGTTCGAAATCGGGACGCACCGGCCCCTTGGGCTTTGTCACGTTGCGCCACGAGGTTTGGCAGAGCGGTGCGCTGCGCCTGACCGAATGGCAGGATCTGGTTTACCGCCAAGACCCCTCGGCAGATACGGCCACCCCTCCGGCACCACTGGCCAGGCAGGATGAAACCGAACATCGCGAGCTGTCCTTCGACAGCACAATGCTGTTTCGCTACTCGGCCCTGACATTTAACGGACACCGTATTCACTATGACATCGACTATGCCCGTGATGTCGAAGGATATGCCGGGCTGGTCGTGCATGGCCCGCTTTTGGCGCAGCACCTGATGTTGTTTGCGGAAGATGTGATGGGCCCATTGGCGCAGTTTTCTTTCCGCGCAACCTCGGCATTGATGCATTTCGAAACTGCGAGCCTGTGCCGGAGGGGCAATACCCTGTGGGTGCGTGCGGCAGACGGGCGCCAATGTATGATTGCCGAAGCCTCAGCCTAAATGTTTCTGCATGGTAATCGAGGTCGCCCGGGTGAACCCGGGATGCGCCGTTTCCGCCGTTTTGACAAAGCCCATCCGGGCAAAGGAGGCATGGTTTTCGACCAATTCGACCCGTGCCTTCAGTTCCAGCGTCGCAAAACCTATTTCAACCGCCCGCGCGGATGCCAGATCGACCAGACGCTGTGCCAGCCCCTGACCACGTCGGGTTTCGTCCACAGCCAGTTTGCTCAGATACAGACAGTCCTGTTTGGGTGTCAAAAAGACGACCGCATCCGGGCGATTGCCTATGATCCAAACCTCGTGGTCGCGGGCCTGTTGCCTAAGCGTTTCCTCGGTCAGGCGATGCATTGACGAGGGCGGGTCTATACGCCCCTCCATGAATGCAAAGCTGTGGCGGATCAGGCGTAACACCTGTGGCAATATCGGATCGTCCGGTTGCAGGCGAACTGGGGTGTCGTCGAGGGAGGTCACAAAGAAGCCTCGGGTTGAAAATCTGCGGGGATTTCATCGCGCCCTTCAAGCACCAGTTCGGCCATGACTTCTGCCACTTTGGGCGCCATACCAAATCCGATCTTGAACCCTCCATTGGCGATGAATTCTCCGGCGTACAGCGGATGTGCACCCAACATCGGCGCACGGCTTTTGCTGCGGGGTCGGACCCCGGCCCAGCGTTCGATCACTTCGGCACCGTGCAGGACCGGAACCGCCCGTGTGGCCCGGTCCAGGACATCATCCAGCGCCGCATCGGTGCTGGTCGGATTGTCATAATCCCGTTCCGAGGTTGATCCGATGGCCAATGTACCATCTGCATGCGGGACAATGTGAACGGCATCTGCAAACAGCTGGGAGACGTCCCCGGCATCGAACCGCAGCAAAGCCGCCTGTCCCTTGACGCCATTGCCGACCGTTTTGCCAAAGGCGTCGTTCAGTTCTAGCAGGCCAGAAAGCCCGGTGGCGTGAATGATATGCCCTTGATTGGCCGCATCGGTTTTGACCTCAACCCCCATCACCGCCAGCGCCGAAACCAGTGCAGAACATGCCCGCCTTGGGTGCATCCGGGCGCTAAGCGTGTCGTGGATCACAAAGCCGGTAGGGCTGGGAGGACACCACGACCCGACCTCATCCATTGCAACAACGCGCCATTCGGCCCGCCCCTGCCATAGCTCTGCGGCGGTGACCGTACGTGCATGGGCCAGATCCAGCGTGCGGCTATCTGCGATGGGCTGCAGCCTACCCAACCGGGCATATCCGGCTGAGACGCCTCCGGTCGCCTCAACCTGTTTCCAGAAGGGTTCGGCCATGATCAGGCTTTCGAATTGAAAAGCTTTCTTGGCATTCCAATTCTCGGGCACATGCGGGGCCAAAGCCCCGACAAGGCCGCCGCTGGACCCGGCACCGGGGCCAAAAGGATCTATGACCTGAACTTTTGCGCCGCGTCTAGCGCAGGCCCAGGCGATCGAAAGGCCAAAAATGCCCGCGCCTCGCACCGTCACATCGACCATTGCCATTCCCCTTTTCCTTGTTCAGTGTCGCGCCGCTTAGCTACAGGATTCCCCGATGGCAGACCAGCGCGCCGAACTGACCTGGAAAGACGGGCAGATACCTGTCTCAGGCCGTTTCGACGACCCCTATTTCTCGTTGCAGAACGGGCTGGAGGAGACGCGGCATGTGTTTTTGGCGGGCAATGACCTGCCCGCGCGGTTTGCGCCGGGGTTTCATATTGCCGAGCTTGGTTTTGGCACCGGCCTGAACTTGCTGACTGTCTGGTCCGAATGGGAAAAGGCTGGCCAAACGACCCCGCTGACATTCACCAGTTTCGAAGCCTATCCAATGGCGCCAGACGACATGACGCGTGCTCTGGCCGCCTTTCCTGAGTTGTCCCCTTGGGCCGACCGGTTCCTGTCCCAATGGCAGGGCGGTACCTGCGATCTGGGCACCCTGCAGCTTGAGGTTATCGAGGGCGACGCGCGGTCCACCCTGTCCGCATGGTCGGGGCAGGCCGATGCCTGGTTTCTGGACGGGTTCTCTCCGGCCAAGAACCCCGAACTTTGGGGTGCGGACCTGATGCAACAGGTATCCGATCACACGGCCCCCAACGGGACCACCGCCACCTATACCGCCGCCGGGTTCGTTCGGCGCGGGTTGGAAGACGCGGGGTTCACCGTCACTCGCGCACCCGGCTATGGGCGCAAACGCCACATGACCCGGGCGGTGAAGCCATGACCCAGCAGAACAACACTCGCGCCGGTATCGCGCTGATGATCGCGGCGACTGTGGTTTTTGCGCTGCAGGACGGTATCTCGCGCCATTTGGCCGGGACGTACAACACCTATATGGTCGTGATGATCCGCTATTGGTTCTTCGCAGCATTTGTCGTCGCTCTGGCGCTGCGTGCGCCCGGCGGTATCGCGGCCACGGCCCGCACCAGCCAGCTTGGGCTGCAAATCCTGCGCGGGGTGCTCTTGGCGGGGGAAATCTGCGTCGCAGTCTATGCCTTCACCATCCTGGGGCTGATCGAAAGCCAGGCCGTGTTCATCTGCTACCCGCTGCTGGTGGCGGCACTCAGCGGCCCGGTTTTGGGCGAGAAAGTCGGTTGGCGCCGTTGGTCCGCCATCGGCGTGGGCTGCATCGGCGTGCTGATCATCCTGCAGCCGGGTGTGGGCGTCTTTAACCCTTGGGCGGTGATCCCATTGATCTCGGCCCTGATGTTTGCCGTCTATGGCCTGCTGACCCGCTATGCGGCGCGGCGCGACACTACCGCCACCAGTTTTTTCTGGACCGGCATCGCGGGGGCGGTTGCCATGACGGCTGTGGGCGTGTGGTTTTGGGAGCCTATGCAGGGCGGTGACTGGCTTTGGATGGGCCTGCTCTGCCTGACCGGAGTTCTGGGACATTGGTTGTTGATTAAGTGCTACGAAATGGCCGAGGCCAGCGCCGTTCAGCCCTTTGCCTATTTTCACCTGATGTGGAGCGCCATTCTGGGAATCTCGGTCTTTGGTGAAAGCTTGAGACCCGCGGTTGTTGCAGGGGCCACATTGGTTATTGCCGCCGGACTGTTCACCTTATGGCGCGAACGACGCCAGAGTTGACCCGATCAGTTCCTCGGAAAATGGCACCGGCAACGCCTGCTGCCCCAACCGTGCGCGATACACAGGCAGGCTTTCGGCGACGCGCATGACATAGTTGCGGGTCTCGCTGAAGGGTATGAATTCGATCCAGTCGACGATATCGGCCTCACCCCGGCGCGGGTCGCCATTGCGTTTCATCCACGAGATCGGCCTGCCCGGCCCGGCATTATACCCCGCAGCCATCATCACCACATTGCCGTTGAATTCTGCTGCCAGCTCGGACAGGTAATTCGCCCCCAATTTGGCGTTATATCGCCAGTCCGAAGTCAGTTTTCCGGTTTGGTGGCTGCTTAGAATGCCCATGTTCCGGGCCACAACTTTCGCCGTCGCGGGCATCACCTGCATAAGCCCGCGCGCGCCCGCGCCGCTGATGACAACCGGGTCAAACTCGCTTTCGCGCCGGGCGATTGCTAGCGTCATTTCCTTTGCCATAGGTAGGCCTAGATCTGCCACCGGATGAACCGGGTAATACGCGGCGGGCAGAACAACGCCGGTGGTCGCGGCGCGCTTGGCGATCATCACCGCCAGATGTGGTTCGTTCAGTTCGATGACCAGATCGCCCAGTTGGCTTGCCTGAACGGGGTCGAGCCCCTCAACCAGATGGGTCAGGAACCGCTCGGATAGGTTTGCCTCACCTGCGCGCAACAGCAATAGCCCCGCTTCCAGAACGCTGGAATCGGCAAACTCCGCTTGTTTCCAGTGCGGTGCCCTTCGCGGGTTTGCCAGATCGCTGTCGAAGGGGCGCCCTATCCGTTCGGCGGCAAGAAGCCCGTAGAACGAGGTCTGGTGATCAGCACCCATGGCATAGGCCTCATAAGCCTTTTCCGCATCCCCCTGCGCGGCATAGGCCCGACCCAGCCAATACCCGCCGCGTCCCTTGGAAATCGGTGACTGCACCGCGCCCGAGAAGTTTTGGAAATGCCGTACAGCCGTTGCGGGATCATTCAACCGACGCAGGGCAAGGAACCCGGAAAGCCATTCGAGATCGGCATAGGCATAGCCCATGTCCGGCGTCATATGGTGACTAGAGGCAATCTTGTATGCGCGGCTCATATCACCGTTGCGCATCTCAAGCCGGGCCAACCGGCGACGGCCCTCGGCCCATTTGTCTGGCTCGCCCAGAGCATCCGGGCTGGATGACCGCGCCAGCATCAGATCAATCGCACTGTCATCCAGTTCCTTTTTGTCTCGCCAGACAAAGCGGTCAAAGGCAAGCCCCGCCGATCCGGCCACGGAATCGGGAACCGCCCCTACTTTGGCATCAACACCCGGCGCACGTTTTTGCAATGCAATCCGCGCCTCGGCCAGCTTGCGCTGATCGTCATTCACCAATGGCAGCATTTGTCCTGCGCTGATCAGATGACCGTCCCACAGCATCCGGTCTAGCCGCGCCGCGTGGTGGGGTTTCAGCAATGTTTCAAAGTTCTCGATATAGTCTTTCTGCAGGCCCGATCCCATCGGCATCGTACGCCAGGCGGTGACGATATCCGCCTGCGCATCACCCTGCCGTCCCTTAGCCTTCAGCGCTACGGCGAAATTCAGCGCCCCTTCCGCCGTTTGCGGGGCAGTGTCGGCGTAGAATTTCAACACCCGGTCCGGGTCCGCCCCGGTAAAGGCGGGTTCGCTTTCGCGCCGTAACCATGCCAGCCCCGGCCAATCCGGCCTGCGGTTCAGAAATACCAGCACATCGCCCGAGCTTCCGAACCCCTCGCGCAGCCAATGCCATACGATGATGTCACGTGACACAGATCCGCGCGGGCCTGCCTCTTGCAGCGCTGCGTTCCAATCGCCCTTTCGCATTTCATACATGCCAGCGCGCAGATCGCCCACCGAGTCGGCTTGGGCCGGCCCGAAGGATGCCAGAATCACCGCTGTCAAAAGCGCCAGAACGCGTGTCATGCCTTGCATTTCCCAACCAACCAAGGATAGAGCCATTTAGGATAAACCTTGCGCCGGCGGGATCAACACACATTGCTAGGAATGTGATTGCCCAAGGCGCAAAAATTGCTAACCGCACAGCAAGGAGCGTGTCATGTTCAAAGGCTCGATGCCAGCCCTCGTTACCCCGTTTTCGAATGGCGAGTTGGATCTGGGCACGCTCAAACGTTTGGTGGAATGGCAAATTCAGGAAGGCTCGACCGGTTTGGTGCCGGTGGGGACCACCGGTGAAAGCCCAACCCTAAGCCATGAAGAACACGAAACGGTGGTGGCAGAAGTTGTCAATGCCGCAGCCGGTCGTGTCCCGGTGATCGCTGGTGCGGGCTCGAACAACACGGTCGAGGCGATCCGATTCGTTCAATTTGCGCAGCAAGTCGGCGCGAATGCCGCTCTGGTGGTGACCCCGTATTACAACAAGCCGACCCAGAAGGGCCTAATTCAGCATTTCCGCACCCTACATGATTGTGCCGATATTCCGATCATCATCTACAACATTCCAGGCCGTTCCGTCATCGACATGACTCCCCAGACGATGGGTGAGCTGGCCGAGTTGCCAAGGATCGTTGGGGTTAAAGACGCAACCGGAGATTTGGGGCGTGTCAGCCAACAGCGCGCCTCTTGCGGGCCTGAGTTTTGCCAACTGTCGGGCGAAGACGCCACGGCGCTGGGTTTCAATGCGCATGGTGGTGTGGGCTGTATCTCGGTCACGGCGAATGTTGCGCCCAAGCTCTGTGCCGAATTCCAGCAGGCCACCCTGCAGGGGGATTATGCCAAAGCGCTGACTTATCAGGACCGCCTGATGCCTCTGCATGAGGCGATCTTTATCGAACCCGGTCTGGTCGGGGCCAAATACGCCCTCAGCAAGCTGGGCCTATGCAGCGAAGAAGTTCGCTCGCCCCTGACCACGTTGGACGACAGCACCAAAACTACTATCGACGCAGCCATGAACCACGCAGGTCTGCTGTAACCAGGGGTGTTCTTGGCCTGATCCGATCTTCATCTGGCCAAAAATACCTCGGGGGATGAATTGGCCTGTCTGGGCCAAGAAGGGGGCTGGCCCCCTTCTTTACCGTTTGCCGTAATACAGACCCACGACATGCTCGGCCTGCGCAAAGAACAGCCAGCGCGAAACTGCAACGCCTGCCACATGCGACAGCGCAGCCAGAAGAGCGAAGAAGTGGTTGAACGGCAGGATCAGCAGGATGACCGGCAATAGGAAGGCCAGCACAAACGAGATGACCCGCAATTTGTCCGCATGTTTCCTGCCAACCACGTGGACAAATTCGCGCAGAAGATAGTTTGTACCTGTATGTGGAGGCTCAAACGCACGCACTGCCCCGCGCTGCCCCAAACCCGTAGCGGTGCCAAGGTTTGTTCCTGAGTTCGCAAATGCCTTATCCCCTTGCCACCAGTAAAATGTCTGCGCAACGGCAGCGACCACCAACAGAGGGACGGCAAGGCTGACCTGACCGGCCAGAAGCGAGCCACCGGCAAAGCTGAAGCTCAGAAACATGATTGGTGTCAGTTTCATGTTCCAGCGTGGGATTGTCTTGAGCTGGGTGTAGATCATTGAGGTGGTGAAAACTGTTGCCAGCGAAAACAACGCGCCAAGGACGCCCAGAACACCCCAACGCTGACCAAAGATGACAGCGCCCAGCGCGTAGAGGCCCATAAGAATCAAAGCGATCACTGCGCACCAACCCTCACGGCTGAGCCAGCTTGACCGCCATTGGGTGAATGCTTTCCACGCACGTTCAGGATGGCCCAGGTGAAAGGTCGAGGCCATCAGCCCACCCACCGACAGGCCAAAGGCCATGGCATAGAATACGAAGGCCACCCACCCGGTGACATCCGGCATCCCAAGGCCCAGAAAAAACAGCAGCCCAAAGCCCAGACCGGACAAGGTGGTGAAGATAATGACAGATGGGGCCGGATGCATCAGAGCTTCTCCAGTGTCTTGTCGAGCCAACCCAGAAAGCCCTTGGGCTCTTCGGCTACCGGGGCCAGAAGGGGCGCGAGAATGTCGATCTGGTCCTCGATCTGATCTTTAGGGCGAGGTGGCAGGTATTTGTTGACGGGCTTGGTGCCCATTTCAGGCATCAGATCCATGCCACCACGTTCGGCGACCAATTTGCTGACATCGCTATCTGCGTCGCCCAGATCACCGAAATGGCGGGCTCCGGCGGGGCAGGTCCGCACACAGGATGGCACGCGGTCCACTTCGGGTATGTTCTCGTTATAGATGCGATCCACGCAGAGGGTACATTTCTTCATCACGCCCTCGGCCATATCCATCTCACGCGCGCCGTAAGGGCAGGACCAGGCGCAAAGCCCGCAGCCGATACAGTCGCTTTCATTGACCAATACGATACCGTCCTCGACCCGCTTATAGCTGGCCCCGGTGGGGCAGACGGTGACGCAGGGCGCGTCCTCGCAATGGAGGCAGGATTTGGGGAAGTGGATCAGCTGGGCGTGACCCTGTTCGGGTTGGACCTCGTAGGAATGTACCCGGTTTAGGAAGGTGCCGGACGGGTTGCCGCCATAAGCGTCCTGATCCGACAGGGGCGCCCCGTAGTTTTCGGTGTTCCAGCCTTTGCAGGATATCACACAGGCATGGCAGCCGACACAGGTGTCCAGGTCGATGACCAGACCCATTTTCTTGTCTGTGGATTGGGGGAGCTGGGTCATTTTCCTACCTTCCACGCCAGATCTTTTGGTCCGGTGCCGACCGGTGATTTGATCGGTTTGAATTCGGGCTGGCTTTCTGCATCCGAAGGTGGCGCCGCCTTTTCGATCCTGACCTTCAGGTCGAACCAAGCCGCCTGACCTGTAATCGGATCAGAATTGGCCCAGCGCATTCCATCGCCTTTTGACGGCAGCAGTTCGTGGATCAGGTGGTTCAGCAAAAAGCCTTTGGTGGCCTCTGGTGCGTCTTCCTGCAGGGCCCAAGCACCTTTGCGTTTGCCGATGGCATTCCAAGTCCAGACAGTATTTTCATTCAGCGCGGCCATCTCCATGACCGGAACAGTAATTTCCCCGTGCGGAGACGTCACTTTGGCCCAGTCGCCGTCCTGCATCCCGTGTTCGCGCATCAGTTTGGTTGGCACATAAAGCGGGTTGCGCCCGTGTAGCTGGCGCAGCCAGGCGTTTTGGGTGCCCCATGAGTGATACATCGCCATCGGGCGCTGAGTCAGGGCATTGATTGTGAAACCTTCATTGCCCTGCTGATCGGTTTCGTACCAGATCGGCAGCGGGTCCATGGTGTCCTTGAGGCGCTGGCGCAGATTTTCCGGCGGTTGCCGGTCCCCATGGCCTTCGGCGGCCAGCTGGAACTTGCGCATCGGTTCTGAATAGAGCTGGAACAGATAGGGTTGCGGGCTGTCGTAGATACCCATCCCCACTGCCCAATCCTGATAGGCAGCGTTCCAGGGTTTGTAGTAATCCGCCCCTTCGGGGATATGCGCGACGTAGAAGCCGCCATTTTCGATGTAGCGATTTAGCTGGTCGGGGTTGACCTCGCCACGACCTTCTTTGTCGCCATTTTCGCCTCGAAACCCGGCCAGCGGGCCGATACCGGGCTTTCGCTGATGGTTAACGATATAGTCAGCGTAGTCTTTCCACTTCGGCGTACCGTCTTCGTTGGTAAAGCCTGGCAAGCTCATGCGGTTGGCCAGTTCCACCAGCACCGACTGAAAGCCTCGCACGTCGCGGTCGGGCTCGATCACCGGCCAGCGGATTGCGTCGGCGGCGGCGTCTGCCTCGCAGATCGGGCGGTCAAGCAGCGAGATACAGTCGTGCCGTTCAAGATAGGTGGTGTCGGGCAGGATTAAGTCGGCATAGGCCACCATTTCCGAGGAATAGGCATCGGAATAGATGATGTTTGGGATGACATATTTGCCGTCTTCGGTCTTGGCGGTCAGCATCTCCATCACACCTTTGGTGTTCATGGAGGAGTTCCACGACATGTTCGCCATATACATGAACAGCGTGTCGATCTTGTAGGGATCACCGGCGGCGGCGTTTGAGATTACCATATGCATCAGCCCATGGGCTGACATCGGGTTTTCCCATGTGAATGCTTTGTCGATCCGTTGGGGAGTGCCGCAGTCGTCCAGCAACAGGTCTTCGGGCCCGCGGGGGAAGCCTAGATGCGGGCCTTCCAGGGGTCTGCCGGGGCGGCGGTCGCCATGCGGGGTTGGGTGCGCCTCGACTGGTTTGGGATAGGGCGGTTTGAAGCGGAAACCGCCCGGAACTTCGACCGTGCCGAGGATGATCTGCAGCACGTGCAGCGCGCGGCAGGTCTGGAACCCGTTGGCATGGGCCGAGATGCCACGCATGGCGTGGAAGCTGACCGGGCGACCGATCATCTTAGCATGGGATTCGCCGCGGAAATCGGTCCATTCCTGATCCAACTCGATCGCCTCGTCAAAGGCGACGCGGGCGATTTCCGCCGCGATGGCGCGAATGCGACTGGCCGGGATGCCACAGCGGTCAGCCACGGCCTCAGGGGCGTGCTCGTCGCTTAGGTATTTCTCGGCCATCAGGTGGAAAACCGGGCGATGGGTGACGCCGTCCTTTTCGTAAGTAGCCGACAAGTCCGGGCGCACGCCCGGCTTGTCGAACGCAGTGAGTTCGCC
Organism: Ruegeria sp. YTSA226; assembly: GCF_059609905.1. Taxonomy (NCBI): domain Bacteria; kingdom Pseudomonadati; phylum Pseudomonadota; class Alphaproteobacteria; order Rhodobacterales; family Roseobacteraceae; genus Ruegeria; species Ruegeria sp. YTSA226. The sequence goes on from NZ_JBXWMQ010000006.1 coordinate 125,281, forward strand.
TGTGGCCCGGTCGATCACCAGCGGTTTGCGGTCACTATCGCGCAAGAAAAGACCCTTCTCGGGGCCTTCGGATGCGTTCACCAGAACAGGCGCGTTGGTATAACGGCTGAGGTAATCCAGGTCGATCTTGCCCGCTTTCATCAACACATGGATCAGCGATAGGATGAATAACCCATCGGTGCCGGGGGTGATCCCGACCCAGTCATCGGCCACAGCGTTATAGCCTGATCGGATCGGGTTCACACCGATCACCCGTGCGCCGCGTGCCTTGATCTTGCCGATCCCCATCTTGATCGGGTTGCTGTCGTGGTCTTCGGCCACGCCGAACAGCATGAACAGTTTGGTGTGGTCCCAGTCGGGCTGGCCAAACTCCCAAAACGCACCGCCCATCGTATAGATGCCGCCTGCTGCCATGTTGACGGAACAGAACCCGCCATGGGCGGCATAGTTTGGGGTTCCAAAATTCTGTGCCCAGAAGCTGGTGAAGCTTTGGCTTTGGTCGCGTCCGGTAAAGAAGGCCAGCTTGTGCGGTGCGGTTTCGTGCAACTCGTTCATCCAGCCGACGGCAGTGCTGATTGCCTCGTCCCATTCGATCTCGCGGAACTCGCCCGATCCGCGCGGGCCGACACGGCGCAGCGGTTTGCGTAGGCGCGACGGCGCGTTGACCTGCATAATGCCCGCGGACCCTTTGGCGCACAGAACGCCTTTGTTCACCGGGTGGTCTCGGTTGCCCTCGATATAGGCGACCTTGCCGTCTTTCATGTGAACGTTGATGCCACAGCGGCAGGCGCACATGTAACAGGTGGTCTGCCGGATCTCGTCCGAGACTTTGGGCGAGGTGTCAATCACTGGCTGGTTCATAGGCGCCCCTGTAGTTTGCAGACCGGTATTCCCCCGAGTATCGCCGGGAACCGGAATAAAATTTGTTTTTCACGGACTTGTCGAGACTTATATTCCGTTTTCGCCATGTTGCGCTTGAACGGCAGTCACGGCGATCATGTGAAGGATGTCCTCTGCCGTACAGCCGCGCGATAGATCATTTGCCGGCTTGGCCAGGCCTTGTAGGACTGGCCCGATTGCCTCAACCCCTCCGATGCGCTGTGCGATCTTATAGCCTAGATTGCCCGCATTCAGGCTGGGGAAGACAAAGACATTCGCTTCGCCCTTCAGTGGCGAATCCGACGCCTTTTGCGCCGCAACCTCGGGGACAAAGGCGGCATCGAACTGCAGCTCTCCGTCGATCAGAAGGTTCGGATCTTTTTCGCGTGCGATCCGGGTTGCCTCGACGACCTTGGATACTTTTGGGTGTTCGGCGCTTCCCGAGGTGGAAAAAGACAGCATTGCCACACGTGCCGTGTTTCCAGTCAAAGCTGAATAGGATGCGGCTGATGCGCGGGCAATTTCCGCCATTTCTTCGGCGTTTGGATCCACCACCAGGCCACAATCGGCAAAGATGCGCGCGCCTTTGACCTCGTGATGATCCTGACAGAACAGCATGAGAAAAAAGCTGGATACCATTGTTGTACCCGGCGCTGTTCCGATGATCTGCAACGCCGCGCGAACTGTGTCAGAGGTGGTTTCAACCGCTCCGCCCACGGTGCCGTCAGCGATACCCTGATGCACCAGCATGGCGGCAAAGGTCAGCCGGTTGGTGATCTGTTGCCCTGCCTCTTCAAGGGTCATGCCCTTGTGCTTGCGGCGATTAAACAGCGCTTCAGCCAGTTCCGTGGTAATTGAGGAATGCGCCGGGTCAAGAATGTCTATCCGAGTGGGATCAAATCCTTCATGCGCATCCAGAAGGGCCGAAATTTTGGCCCCGTCGCCGATCAGGATGATCCGTGCAACGTCCTCTTTTACGGCCCTGACCGCACCTTCCACGACGCGGGGATCATCGCCCTCTGACAGGGCGATGATCTTGTCCGACGCGCTGGCCGTCCCGAGAATGGCGCGCAGCGGTTTCACGCGGATTATACCCCGGCCTGCGGTTCCATGTCGTCATTGCTGATGCCTGCCACCGCGACCGGTTTCTTCATTGCGTCCCGACGGAACGGTTCGCCCAGTTCCTGGTTGATCATGGCTTCGATCAGCGTGGTGATCCCATTCTTCTGATCCTCAATGGCCTGATTCAGGGCTGCAGTCAGCTCGTCCTGTGTGCGGGCCACGACACCTTTCAGGCCACAGGCCTGAGCGATACCGGCATAGGACACTTTGGTGTCCAGTTCGGTTCCGACAAAGTTGTCGTCGAACCACAGGGTCGAGTTGCGCTTTTCCGCACCCCACTGATAGTTGCGGAAAACGATCTGGGTGACTGCGGGCCATTCATCGCGGCCGATTGCGGTCAGTTCGGTTACAGCAATACCAAAGGCGCCGTCACCTGAGAATCCAACGACGGGCACATCCGGGCAACCGATCTTGGCACCCATGACAGATGGCAATCCGTATCCACAGGGGCCGAACAGCCCGGGGGCCAGATATTTGCGGCCCGCTTCAAAGGATGGGTAGGCGTTGCCGATGGCACAGTTATTGCCGATGTCGGACGAGATGATCGCCTCTTTCGGCAGGGCTGCCTGAATGGCGCGCCACGCCATGCGCGGGCTCATCCAGTCGGGCTTGGCTGCTCGGGCGCGTTCGTTCCAGGTTGTGCCCGGATCGTCCTGCTCGTGGTCCATCGAAGTCAATTCCTGCGCCCAGCGTGACTTGGTTTCCGCAATCTTCGCTTTGCGTGCATCGCGTCCTTCGTCACCTGCGGTGTCCGACAGCTGTGCCAGGATATTGGTTGCAACAGTGGCTGCGTCGCCAACAATACCGACAGATACCTTCTTGGTCAGGCCAATGCGGTCGGGATTAATGTCAACCTGAATGATCTTTGCATTAGCCGGCCAGTATTCCATACCATAGCCAGGAAGAGTCGAGAACGGGTTCAGGCGAGTGCCGAGACACAGAACCACGTCTGCTTCTTTTATCAGCTCCATACCGGCTTTCGAGCCATTGTAACCCAGCGGGCCAGCAAACAGCGGGTGCGAACCCGGGAAGGCGTCATTGTGCTGGTAGCCAACACAAACCGGGGCGTCCAGACGCTCGGCCAGTGCTTTCGAGGCTTCGATGCCGCCCGCAGACAGAACCGTGCCCGCTCCGTTCAGGATGACAGGGTTCTTGGCATCCGACAGCAGCGCGGCGGCTTCGGTAACGGCTGATGCGCCGCCAGAAGGCAGTTCAAATTCAACTACGGCAGGCAGTTCGATATCGACAACCTGAGTGAAGAAATCACGTGGAACATTGATCTGTGCCGGTGCCGAGGCGCGCTTGGCTTTGGTGATAACGCGGCTCAGAACTTCGGCCATCCGCGAAGGGTCGCGTACTTCTTCCTGGTAGCAAACGCAGTCCGCGAACATGCGCATTTGTTCCATCTCCTGGAAACCGCCCTGACCCATGGTCTTGTTTGCGGCCTGAGGGGTCACAAGCAGCAGCGGGGTGTGATTCCAGTAGGCGGTTTTGACGGCAGTAACAAAGTTGGTGATCCCGGGTCCGTTCTGCGCGATCATCATCGACATTTTGCCGGTGGCGCGTGTGTATCCGTCAGCCATCATCCCGCCCGAGCCTTCGTGTGCGCAATCCCAGAACGTAATGCCAGCTTTTCCAAAAATATCCGAGATCGGCATCATCGCCGAACCGATAATCCCAAACGCATGCTCGATCCCGTGCATCTGCAGAACTTTTACAAAGGCCTCTTCGGTGGTCATTTTCATCTGATTTGTCTCCGCGGATTTGTGGATGAAGCCGGACTATCAGCCCAGCCTTTGGGTACGGTTGTGGCCCAAGGGACGGAATGGCGTTAGGTCCAAAACGAAATGCGGATTAGGTCCAGACGCGGGCTACTGCGTTTGGATGGCATCCGCGATCAGCTTCACGCCCGGAGCGATGCGGTCGGGCGCGATGGATGAGTATCCGAGCCGATAGAAGTTCTGTGGCCTATCCGGCCCTGCGAAAAACGGTGCACCAGGCTCGATGTGAACGCTTTGGTTTTGCAGGCTGCGCGCCAGCTGGGACATGTCGACGTGTTCGGGGGCGGACATCCACATCGAAGATCCGCCCATCACACCGCGCCCCGCCACCGACAGCCCGTATTCGTCGATAGCCTTGTCCATTGCATCCCGCCGCTTGGACAGCTCTTTGGACATGCGCCTGATCTGTGCATCGTAATGTCCCAGAGACAGAAAATACGCTGCCGTGCGCTGAATGTGGCCCGGCGGGTGGCGCAGCACCAAAGAGCGCAGCGCGCGCGCCTCGCGGATAAACGGCTCGGATCCAACCATGTAACCAAGGCGCAATCCAGGGAACAGCGATTTTGAGAAGCTGCCCACATAGATGACACGTCCATCCCGGTCCATGGACTTCAGCGCGGGTGAGGGCGCCCCCAGAAACGCCATTTCGAATTCATAGTCATCCTCGACCACCATTGCGTCCAGATCCCGGGCACGATCCAAAAGTTGGCGGCGACGGGTGATCGGCATGGTTGCGGTTGTCGGGCTCTGATGGCTGGGCGTGGTGAAGATGACATCCGTTTCATCGGGCAGCGCCTCGGGTGGCAGGCCATCCTTGTCCACGCCAATGGGTACGACCGCGCAGTCCCAGTGGTTCAACAGGCTGCGCAGCGCATAGTAACAGGGGTCTTCGATGACGGCGGTGTGATTGTGAGTCAGCAGAATGCGCGACGCCAGCCAAAGTGCGTTCTGCGCCCCCAGTGTGATCAATATTTCTTCGGGGCGGGCCGAGATTCCACGGCGGGGCAGAGTGTGGCGGGCGATGAACTCGATCAGCAACGGATCGTCCTGATCGACATAGTCGCGGGTCAGCGATTCGAAATCCTTGTGCCCCAATGCCCGCACTGCGCATAGCCGCCAGTTGGCATGATCGAACAGGGTTCGGTCCGCCTGACCATAGATAAAAGGATAGGTATAGTCCCGCCAATTCCAGGGCTTGGGCAACACATCCGAATCTACAAACCGGCGGGCCAGCGCCTTGTCCCAATCCACGGTCTCAGTGCCCCGTTGGATGGGCGTGTATTTAGGCGGTACTGGCGCATTTTCCGACACATAATACCCAGATCGGCCTCGGGCGGTCAGGTAGTCATTGGCCAACAGCTCGGTATAAGCCAATGTCACGGTGATCCGGCTGACACCCAGATGCGTGGCCAGTTTACGCGACGAGGGCAGTTTTTCTCCGACATGGAAACGGCCTGACAGGATGCCTTCTGCAATCATCTGCTGAATCTGGGCCTGCAAGGTGCCTTGCCCATTCAGCTCTAGAAAGAACGTATCAACTGATATCCCCATAAGACCTTATAGAGTGGCCTTATTGATTGAGCAATCTGGACTCACGCTCTTTTCACGAATTCTGATCAGAATTTGTTGACGGTAGCTTTCAATATCTCTATATAACTAGAAATCTAGTTTATTGGAGTTGTGGATATGTGGGAAACCGCTGCAGCAGGATTTTCGGCGATGGGGTCAGAGGCGCGACTGAAAGTCCTCAAGACACTCGTTCGCGCCGGAGAGGCCGGGCTCACCGTAGGTGAAATCCAGGAGAGAACCGGCATTGCCCCGTCGACGCTGGCCCATCACCTCCGGTTTCTTGCGGCCGGTGATGTTGTCGAACAGGAAAAGATCGGGCGCACCACGATCAACCGTGCCCGGTATGACCATCTCAGAAACCTCGCGCAGTTCATTCTGTCGGAATGTTGTGCGGACGAAACTGGAAAGGCGGCAAACGATGGCTGACCTTACTCAGAGCCCTCGGGCCCCGTTCAAAGCTGTCTTCGACCTGATCAAAACCCCATGGGCGGTGATTGTCGCCATTCTGATCGCGGTGGCGATACTCGACCCTGGGAATCTAACGGAAGTGATAACATTTGCCGGCAAGGCACTGGCCCATACCGGCCAATATATTCTGTTTGCTGTGCTGCTGTTGTCATACCTCAAGGCCACCGGTGCCGAAGTCATGGTGGCCCGAGCCTTTGAAGGCCGCGAAACGCGGATGATCCTTTTGGCTGCCCTATTTGGCGGGTTGGCCCCATTCTGTTCCTGCGAGGTCATCCCGTTCATTGCTGGTTTACTGGCGCTTGGGGCGCCACTGTCTGCGGTTATGGCGTTCTGGCTCAGCTCTCCGCTGATCGACCCGCCGACGCTATTGATTACGGCTGGCGCATTGGGATGGCCCTTTGCTATCGGAAAAGCCGTAGCCGCAGTGGCACTTGGCCTGTTTGGCGGATTCGTCGTGCGCACCATGACGCGCAGCGGTGTGTTGACCCAACCTTTGCGGAACTACCAACCAACTGGATGCGGCAGTTGTGGACCTAAGCAAGAGGACAAACCGGTCTGGAAATTCTGGCATGACCCTGCGCGCCGGAATAGATTTCGTAGCGAGTTCTTTCGAAACGGCCTGTTCTTGTTGAAATGGCTGGCGCTTGCCTATGTTCTCGAGGCGTTGCTGATCAATTATGTACCCGCTGATCTGATCGCACGCGCGGTCGGAGGAGACGGCGTGTTGCCCATAATCATCGCGGCACTTGTTGGGATGCCGGCCTATCTGAACTCATACGTCGCGCCGCCGCTATTGGCAGGTCTGATGGAGCAGGGGATGAGCGCCGGGGCAGCAATGTCCTTTATGATCGCGGGTGCGGTCAGCTCGATCCCGGCCATGGCTGCGGTATGGTCGCTGGTCAGGCCGAAAGTGTTTGTGACCTATCTGGGCCTGGGGATAGTCGGCGCAGTGATCGCAGGGATCATCTTTCAGATGATCTGAAGGAAAAACCGCCCGGTGTGGACACCGGGCGGTTTTGCTTTGTCAGCTTGCTTCGCAATAGCGCGGAAGTTTGAAGCGATACCTTGGTTCACCGCTTTCCACATAGACCCGCTTTTCGACACAGGCGCTTTGGCCGACGGTCTGGGAAATCGGGGCCTCGGTCGAAGTGATCGACGTCGCGGACCCGTCGGGTAAACGTACCGAGGCAATCACCCCGTTCTTGAGGTCGCCGTTGATAGCGGTGGCGGACAGAACCGGGACGGTCATGAAGGCTTCGTGTTCATGCGTGCCGTCGTCGTTCAGCAACAGCAGGGCTGCGGCAACCGCGATAACGCCTACGACACCGAACGCGAGCAGGCCCCAGGTTCTTAGGAAGGCATAGATTGTCACGGCGCGGTGTGGGCCAAAAATGGCAGACAGTATGTTCAGCATCAGAGTCTCGTCAAAAAAGCCCCGGCCAGTTTGACCGGGGCTGTCTGCGTATCAGAAACGCGGATCGCTTTCGTCTTCATCCTCGGCCTCGCCTTTGGGCAAGTTGAAGAAACTGTCGGCGTCGATGATCGGCTCTTCTTTCTCCTCGGGGGAGTCATCAGACAACGAGAAGGTCTCGAGACCCTCGATCGCCGTTGGAATTTTGGGCGCTGCGTCCATTTCCAGTGACTGCTCGGTCGAAACCAGCTTGCGGCGCTCATCATCGCTCATGACGCCACCTTCAGCGGCTTTCTTGGCGGCGGCTTTCTGCACGATTGCGTCCAGCTCGGACTGTTTACACAAGCCCAGAGCGACGGGGTCAATCGGTTGCATGTTCGAGATGTTCCAGTGCGTCCGCTCGCGGATCGACTGGATGGTCGGCTTGGTGGTGCCGACCAGCTTGGCAATCTGACCGTCGCTGAGTTCGGGGTGGAACTTGACCAGCCACAGGATCGAGTTCGGACGGTCCTGACGCTTGGACAGCGGGGTATAGCGCGGGCCACGACGTTTTTCCTCGCCACTAGCAGCGGGGTTGAACTTGAGCTTCAGCTTGTGCAGCGGGTTGCCCTGCGCCACATCAATCTCTTCCTGCGTAAGCTGGTTGTTGGCGATCGGGTCGAACCCTTTGACGCCAGCGGCCACGTCGCCATCGGCGATGCCCTGCACTTCCAACTCGTGCATTCCTACGAAATCCGCGATCTGCTTGAAGCTGATCGTTGTGTTGTCTACTAGCCATACGGCTGTTGCCTTGGCCATAAGCGGTTTTGCCATCAGCCCGTCTCCTATGCATACATCTTTCCCGTCGCCGGAATTCGGCGGCCCCGTGATCTTGGGGCAGGTTTCCGTTGTCGGGGAACTTGGGCTGTATATAGTCGCGGCAGGGCAAGAAGGGAAGAGGCGAATGCGCTGGCTGGTTCTATGGGTTTTCAGTGCAATGACGGCGCTTGCCGAGGGTGAAAAACCGGGCGCGTTCGACTACTATGTCCTGGCACTTAGCTGGTCGCCGAACTGGTGCGCGCGCGAAGGCGATGCGCGTGGGTCCGATCAATGCGATGTACGGCATGATCACGGCTGGATTCTACACGGGCTTTGGCCGCAATTCCATCAGGGCTGGCCATCTTATTGCCGCACGGCCGAGGCCCCGCCGACGCGGACCATGACCCGTGAAATGGAAGATATTCAGGGCAGTTCCGGTCTTGCCTGGCATCAGTGGAAGAAGCACGGCACCTGCTCGGGCCTAAGCGCTTCGGACTATTTCACCTTGTCGCGGCAGGCCTATGGGTCGGTCGAGCGCCCAAAGGTGTTCCGCCAGTTGGACGCATCTGTGAAACTGCCCGCATCTGTCGTGGAAGAGGCGTTTCTAATGGCCAATCCGGGGCTGGAGCGCGACATGATCACCGTCACCTGCAAACAGGGCTATATCGAAGAGGTGCGCCTGTGCCTGTCGCGCGATCTTGATCCGGTGCCGTGTGGCCGGGATGTGATCAAGGACTGCGCGGCCAAAGACGCGCTTTTTGATCCGATTCGTTAGGGTTTGCGGTAAAGGCGAGATGGTGGGTAATCGCAACTTCTACGTTGTTGCCACCGCATCCTGTTCAATAGCCAGATCGTGCCGAGGCTAAGGCCTACCTTGCTATTCCAAAGTCCTCAGGGCCACTGCGATACCATAAAGCTAGTCGGAATTGCGTTTCGGTTTTACTTCGGAATGGAACGCGCGCATGTTTCCCTTTTGGCGTGCGGCTGCCCGCCAGAGTTTCTTTCGCGCATCGCCTGGCTCTAAATGCGCGTATTCACCGCCGGAAAACTTGGGCCAGTCCAGAGCCAGTCCAAGTTTAACCAATTCTGCGGCGACATCAGTACCATCTGGAAGCGTGCACTTGGCGACGATCCGATCGTAGGAAACCTCTTCTTTGATTTCGGCTGTGATCACCATGCCTTTGCACATCTTAATCAGCGCAAACTTGGATTTCTTGCCCCAGGGATGCTCAAGCTCGGGCGCATCGATTCCGGCAACCCTGCTCTTGGTGCCGCTTATCACGATCGTGTCGCCGTCGATTACGTGGCACTTGCCTTTGAGAGTCCGTGTGGTTGGATAAGCCGAGGGCGGCTGCTTTGACGGAACCGGTCGTGCTCCGGTGATCGCAGGTCGTTTAGTTGGTTGGAAAGGCACCACCCTAGATCGTTTGCGCGATGATCCGAACAGGGCCTTCAATATATATCTCAACATATGAAAAACGCATTCTAAATCTGCTTAATCGATGCGTAGAATGTTAGGCTGGATACAGTATTTGTGTAAACTTGATATTTGAATTCGACCAAGTGTCGAAGCTCAACTACAACTCCTTCCGCGCCCTCAGCGCCGCCGTAATCGTCCCGTCATCCAGGTAGTCCAACTCGCCGCCAATCGGCACGCCCTGCGCCAGCGAGGTCAGGCGCACCTGCCCGTCCAGTTGATCGGCTATATAGTGCGCGGTGGTCTGGCCATCGACAGTGGCGTTCAGCGCCAGAATGACTTCGGTGATCCCCTCGGCTGTGACCCGATCCTTGAGGCGAGGAATGCGCAGCTCATCCGGGCCGACTCCATCTAATGCCGACAAGGTGCCGCCCAGCACGTGATAGCGGCCTTTGAAAACCGCTGCGCGTTCCATCGCCCAAAGGTCGGCGACGTCTTCGACGACGCACAGCTCTCCGGTCGCGCGGACTTCGCTATCGCAGATGTCGCAGATATCCGAAGTGCCTACATTGCCGCAATTCAGGCACTCACGGGCAGTGATGGCAACCTGTTGCATCGCGTCCGCAAGCGGTGTCAGCAGAAGGGCGCGTTTGCGGATCAAATGCAGCACTGCGCGACGGGCCGAACGTGGGCCGAGGCCTGGCAGTTTGGCCATCAGGTCGATCAGATTGTCGATATCGCTGTTCGAACTCACTGCGCTTGCTCCTGCATAAGGGCCGGGCAGTTGGGCCCGGCCGGTATTTCGTCAGGAGTGCCTATCAGAACGGCAGCTTGATGTCTGCGGGCAGGCCCATACCTTCGGTCAGCTTAGCCATCTCAGCCTGCGACCGTTCTGCGGCCTTGGCCTGAGCATCTTTGACGGCGGCCAGGATCAGATCTTCGACCACTTCCTTGTCGTCGCCGTTAAAGATTGACGGGTCGATATCGAGACCTTTCAGCTCTCCCTTGGCCGTGGCTGTTGCCTTGACCAGCCCTGCACCGGATTCGCCGACAACCATGATGGTATTCAGCTCTTCCTGCATATCCGTCATCTTGGTCTGTAGATCCTGCGCGGATTTCATCATCTTGGCCATGTCACCCAGGCCGCCGAGTCCTTTGAGCATCGGTATTCTCCTAATATTCGGTTTGACGCCTAAATACGGGCGCGGTCGGCGCGGCACAAGGGCCGAGCTGGCTCCCGCCCGTCGTCAAGGCCTTTGGCCAGACCTTTCCTCCCGTTGGGCCCGGGAGGTTTCCAGTTGGGTCAGATGGGACGGTTTCAGTCTTCCTCGAACGGGTCCCATTCGTCTTCGACCTCGGGCAGCGCCTCGGTTTCCACTTTGGCGGCACGTTCTTCCGGTGTTTCAATCCGCTTGATGCGTGCTTTCGGAAATTGCATGAGCACCGCCTGAACCAACGGGTGTTTCTCAGCCTCTGCTTTCAACGCCAGCTCGGCGGCGTCTCGAATCTCGGCGATGGTCGCAACCTCACCATCGGCCACAATCGACACAGCCCAGCGGTTGCCAGTCCATCGTTGCAGCGACGAACCCAGTCTCGCTGCCAGATCTGTGGGTGCGTTCTGTGTCGGGGTGAATTCGATCCGCCCCGGTTGGTAAGAAACCAGCCGCACCCCGTTTTCGACCTCGACCAGAAGTTTCACATCCCGATTGGTGCGGATCAATTCAACCACGTGGTCAAAACTCGGATACCGTGCCAGCGCCGATTGGATATCATGGGCCAGAGCCGCCGAAGGCGCGCCGGCGGGGCTGCTAGTTGCGGACACGTAAGAAGATGATGCCGCTGGTACCGGAGCCTGAGAGGGCACGGCCATACCACCGCCCGGACCACCATTCGGAGGCGGTGGCGGGTTGTCCTGCAGGCGCTTGATCAGCTCTTCGGGGCTGGGCAAGTCGGCAACATGGGTCAGGCGGATAACGGCCATTTCAGCAGCCATCATGGCATTTGGCGCGGCCGATACCTCTTCCAGCGCTTTCAGCAACATCTGCCACATCCGGGTCAAAACGCGCATTGGCAGGGCCTCGGCCATTTGCTGACCACGGGCACGTTCATCAGGGGAAACCGTCGGGTCCTCGGCTGCGTCTGGCGTGATCTTCACAACCGAAACCCAGTGCGTGATTTCGGCCAGGTCACGCAGCACGGATAGCGGATCGGCCCCTTCGGCATATTGCCCGCCCAATTCAGTCAGCGCGCTTGCTGCATCCCCTCGCAGGATCATTTCCATCAAGTCCAATACCCGGCCCCGGTCGGCCAGACCCAGCATCGCGCGCACCTGATCGGCGCTGGTTTCACCGGCCCCATGGCTGATTGCCTGATCCAGCAGCGAAGTTGCGTCGCGCGCCGACCCTTCGGCCGCGCGGGTGATCAGCGCCAGGGCATCCTCCGCGATCTGTGCCTTCTCAGCCGCTGCGATCTTATTGAGCAGGCCAATCATGTCCTCGGGTTCGATCCGGCGCAGGTCAAATCGTTGGCACCGCGACAGAACAGTCACCGGGACTTTGCGGATTTCGGTCGTGGCAAAGATGAACTTCACATGCGCAGGAGGTTCTTCCAACGTCTTGAGCAGCGCGTTGAATGCGCTGGTCGAAAGCATGTGAACCTCGTCGATGATGTAGATCTTATAGCGCGCACTGGCGGCGCGGTATCGGACCGAGTCGATGATTTCGCGGATATCATTCACGCCGGTTCGGCTGGCGGCGTCCATTTCCATCACATCGACGTGGCGGCCTTCCATGATGGCGACGCAATGTTCGCACTGGCCGCAGGGTTCGGTCGTGGGCTTGCCTTCGCCATCGGGGCCAATGCAATTCATGCCCTTGGCGATGATCCGGGCCGTGGTTGTCTTACCCGTACCGCGGATGCCGGTCATGATGAAGGCTTGTGCAATCCGGTCGGCCTCGAACGCGTTTTTCAGCGTGCGCACCATTGCGTCCTGACCGACGAGGTCAGCAAAAGTTTCCGGGCGGTATTTTCGCGCGAGAACCTGATAGGCGGGGCTGGGCGTGTCGGTCATGTCTGCTCTGTTGGATTCGTGTCAGGTTTGCAGCGTAGAGACCCCCGCCGCCCGCGTCCACCGCGCGCGAAAAGGAATTTCGTTTTGGCAAGTTGCATCAGAGCCGGTAAATCATGAGGGGCTTCAGCCCCATGTGGTGATGCAGGAAAAGGAGCTGTGTTGGAGAGTTTTGTAATTCACCCTCTTGGATTGGGCAAAGGGCAGATCGCTCTGTGCCCACTGCCGGGTGTCACGGGCGATTATGCTGGGGATTTCGCAGTAATCCGGGATTGGGCGCCGGACCTGGTCATCTCGATGACGACCTCGGATGAGTTCCAGCATTCCGGCGGGCTGTCATTCGAGGCGGACCTGCAGTGCGAACGGATTGCCTGGGTTCACCTTCCAATCCGCGATTTCGGCGTCCCCACGCCTGAGGTTGAGGCGCTTTGGCCGCAAGCCAGCGCCGCCGCCCAACATGTCCTTGCCAGTGGCGGCAAGGTGCTGGTGCATTGCCGCGGTGGGTGCGGACGCTCGGGGATGGTTGTGATGCGGCTAATGGTGGAATGCGGCGAAGCGCCTGACCAAGCGCTTCGGCGGTTGCGTGCGGTTCGGCCCTGCGCGGTGGAAACCGACGCGCAAAAGGACTGGGCCGGGTTGCCGGCCCGAACCCTTCCCTGAATCAGGCAGACACTTGATACGGAATACTGTCGCTGCGCGGCGGCAGGGTCGAAACGTCGAGCATCGCACAGGGTGGTTCTGACAGAAAACCAGCGGATTTCTGGGTGAACTCCGGCCCGAATATCATGTCGCCATAGGCGTCCAGCTTTTCTGTCGGCGTGTCTGTGCTGGTGCCGCAATAGACCCTGATCTGTTCTGATTGGGCCCGAAAACGGGCCGTGCAGCCTTCGGTGCAATGGGTCAGATCGCTGGTACCTTCGACCTCGAATGTTTTGGATGTCGCAGGCCTTGCCGTCGCCATCGCCTCGGCCATGGCGCGTGCCATTCGGGCAAGGGCGGGGCAGGGTTTCCCGGTCCTCTGACAGACGGTTGCGGTGAATTCGTGTGTTTTTGTCTTCCAGATCATAATGCGCCCTCCGCGCGCAGGACGAAGGGTGAGGATCAGGTGTGACAGCGCGCTGACGACCTGCCCGGACACCCCGCCCGAGTTTCGGTTTCGATACGATGGCAGGTCTCCTGACTTGCGGGTCGTCGCTTTGCCGACCTTCCCAGCCCTGGGGCCAGTGGTATTTCGGCATTGCTCACCGCTTACAGTTGCGGGGGCAGTCGCGGAGTTGGCCCTTTCCGGCATCGCCGGGGCAGACCGCACCGTGTTCCCTTTTCATCCCGCCCCATTTCCGGGGCAAGAACCATCACCACATCGCTAGCGGCTATGCAGACCCCGAGTCAAGCCACCTGTTGGGGTGCAAACCGGACGTTTGGTCATCTTGATGAAATCTTGACTCTGGTGGCCGAAATCGGGCCGATTGTTGAGTGAACCGAGTAGTTCAGAATTTGTCGGAGGCGCCATGCTTGATACCACGCCCTGCGTCCAGACTAAGGACTTTGACTTTGACTTTGCCTCAGGCTCTGCCAGCCTGTCGGCACGGCTGTATCTGCCTGCAACCGAGCCGAAGATCGCCGTGGTGATTCACAGCGCAACTGCAGTGCCGCGCGAATATTACCAGCATTTTGCCCGTTGGCTGGCCGCCGAACAGGGTATTGCCTGTTTGACCTATGACTACAGCGATTTCGGGCATTCGCTGCGCGACAAACTCAAAACCTCCGAGGTGACCATGGCGGATTGGGCCTTGGTCGACATGCCCGCCGCACGGGCTGAGATGCGCAGGCGGTTCCCGGACGCTTTGCAGTGGAGCATCGGTCATTCCCTTGGCGGCTTGCTGGGGCCGGTGCAGCCAGACATTGATCAGATCGACCGGATGATCTGTGTATGTTCGGGGCTGGTTACTCTGTCCGACCATCCCTGGCCCTATCGCGGGCTGGCGTGGATGTTCTGGCATGTGCATGGGCGTCTGGCAGTGAATGCACTGGGGTATCTGCCGGGCAAAGCTGTGGGGATCGGTGCCGATTTGCCTGGTCCGGTCTATTGGCAATGGCGTAGCTGGTGCACGGCGCCGCAGAATTATGTGCCGCAGATCGGTGACGCTCTGCCCGAAGCGAGATGGGCGCAATCGAATACGCCGGTGGACCTGTTCACCTTCGAGGACGACCAGATGGTGCCGCCAGACGCTGTCTGGCGGCTTGCCGATCTGTATGGACCAAAGGCGCGGCGGCATCTGCTGTCTCCGAAAGAGATCGGAGTGCCCGAGATCGGTCATATCGGTGCCTTTGCCCGCAGAAATCAGGCGCTTTGGCCCCGGTTGATTGCCTGAAGACGCGCTTTTCCGTCCCCGTTAGGGTCTGTTGCGAGACTTTTTGTCATGCATGACAGACCGCACCATTTTACCAAAGGCTTTGTCGCGCGCCCGGGATTGCGCAAGGGTTTCAGAGTTCCTCTGATCCTCGCGCCGCAGCTTGTTCCAGCGTTCCAGCCGGTCCGGCGAGAGCAGGCCATCGGCAATCGCCTCTTGCACGGCGCAACCGGGTTCGGCCTGATGCTGGCAATCTGAAAACCGGCAGGTCGCAGCCAATTCCAGAAGGTCTGAGAAAACCTCATCCACGCCGTCTTGGGCATCCATCAAACGCAGGGCGCGCATTCCTGGCGTATCAATCAGCCACCCCCCGTTTCGCATCGGGTGAAGCGCACGATGGGTCGTGGTGTGGCGACCCCGTGCGTCATCCTCGCGGATCCCCGCCGTTGCCCCGGCCTGACCAGTCATGGCGTTCGCCAATGTGGTTTTGCCGACACCGGATGAGCCGACCAAAGCAGCAGTTTGCCCGGCAGGGCACCAGGACAGGATCGGATGAATCTCTGACGCCTCCAGCGCGTTGACGGTTAGAACGGTCAGAAACCGAGCCAGCGAACTGGCCTGACTGGCATAGCTCTCTGGGTCAGGGCAGCTGTCGGCCTTGGTCAGGACAACAACCGGATAGCACCCGGCCTGATGCGCCAGCGCCAGATAACGCTCAAGCCGTGCCAGATTGAAATCGGCATTGCAGGAACTGACGATATACTGCACATCCACATTCGCCGCGATCAGCTGAACCTGCGCACCGGTGCCTGCGGCCCGGCGTTGCAAGAGGCTTTTGCGCTCCAAAAGATGCCGAATGCGGTTTTGATCATCCGCAAGGACCCAATCGCCAACCGCAAATTCGCCGGTTGATCGGTCAGGGGTCAGATCAGATGTGCCGCCAAGCGCATTCAGGCCGATCAGGCGATCACGATGGACGGCGTTGATGCGATGCGGTGTGCAGGTAGGGTTCACAGCATGTTGGGCTGCAAAATGAGAGGACCATCCCAGGTCCGAAAGTGTTTTGGACATTGTTCTGCCTGTGTTCAGATACAGGAAACCATCAGGGTGGCAGGCGCGCACCCATCGGTAACGTGTTCAGGCAAAAGCGGGGGTTAGTCCCGGAAACGCTCTGCCCGAAGGGTCATTGCTACAATCATAAAGTCCCTCCTGCGGCAGTCGTTGCGCGTAAGTGAGAGGTTGGACATCGACCCAAGCGGGGCTCGTTGTGGCTGCTTCCTTCCGGATCTGACCAGGTTGGCGAGGCGCTCGCCCGCGCCAACCTCTCGAGGGTGGATATAGGCAGTTGGCCGGAAAAACACAACCCGTCAGAAGGTCAGAAGAATCCGTAAAAAGCCATTTCCGTCAGTTCCAAGGACATGTGGATCAAATTCCTGAATGTCCTGCAGATGTCGGTGGGCATTTGGACCGGTGCGTAAGATCGCCTGCGTACCCGTGTTACTAGTGATTCTGAAGGGTTCCTGGGCCTCTTCCAGCGGATCGCTGACCAAGGTGCCTGACAGATAATCCAGCAGGGCTTGCTGGACCGGCAGGATGGGCATGTCGATACGTTGCGCATTACCCGCAAATGGGAAATGCCCGCCCCCGCTGGCGCGATAATTGTTAAGCGCGACGGCAAATTGCTGATCCGACGCAATGGGGGTGGCACCGACCAGAACCTCTGAAACACGCCGGTTTTCGGCATTGATCAAGGTGCCCATATCGTCGAAACGCGGAGGTTGTGTCAGATCAATTCTGCAGGACAGCCCGTATAGCACATCAAAGTTGTGACCCACCCGATTTTCGCAAATAAGTTCGGATGCAGATCCGGTCGAAATCTGGTTGAAAACAGCTGCGGACATCTCAAGCCAGTCCACGATTTGGTCACCGGATACAATGACACCCTGCAATTCGTTTGGAAAAATATGCAGGTCAACCACGTTACGCAGGAATATCTCGCCAGGCTTAACATCCGTATAGAATCGCGGCCCGGCCCGACCGCCGAATTTCGAAGGTGAAACCGCCGATAAAATCGGAATATCTGCCAGGTCGGTATCGGACATACACAGACGTAACGCGGCAGCCTGGGCGGCGGCGACCAGCCTCAGCCCACGGTCCTCGGCGCAAAAGCTGAAATAGCTGTGCAGATGGTGCGGGGTGCGGCCGACCGGCTGGCCCGCTCGCCTGCGGGTTTCGGCATGACCAGAGGAAAACAGATGCAACAATTCTGGATCTTCAGGCGCCAGTGATACGATTTCGTCGGGACGCCCCGCAGATATCGGTCGCAGCGTCGCCCGGGCTTCGCCAGCGGTCCAGCCGCCGCGCTCTGCCGAGTGAAGTTTCAAGTCAATCACCCCCAGATGTGATCCGGCCGTTCCGGGTAGGACAACTGGTTTGCCATGCACCAGAGTGTTTTCAGAGCCGGCCTTGGCGGGATAGGTCAAATGGGAATGACCAGCAATTATTGCGTCGATACCTTCGATTTCGGCTAGCGGAATAATCGCGTTTTCCATATTCCGTTGTGACCTGTCCGGTCCGAAACCGGTATGGGCCAACGCGATGATCAGGTCGCAATTTTCGTTTTGGAGCTTTCTGACTTTGTTTGCCGCACAAGTCAGGATGTCCTGAGTGGTAAGGGTGTCGTGCAGCTTGTGCGCCTCCCATTGCGCTGTCTGAGGCGGGAGGACCGAAAAAACCCCAATTTTCAAAGCCATAGGTGTCGGCGAGCCAGGGATCTCTTTGTGCAAAATGACATGATCTTGCCAGATCTGAGGCCCATTCGTGCGCAAGGCATTGCTGCTGAGCACAGGGCAGGGGGCGTCAGAGATAACGTGCTGTAAGAATTGAAGCGCGAATCCGAAGTCGTGGTTTCCCAGGCCAATCGCGTCATATCCCAGGCTGCCGAAGGCCTGCATCAGGATGTGCGGCGCATTGGCGGGATCGGCAGCCCAATCCCCCAACGGTGTACCCTGCAGAGCGTCTCCGTTGTCGAAGAGCAAGACGATATCTCCGTCTGCCTCAGCCTCGTTCCGCGCCTGCCGGATCAGGCTGGCCGTTCGGGTCAATCCGATCGTAGGTTCGTCTTGATCCGCGTAATAATCAAAACTGCACAGGTTCATGTGCAGATCGGTGGTCGCCAAAATCCGGATACCTACAGACTGATCAGACAAATGCGAAATTGTTTTTAATACTCTACTTTTGGCAGTTTTATGAATAACAACTTCAACAAAAAGCATAGTAAGTGCAAATTTTTTTATGCACTTGCGGTAATTTGACGGGATCGCCTCGGTTTTCGGTCGTGGAATTGTCGTTGCAACACCGAAGCTGTCATGGCAGCCCTGTGCAGGCGAACCAGAGGAATTTAAATGAAGAACGCGGAACAGGTAACGTTTGGTGGATCAGGGCTGGATCGTGCCGCACATCTTCGCGGAGACGTCGACACGATGGCAGCAGCGCGAGCACATCCGAAAGCGAAATGCCTGTTGCTGTGGCGCGGAAAGCTGCTGGTTCAAGGAGAGGCCCTTGATCAACTCTGCTTGTTACCTGTCTTGCATGAGCTGATCGCAAATGGTCCCGGTGGGATCGTCCCAGCGCCAGTATTGCTTGGTCTCTCGGATGAAGTTCCGGTTTTTGCCTTTGATATATCCGATTGGATGCCCGAGGGCGTTGACCTGTCCGAGCTTGGGGCATTCTTCGACCGATCAGAGCAACAGCACCCGGATTTGCCTGAAGGTCAGGTTTTTGTCGAATTGCGCCGCATCATGGCGCGCCTTTCCCCACGTGATGCCGAACTTTCGGCTTCCGCCAAGGCGGTCATCGCCTGGCATGAAACCCATAGGTTTTGCGCCCGTTGCGGCGCCGCCAGCGAGATGTCGCAAGCAGGATGGCAACGCAGTTGCCCGTCGTGTGGGGGGCAGCATTTCCCACGCACCGACCCGGTCGTCATCATGTTGATCACATATGGGAATTCGGTGCTGATGGGGCGATCCCCGGGATGGCCTGAAGGCATGTATTCGCTACTGGCCGGATTTGTCGAACCCGGAGAAACGCTGGAAGCGGCGGTGCGCAGAGAGGTGATGGAAGAGGCCGGTGTCCCCGTCGGGCAAGTAACCTATCTTTCCAGCCAGCCCTGGCCCTTTCCGGCGTCACTGATGTTTGGCTGTGCAGGCGAGGCATTGTCGCAAGAAATCACTATAGATCCGGTTGAAATCGAAGACGCGATATGGGTGGATAAGGCTGAAATGATGCAGGTCTTTGCTGGGGAACATCCCAGCCTTCTGCCAGCGCGCAAAGGCGCGATTGCGCATTTTCTGCTGCAAAACTGGCTTGCAGATACGCTCGACTGACAAAATACTGGGCGAATAGGCAAGAGAACGATAACCCACCATGCAATTCTCCGCACGTGAAGATATTCAGGCCCCTGTCAACGCAGTGTTCGAAATGTTTGCGGATTTCGAACGGTTCGAGCGGATGGCAATGCGCCGCGGGATCGAGGTCCGGCGTTTGTCAGGGCATATGGGCGTTGTGCCCGGTACATCCTGGGAGACCGAGTTCCGTATGCGCGGAAAGCCTCGGCGCGTGGAAATCAATATGGCCGAATGTGATCCACCGACCCATATGCGGTTCGAGGCGGCAAGCAAGGGAATGAATGGCTCAACCAGGGTCGAGTTTCTGGCCCTGTCGCAACGTAGAACCCGGCTGACCGTGGATATGTCGCTATCGGCCAAATCCCTGCCTGCACGGCTGTTGCTGCAATCGCTCAGATTGGGTCAGTCGCGGTTCCGGCGACAGTTTCAGGCCCGCCTCAGCGAATTCGCGCGGGAAATGGAAGAACGTCATCTGCACGGTTCATGAGAATTCCGAGACAAGAGGCCTTGAATGTCTGATGTGATATTGCGCAGCGCAGTTGTGGATGACGCCAAAGGTATTTCCGAGGTCCTGCAAGAGATCGTGACCGCCGGTAAGCGCACCAAACCCAGCGATGAGAGTTTTGCCAAAGAGCATTACATCAGCCACTGCGGCAGCATCCAATGCACCGTGGCGGTGCAGGGTTCACAGGTATTGGGCTTTCAGGCGCTGAAACTGTCCGTCGACGGAAACACTTATGGCGTAACAGCCGGTTGGGGCATCATCGGAACACATATACGCCCGTCAGCCGCGCGCATGGGGGTCGGGCGGGCCCTGTTTCAGAAAACGCTGCTGGCGGCCCGAGCCGCAGGTCTGCCTGCAATAGACGCGACCATTGGAGCGCAAAATGCCGAAGGCCTGGCCTATTACGCGGCCATGGGATTTGTCGGTTACCGGTCACATGAAGGTGCGGTGTGCAAGAAATACCAGTTAGCCTGAGCTAGCCGCGCGGCTGGACGGCTGGATACACGCCCAGAATCTCGACATTGGTGGTGAAATGTTCCAGCTCTTCCAAGGCCAGTTGTACATTGCGGTCATCCGGGTGCCCGACAATATCCGCATAGAACTGCGTGGCCGTGAACGACCCGTCGACCATATAGCTTTCCAGCTTGGTCATGTTGACACCATTGGTGGCGAAGCCGCCCATCGCCTTATACAGCGCGGCCGGGATGTTGCGGACCTGAAACACAAAACTGGTGATCATCCCATGCGCCCCGCGCCGCGACAGATCCGCGTCGCGTGACATGATCAAAAAGCGCGTGGTGTTGTCGTCGCTGTCCTCGATATGGCGGGCCAGGACGTTCAGGTTATAGATCTCTCCGGCCAACTCGCTGGCCAGCGCGGCAGAATGCAGTTCGGCGGCCTCGGAAACCTCGCGCGCGGCGCGGGCATTGTCCGGGCTGACGCGTCCCTGAATGCCGTGCTGCTTCAGGAACCCAGCGCATTGTGGCAGCAGCACCAGATGCGAATGCGCTTCGGTGATGTCGCTCAGCTTGGCACCGGGGACTGCCAACAAATTGATGTGTACGCGAACAAAAGCTTCGTCGATGATATGCAACCCGCTATGGGGCAGCAGGCGGTGAATATCGGCCACCCGCCCATAGGTCGTATTTTCGACCGGAAGCATCGCCAGGTCTGCTTTGCCGGACCGAACTGATTCGATAACATCCTCAAATGTGCGGCAGGGCAGGGCCTCCATATCGGGACGAGCGTTTCGGCATGCCTCGTGGCTATAGGCACCGGGTTCTCCCTGAAATGCGATACGTTTTGTCATTTGGTCGATTCCGTGCAACAAGTTCCAGAATTGGGCGTTTAGTCGCGGTGTCTATACCTTGCCTCTTGTAAGGGGAAGCCTTAGACACCCCGCAGACAGCTGAAATGGACTCGCGATCAATGTTCGACACGATGACAGTTACCAAGGCCGCAGCAGGCCTGTTTGGCACCTTCCTGGTGCTGCTTCTGGCCAAATGGGCCGCAGAAGAGCTTTACCACGCCGATGCCCATGGCGAGACGGCTTCGTACATCATCGAAACCGAAAGCGCAGGCGAAAGCGCCAACGGTGAAGAGGTAGTATTTGAAGAGCTGCTGGCCGCCGCCGACGTTGAAAAAGGCGCCAAAGTTTTCCGCAAGTGTACCGCGTGTCACAAGCTGGAAGACGGTGCAAACGGCACAGGCCCCTATCTGTATGGTGTCGTTGACCGCCCTGTCGCAACGGCCAGCGGTTTTACCGGCTATTCGCCACCGATGCAGGCCCATGGCGGCAACTGGACACCCGAAGCACTGGATGCCTTCCTGACCAAGCCAAGCAGCTATATCTCGGGCACATCCATGAGTTTTGCTGGCCTGAAAAAACCGCAGGACCGTGCCGATCTGATTGCCTATCTGCAGACAATCGGCAACTGATGCCACACCGGCACATCTGAAATTCAAAGCCGCTGCCCCGTGCAGCGGCTTTTTTTGTATGAAGAAACCTTCACAATGCGCTCACGCATTCTAAACTTGAATCAGTCAACGCTGGACCTTTAGCTTCGTTCAGGCGCAAGACTATAAGAAGTGACGCAACAGGGGATGAGCCAAATGGAATCCAACCGACAGATTGTTCAGGCACGTGCATTGGATTTCAGAGGTTGGTTGACCATACCGATTACCGGCTTTTTGCTGCTTGCGCTCATGACCTCTCAACTGTTTGCCGAAGAGACCATCATCAAAAGCCACGGATTCTCGGAATTTGGCGATTTGAAGTACCCTGAAGGGTTTGCCCATTTCGATTATGTAAATCCTGATGCGCCGCGCGGCGGAGAGTTGTCTTATGCAGCGCAAGGGACATTTGACAGTTTCAACCCCTACACGCGGCAGGGCCGCGCGGGTGCGCGTTCTGCGGATCAGTATGAATCCCTGATGGTCGCGTCCTATGATGAAACGGCCACTTACTACGGTCTGCTGGCAGAAAGCCTTGAATACCCGGAAAGCCAGGATTGGGTCATCTTCAACATGCGACCTGAGGCGCGGTTTTCCGATGGAACCCCGGTGACTGCCGAAGATGTTGTGTTTTCGCATAATCTGCTGCTGGAACAGGGGTTAAAATCCTATGCCGACGCCGTCCGCGAGATGATTCCGCGTGCCGAAGCGCTGGATGATCATCGGGTTAAATTCTACTTCGCACCGGATATCCCGCGCCGTGGCCTAATAAGTCAGGTTGCCGGGACATCTGTGTTTTCCAAGGCCTGGTTTGAGGCAGACCCTGAAAACCGGCGGCTCGACAAATCCCGGCTTGAGCCCGGTATCGGATCCGGACCTTATGTTTTGGACAGCTATGACATCAACCGGCGCATCGTCTACAAGCGCAACCCGGACTA
Organism: Ruegeria sp. YTSA226; assembly: GCF_059609905.1. Classification (NCBI taxonomy): domain Bacteria; kingdom Pseudomonadati; phylum Pseudomonadota; class Alphaproteobacteria; order Rhodobacterales; family Roseobacteraceae; genus Ruegeria; species Ruegeria sp. YTSA226. The sequence goes on from NZ_JBXWMQ010000006.1 coordinate 147,946, forward strand.
TTGGGGCGACCACGTTAATGTGAATATTGGCCGCAACAACTATGACTCCATCCGGATCGAATATTTCGCGGACTCGATTGCTGCGATGGAGGGGTTCAAAGCGGGCACGTTCACACTGCGCCAGGAAAACAACTCGAAAAGCTGGGCAACGGCCTATGATTTTCCTGCCATAGCAAACGGAACAGTGGTTCGGGTAGAGCTGGAAGACGGGGATGTCCCCAACGCTTCGGGCTTTGTCATGAACCTGGACCGGCCGCAATTTCAGGATCCCAAGATGCGCGAAGCCGTCCAGTTAGGGTTCAACTTCGAATGGACGAATGAAAGCTTGCAATATGGCCTGTTTCAGCAGCGCGACTCATTCTGGCAGGGAACTCACCTAGAGGCGACGGGGCTGCCCGAGGGGCGTGAACTGGAGGTTCTGCAAAGCCTGGGCGATGCGCTGGACCCTGCGGTACTGACCGACCAACCGGTCGTTGCCCATGAATCCCGCGCCGAGCGTCAGAACGATCGTCGCAATCTGCGCGCCGCGATGAAGCTGCTGGATGAGGCCGGTTGGCAGGTGGGCGAAGACGGTATCCGCCGCAATCAAAACGGTGAAGTACTAGCCATAGAATTTCTGTCAGACCAGCCGACTCTTGATCGTATAATCCAGCCATTTGTCGCTAACCTGAGGACGATGGGTATCGATGCGACCTACAATCGTGTGGACAATGCGCAATTCACCCTGCGCCGCCGTGACCGGGATTTCGACATGATTTTCGGCGGGTACCCAAGTTCGCTGCAACCTTCGACGGGACTGTACCAGCAATTCGGAACCGAGGCGGCCTCGTATTCCGTATTCAACCCGTCCGGCGCGCACGGCCCGGATATTGAACCACTGATCGACAACATCGTGGCAGCGACCAACAGCGAAGAGTTGTTTGCCAATGTTCGCGCCCTGGACCGTGTTCTGCGGGCCAAGCGGATCATGGTGCCCACTTGGTATTTGGGCAAATACTGGGTTGCCTATTGGGACATGTATGAATACCCGGAAAACCTGCCGCCTTATTCATTGGGAGTCGAAGACCTGTGGTGGATCAACGCCGAGCAGGAAGCCCAGTTGAAATCCTCCGGCGCCTTGAGGTAATCCGCCCAAATGGGAGCATATATTCTAAGACGCCTGCTGCTGGTCATTCCCACACTGCTGGGAATCATGATCGTCAACTTCACCCTTGTGCAGTTTGTGCCAGGCGGCCCGATTGAACAGATCATCGCCCAGATGGAGGGTGGTGGAGATGTATTTGAAGGTATCGCTGGCGGTGGTGGCGATATTGAGCAGCAGACCGGCGGAACAAATGACCGCTATATCGGCGGGCGTGGCCTGCCGCCTGAATTCATCGAAGAACTGGAAAAAGAATTCGGGTTCGACAAACCGCCCTTGGAACGGTTTCTGAATATGATGGGTAATTACCTGACTCTGGATTTTGGCGAGAGCTATTTCCGGTCGATCAGTGTGACCGATCTGGTGCTGGAAAAGATGCCGGTGTCTATTTCGCTGGGGCTTTGGTCGACGCTGATTGCCTATCTGGTGTCGATCCCTCTGGGTATTCGCAAGGCGATCAGGGACGGATCAAGCTTTGACACCTGGACCAGTGGCGCCATCATCGTGGCCTATGCTATCCCGGGATTTCTGTTCGCCATTTTGCTGCTGGTGCTATTTGCCGGTGGGTCCTATTGGCAAATCTTTCCGCTGCGGGGGCTTACCTCGGACAACTGGGACAGCCTGAGTGTATTTGGCAAGATTGCCGATTACTTCTGGCATATCGCGTTGCCGATCCTGGCGCTGACCATATCGGCCTTCGCAACGCTCACCTTGCTGACCAAAAACTCGTTTCTGGACGAGATCAAAAAGCAATATGTCATGACCGCCCGCGCCAAGGGCCTGAGCGAAAGCCGGGTGCTGTATGGCCACGTATTCCGCAATGCGATGCTGATCGTAATTGCGGGTTTTCCGGCCGTCTTCATCGGTGTGTTTTTCGGAGGGTCAATCATCATCGAAACCATCTTTTCGCTGGATGGATTGGGTCGCCTTGGGTTCGAGGCGGCGGTCGCGCGCGACTACCCGGTTATCTTTGGAACGCTGTTCATCTTTGGCCTGATGGGGCTGGTGGTCGGCATCATCAGTGATCTGATGTATGTGCTGGTTGATCCGCGCATCGACTTTGAAAAGCGGGAGGGGTAAATGGCGCTTTCCCCCCTGAATCAGCGCCGGTGGCGCAACTTCCGTCGCAATGGCCGGGCGTTCTGGTCGCTGATCATCTTCTCGATCCTGTTCGGCCTGTCGCTATTTGCTGAATTTATCGCAAATGACAAACCGATCCTGGTGAAATACCGCGGTGAGCTTTATACGCCGATCTTCAATTTCTACCCAGAGACCGAGTTTGGCGGTGATTTCCAAACCGAAGCAATCTATCGCGACCCCGAAGTGCGTTGTCTGATAGACAGTGGCGGTTTGGATCAGTGCTTTGACGATCCTGACGGTATTATCGAACAGATCGAGGCCGGATCCTTTGCCGCCGACGGGTTCGAGCGCGGCTGGGCCATCTGGCCGCTGATCCCATACTCTTTCAAAACCAGCGTTGATCGGCCGGGCGCCGCCCCGCTGCCGCCCAATGGTCAGAACCTGTTGGGCACCGATGACACCAAGCGCGATGTGCTTGCACGGGTGATCTATGGGTTCCGTCTGTCCATTCTGTTCACGCTGATGGTCACAGGTGTCGCCAGCCTGATCGGTATCTTCGCAGGCGCAATTCAGGGCTTTTTCGGCGGCTGGCTGGATTTGATCTTTCAAAGGATCATCGAGATTTGGTCGGCCACCCCATCGCTTTATGTGATCATCATCATGTTCGCTATTCTAGGGCGCAGTTTCTGGTTGCTGGTGTTGCTTATGATCCTGTTCAGCTGGACCGGATTGGTTGGCGTTGTTCGAGCTGAGTTCCTGCGGGCGCGAAACCTTGAATATGTCCGGGCGGCGCGGGCGTTGGGCGTCAGCAACCGGACGATCATGTTCCGCCACATGCTGCCCAATGCAATGGTCGCCACGCTGACCTTCATGCCCTTCATCGTCACCGGAACGATTGGCGGGCTGGCCTCGCTGGATTTTCTGGGCTTCGGCCTGCCGTCCTCGGCCCCGTCACTTGGCGAGCTGACCTTGCAGGCAAAACAGAACTTGCAGGCCCCTTGGCTGGCCTTTACCGCCTTTTTCACCTTTGCCATCATGCTGTCGCTTCTGGTCTTCATTTTCGAAGGCGTCCGCGATGCGTTTGATCCCAGAAAGACCTTCTCATGAGCCTGCTGGATGTAAACAACCTCAAGGTTTCGTTCCGGCAGGACGGGCAGGTCAGTGCGGCGGTCAAGGGCGTGTCCTTCACCGTGGATCGTGGGGAAACCGTGGCTTTGGTAGGGGAATCCGGGTCCGGAAAATCTGTGACCGCCTTGTCGACCGTCTCGCTGTTGGGAGACAGTGCGATTGTCGAAGGTTCGGTGAAATATGACGGGCAAGAGATGATCGGGACGTCCGAGCAACATCTGATGGATGTGCGCGGCAACGACATCAGTTTCATCTTTCAAGAACCGATGACATCGTTGAACCCGTTGCACACGATCCAGAAGCAGATGGCAGAGTCGCTGGCGCTGCATCAGGGGGTGGTGGGCGACGCGGCCCGTGATCGGATTGTCGAGTTGCTGACGAAGGTTGGTATCCGGGACCCGAAGGATCGGTTGGACAGCTATCCGCACCAACTTTCGGGCGGACAACGGCAGCGCGTCATGATCGCCATGGCGCTTGCCAATAAGCCGGACATACTGATCGCAGATGAACCGACCACGGCGCTGGACGTGACCATTCAGGCACAGATACTCGAGTTGCTGGCAGACCTGCAGAAAGCCGAAAACATGGGGATGCTGTTCATCACCCATGACCTTGGCATCGTGCGCCGGATCGCCGATCGAGTTTGCGTCATGAAGGACGGAGAGATTGTCGAAGCCGGTGCAACCGCGGACATCTTCGAGAACCCTCAGCATCCCTATACCCGGAAATTGCTGGCGGCCGAACCGTCGGGCCAACCCGATCCGGTCGCCGCGGATGCAGAAGAGGTCGCCCGCACTGATCATCTGAAAGTCTGGTTCCCGATCCAGCGCGGCTTTCTCAAGCGAACTGTCGGCCATGTTAAGGCGGTGAATGACGCCAGCCTCAGCGTGCGCGCCGGCGAAACCGTGGGGATCGTGGGCGAAAGCGGGTCGGGCAAGACCACGTTGGCGCTGGCCATCATGCGGCTGATCGCGTCCGAGGGTGGTATCACCTTTCGCGACCAGGATGTGCGCCGTTGGTCCACACGCGAATTGCGCCGTTTGCGCAAGGATATGCAGATTGTGTTTCAGGACCCGTTTGGCAGCCTGAGCCCGCGCATGACCTGTATGCAAATCATCGCCGAAGGTCTGGCAATCCACAAGGTTGATCCACACCGCTCCCCGCGTGATCTGGTGGCGGATGTGATGACCGAAGTGGGGCTGGACCCGGCGTCGATGGACCGGTATCCGCACGAGTTCTCGGGCGGGCAGCGGCAGCGTATCGCCATCGCACGGGCGATGGTGCTCCGTCCCAAACTTCTGGTGCTGGATGAGCCGACAAGCGCGCTGGACATGACGGTTCAGGTGCAGATCGTAGACTTGCTGCGAGATCTGCAGCGGAAATACGGGTTGGCATATCTGTTCATCAGCCATGACCTAAAAGTGGTCCGGGCGATGTCACATAATGTCATCGTTATGCGGAACGGTGACGTGATTGAAATGGGCGCTGCCGAAGACCTGTTCGAAAACGCGCAGACAGATTACACCCGCGAATTGATTGCGGCAGCGGGCTGAAGCCCGCTCGCCGTGTTTTTCACGCGTTTGCGGTTTCCCGTGTTGCCGCTTTCGGTATCGGGCCGCGCAGTTCTTCATAGTGATCAAAGCTTAACTTTACCCAACCGGTGCCGCGTGTGGCGCTGGCCAGGGTGCGATGCAACTCATCCTCGGCCACGGCAGGAAGTTGGGCATTGAAAATCTCCCAGCCCGAAGCGTTGGGGTTGCCTTCGAATCCCAGCACTTGACCCTGTAAGGAACTGATCGTCGGGACAAGATCACCGACGAAATCGGATGGCAGGTGAATCTCTGCGTTCAGAATGGGTTGCAGGACCACCGGTTTGGCCTGAGGCAGCGCCTCGCGTACGGCGTTCTTGCCTGCGGTGCGGAAAGCATAATCGGAACTGTCCACATTGTGGTGTTTGCCGTCACTCAGCGTGATTTTGACATCAACAACAGGGAAGCCCTCAGGCCCCTGCTCAAGCGCGTCCTTGGCCCCGTGTTCAACTGAGGGAATATAGTTGCGCGGCACCGAACCGCCTTTCACGATCTCTTCGAATTGAAACCCTGATCCGCGCGGCATGGGCGTGACCGAGATCACGACATCTGCAAACTGACCCGCACCACCGGATTGCTTGCGGTGACGGTGGCGGTGTTCGATGGGCGCGCGGATGGTTTCGCGATAGGCGGTCTCGATCGGGTCGGCCACGATTTCGATCCCGAAATCTTCAGCCAGTTTGGCGGTGATCCTGCGCATGTGCTGCGGGCCTTGAGAGCCCAGCACCGCATGGCCGCTCAGCTCATCCTGCTCCAGATGGAGACCGGGGTCGATCTCGACCAGACGGGTCAGGGCATTCGACAGGCGCACGTCATCTCGCTCATGCGCGGGTGATACGATCTGACGTTGGGCGGCTGGATGTGATGATGCCCATTCCGGTAACGGAGATTCGGATTTGCTGTCGTAAATATTGCCGGGGATCAGGTGATCGGATTTCACGGCCAGCCCGATCTGACCTGCCTCCAGCCCGGAAATCTGGGTCTTGGCGTCAAGTGTCGTCAGATTGCCGACTGTCTCACCTCCCAAAGCTTCATGCGCACGCACGCCATCTCCCAGGCCACGAAGGACGATGATCTTGCCGATATGTTTCTTCACGTCCGCGAATCCCGCAATGGCGCGGGCAGTCTCGGTGGCCTCATCGCGGTTGGCGGCAATGTTAAACTCAGGGGCTTCGTGCCGCAGGGCTTTCATCAGGCGGGTCAGGCCATTGCCATGGCTGGCCGCGCCCAGACAGGCGGGGATCAACTGGTGGTTCTGCAAAACCTGCGCGGCCAGATCGTAGATCTCGGCACTTGCGGGCTGTTTGTCTTCGATCAGCTGCTCCAACAGGTGATCGTCAAAATCCGACAGCGTCTCTAGCAGCTCGGTGCGGGCTTCTTGTTCGCGGTCCTCGACCGAGAGCGGCAGTTCGATCAGGGCCGAGGGCTGGCCTTCCTGATATTTCCAAGCCCGCTCCGAGATCAGATCGACCGCGCCGACTATTGTCTCGCCGTCGCGAATAGGGACCTGACGTAGGGCGATGTGGTGGGTGCAGTAGGTCTGTAGCGCGGCGATGATATCCCGGATACGGCCATTTGGGGCATCCATCCGATTGATGAACAGGAAACAGGGAATGCCCGCCTCTTCAACCAGCCGCAGATAGGGCGCGCACAAGACAGCCGCGTCTGGGTCCGGCGGGACAACCACAACCGCCGCATCCGAAATCGCCATGGCTGGTCCGACATAACCCAGATTGTCGCTGCCCCCGTCCACATCGATCGCGCACCAGGGCTCGTCCAAGTAAGAAAAACCGTGCAAGTGCACGGTTCCGGAGACATCGAATGTGGTGGGTCGGTTGTCGAGGCGGCTTATGGCCTCGACCAGGGTTGTCTTGCCAGATTGGCTGGGGCCGAGGACGGTGAATACGCGCATGAGTGATGTCCCTCTTTTCAGGTTGCAGTAATACCTGCACGAAAAGGGTCGACCCACACGGCTGCGTGGGCGAGAATTGACTGCGAATTCACCTGCCTCAGGGTTCGGATCGTTCCGCCCAAGTGTGAAGACAACCAGAGGCTCGCGTCAAGCCCCTGTACTGGTATCTAAGCGGCGGGCCGCACAACCGGGCCTACCTGTAAGCAATCAGATCGCCGAGCTGTGGCCTGCCTTGCTCAGGTCATAGGCGTCAAAGCTGCGGGCAATCATTCGGGTCAGCGGCCGGGCCTCGGGTGGAATGAACAGGCCATCCTTGGTGACGTGTAGCAGATTGTTGAAGTCGGCATTGGCCCTCTGATACATCTCGTTCAGCTCTTGGGCGGATATGTTGTGGTCACGCAGAATCTCAGCCGAATTGATCTGAAAATCACACATCAGCGCTTCGATCAGACGTGCGCGCAAAATGTCCTGCCCTTTGAACAAATGCCCGCGCGAGGTCGAAAAGCGCCCCTCGCGGATGGCTTTCGTATAGGCCGATGTTGCCGGTGCGTTCTGGGCGTAGCCCTGAGGAAACCGCGAGATCGAGCTTGCGCCCACACCGATCAGCACCTCGGCCTGATCATCCGTATAACCCTGAAAGTTCCGTTTCAGTCGCCCGGCCCTGAGCGCATGTGTCAGACCATCATCCTGCGTGGCAAAGTGGTCAATTCCGATCTCGGCGTAATCATCCCAGAGGAACAGTCGACGCGCCGTTTCGAACAGCTCCAGACGTTGCTCGGGCGTGGGCAATGCGTCCGAAGGAATCAACTGTTGCCGCTTGGCCATCCACGGCACGTGGGCGTATCCATACAGCGCAACGCGGTCGGGGTTCAGTGACAGCAGTTTCTGTACGCTTTCTGTCATCCTTGATTTGGTCTGATGCGGCAGACCGTACAGGATATCAGCGTTCAGGCTAGTAATGCCGCGGGCACGGATCATGTCCACAGCTGCGCGCGTGGTGTCATAGCTTTGGACGCGACCGATTGTTTTCTGAATCTCATCGTCGAAATCCTGCACGCCGATCGAGGCACGGTTCATGCCCGCTTCGGCCAGCGCGTCCAGTCGGGCTTGGTCAATCTCGTTCGGGTCGATTTCGACCGAGAATTCAGCACCCGGGCCCAGCGGGACAACATCCAGAATGCGTGTGGCCAGATCCCGCATCAGATCGGGATTCAACAGCGTTGGTGTGCCGCCGCCCCAGTGCAGACGCGAGAGGGTGACGCCTTGAGGCAGGCGCGCGGCCAGCAGATCAAGCTCGGCCTTGAGGACGTCGACATAGGCGATGACCGGGTTGTCAGTTTGCGTCCCCTGTGTTCGGCAGGCACAAAACCAACACAGCCTGCGGCAGAAGGGCACGTGTATGTACAACGAGACGGAGCTGCCGGGTTTAATGCCGGTAATCCAGTCTTCGTAAAGGTTTACCCCCACATCATTGTTGAAGTGAGGGGCTGTTGGATAGCTTGTGTAGCGCGGTACTTTCGCGTCAAATAGTCCAAGCTTTGCAAGTTGTGGTTTAACTATCATGGCGATACCGTTAGAGGACGGCACGCCTAGCAACCTTGATAGAGATCAAGTGGGAACGCGCATGACACAGATTTTCAAAATCGATCATACAAACTGTGAAGATTGTCCAATCCGCCACAGAGCAGTCTGTGCGCATTGCGATGTTCATGAGCTGGAGCTTCTTGAAGGTATTAAATATTATCGCAGCTTCGAGGCTGGGCAGACAATCATCTGGTCCGGTGATCAGATGAATTTCGTGGGCTCGGTCGTGTCGGGGATCGCTTCTTTGACTCAGACCATGGAAGATGGGCGCACGCAGATGGTTGGCCTTTTGCTGCCCAGCGATTTCGTCGGTCGTCCCGGTCGAGATTCAGCGCCTTACGACGTCGTGGCAACGACTGACATTGTCATGTGCTGTTTCCGTAAGAAGCCGTTCGAAGAACTGATGGGTGCGACTCCGCATATCGCGCATCGTTTGCTTCAGATGACATTGGATGAGCTGGACGCTGCCCGTGAATGGATGCTGGTGCTGGGGCGCAAGACTGCGCGCGAAAAAATCGCAAGCCTGTTGTCCATCATCGCGCGCCGGGATGCGTCGATTGGGCAGAACGGGAGTTCCAGCCCAATCGTTTTTGATCTTCCGCTGACGCGCGAGGCGATGGCAGACTACCTTGGCCTTACACTGGAAACTGTCAGCCGTCAGATATCCGCCTTGAAGAAAGACGAGATCATCTTGCTAGAAGGAAAGCGCCGTGTATCTGTTCCGGATATGGGCCGGTTGATGGAAGAGGCAGGCGACGATTCCGATGGCGGATATCTGGTGTGATTCACATACGGCGTGACCCGTTGTCTTAACCGTGGTTTAGTGGGACCAGTGAAACTGCGTCAGGAGTAAGTCATGGGATTCAGCAGCCTTTTGGCCATGCTGCTTATTGGTGCCATCGCGGGATGGTTGTCCGGAAAGATCATGGAAGGCCGGGGATTCGGCTTGATTGGTAACATCATCGTTGGCGTTGTCGGGGCATTTCTGGCCGGGCTGATTTTCCCAGCCCTTGGTTTTGCCGTCGGCGGCGGTCTGGTCTCGTCAATTATTTTCGCCACCATTGGGGCAATCATTCTGCTTTTCCTGATCGGCCTTGTGAAACGCGGATAAAAGCCGCCCGCTGGGCGGCTCTGCCGTTTCAATGTGCCATGAACACCGGAACAGTCGATTGTTCCAGCATATTACGTGTCGCGCCGCCCAGGATGGCTTCTCGGAATCGGGAGTGCCCATAGGCGCCCATGACGATCATATCTGTTTCGGTATCCGTCGCATGGCGGTTCAGGATGTCCGATACACGCGACATTGTTTTGCTGAGCACGTCGATTTCGCACTTAACTCCGTGGCGTGACAGCATCTGGGACAACAACCCACCGGGGTCCGAGCGATCCGGCCCATGCGTTGGTGGGTCGATCACCACGATCCGCACCTGATCGGCCTCGATCAGGAAGGGTAGGGCGCAGCGAATGGCGCGCATGGCCTCGACGCTTTCGTTCCAGCCGACCAAGACAGTACCGGGCTTGTCAAAAGGCGTCGTGTTTTCGGGTATGACCAGAACCGGAGCGTGACCTTCGAACATGGCTGCCTCGACGATAGGCTCTGCTTCGACGCTGCGGTCTTTTCCGTAAGGTTGCGGCAGAATAACAAGGTCCGAGAACCGCGCCCGATGGGCAACGTGGCGACCAATATCGGCAATCTGGGCCACGCCGCTTTCTGCAGACCAGCGTACGCCGGAACTGTTCAGATAGGTCTCTGCATAGTGCAGGGTGTCCTCCGCCTCTGCTTTGGCGCGGGACAGGGTCTCCTGCAGAATCAGCGCGTTGGCGCCAGCATAGTAATAACCGGTCTGACTGCGATCGACCCCCAGGCACAGGGCTTCGGCATGCGCATCCTGGGCTGTGGCCAGGGCTGCCATTTGTGCCAGCGCCGGGGCCGATTGTTCCGTTTCCGTTAGAACTGTGAGAAGGGATTTATACGCCATCTTGACCTCTTGCCTCCAGGGCCGTTCCGTCCGCGACATTCCGGCCAAATCATTTCTGTAGCCTTGTCACAATATTCGCTATTCTGTCTTGATACAGATCAAAGCAGTTTGGGCTGTCCTCGGACAAAACAACAACCAGTCAAATGGGTTCCGCGACAAAAAAGAATCGCGCGGAGCATGGCAAAGGGACGCAATATGTCAAATTACATCAAGCTGATCGTGCTTGGTCTGATCGTGCTGTTTGCAGCGATCGGGACCAATTATGCACGCGATTTGGCGTATCAGGTGCATGCAATTCTGGTGATGTTGATCGCCGCGGGATTGTTCATCTGGACGCTTAGAAACACGGATGAGCCAGATATCCTCATAGATCGTTCAGGCGAGTACATGGACGATGTGGTCCGTTACGGCGTAATCGCGACGGCCTTTTGGGGCGTGGTTGGTTTTCTTGCCGGGACATTCATCGCCTTTCAGCTGGCCTATCCGGTGCTGAACTTTGAATGGGCACAAGGATATCTGAATTTTGGCCGATTGCGTCCGCTACATACATCGGCGGTTATCTTTGCCTTTGGCGGCAACGCACTAATCGCAACGTCCTTCTACGTCGTCCAGCGGACCAGCGCCGCGCGCCTGTGGGGCGGCAATCTGGCATGGTTCGTTTTCTGGGGCTACCAGCTGTTCATTGTGCTGGCTGCGACCGGGTATGTGCTGGGTGGAACCCAGTCCAAGGAATACGCCGAGCCGGAGTGGTATGTCGATCTGTGGCTGACCATCGTCTGGGTGGCCTATCTGGCTGTGTTCCTTGGGACGATTGTCAGGCGGAAAGAGCCGCACATTTATGTGGCGAACTGGTTCTACCTGGCCTTTATTGTTACCGTCGCCATGCTGCATCTGGTCAACAACATGACTATCCCTGTCAGCATCTGGGGTTCGAAATCTGTCATCGTCTGGTCAGGCGTTCAGGACGCAATGATCCAGTGGTGGTACGGCCACAACGCTGTGGGCTTTTTCCTGACAGCCGGCTTTCTGGGTATGATGTACTACTTCATCCCGAAACAGGCCGAGCGACCGGTGTTCAGTTACAAGCTGTCGATCATCCACTTCTGGGCGCTGATCTTCCTGTATATCTGGGCTGGTCCGCACCATTTGCACTATACCGCGCTGCCTGACTGGGCCTCGACACTGGGCATGGTGTTCTCGATCGTGCTGTGGATGCCGTCCTGGGGTGGCATGATCAACGGCCTGATGACCCTATCGGGTGCGTGGGACAAGCTGCGTACGGACCCGGTGATCCGGATGATGGTGATCTCGGTCGGCTTCTATGGCATGTCCACTTTTGAGGGCCCGATGATGTCGATCCGAGCGGTTAACTCTTTGAGCCACTATACCGACTGGACCATTGGTCACGTGCATTCGGGTGCGCTGGGTTGGAACGGCATGATCACCTTTGGTGCGCTGTACTTCCTGGTGCCCGTCTTGTGGAAGCGTGAGCGTCTGTATTCGCTGCAGATGGTCAGCTGGCACTTCTGGCTCGCCACTATCGGCATCGTGCTCTACGCCGCGTCGATGTGGGTGACAGGTATCATGGAAGGCCTGATGTGGCGCGAAGTGGATGCCAACGGTTTCCTTGTGAACTCGTTCGCCGACACCGTGGCTGCCAAGTTCCCGATGTATGTGGTGCGAGCTCTGGGTGGGGTCATGTTCCTCGCTGGGGCGCTGATCATGTGCTACAACCTGTGGATGACTGTGCGGAAAGCGCCGGCCAAAGAGGCCAGCCTGACCGTCGCGGTCCCGGCTGAATAAGGAGGGCCGGAGCAATGGCAATTCTCGACAAACATAAGATCCTCGAGACCAACGCGACCCTCCTGCTGATCTTCAGCTTCCTGGTCGTGACCATCGGTGGCATCGTGCAGATCACCCCGCTGTTCTATCTTGAGAACACCATCGAAAAGGTGGAGGGCATGCGCCCTTACACCCCCTTGGAAATGGCGGGCCGTGACATCTATATCCGCGAAGGTTGCTATGTCTGCCACAGTCAGATGATCCGCCCGATGCGGGATGAGGTCGAGCGCTATGGCCACTACTCGCTGGCGGCTGAATCAATGTATGATCATCCGTTCCAGTGGGGGTCCAAACGCACCGGCCCTGATCTGGCCCGTGTCGGTGGTCGTTATTCTGACCAGTGGCATGTGGATCACCTGCGCAACCCGCAGTCGGTGGTGCCTGAATCTGTAATGCCGAAATACGGCTTCCTCGAGCATCGCAAGATTGACGGTAAGTATATCGGTGATGTCATGAAGGCGAATGCGCTGGTAGGCACGCCCTATACCGAAGAGATGCTGGAGAACGCCGTGGCGGATTTCCGGGCGCAGGCCGATCCCGACAGTGACTATGACGGCCTGCTGGAACGCTATGGTGACAAGGTCAGCGTGCGGAACTTCGATGGTCAGCCCGAGCTGACTGAAGCGGATGCGATGGTCGCTTATCTGCAGATGCTGGGAACGCTGGTCGATTTCTCGACCTTCACCCCAGACGCGAACCGGTAAAGGAGGGTGTGATGGAAGAATATACACTCTTACGGCAATTCGCGGATAGCTGGATGTTGCTGCTGCTCTTTGTTTTCTTTGTTGGGATCATAATCTGGGTTTTTCGCCCGGGTTCCAGCAAGGAATACAAGGACACCGCGAATATCCCGTTTCGGCATGATGATGCACCAGCGCCCCTGCGGGGCGACGACAATCCCGCCACATCCAAGGAGGCGCGGCAATGAGCAAGACACCTGAAAAACAGCCGGGTGATCCGAGTACAACCGGCCACAGCTGGGATGGTATCGAAGAATTCGAAAACCCGATGCCGCGCTGGTGGTTGTGGACATTCTACGCCACCATCTTCTGGGCGGTGATCTATACGATCATGTATCCCGCATGGCCCTTGGTTCAATCCGCCACTGCTGGCGTTTTGGGCTGGTCCTCTCGCGCTCTGGTACAAGAAGAGATGATTGCGTTTGAAGAGGCGAATGCCCCTTGGAACGCCAAGCTTGTGGAAACATCGCTTGAAGATATCTCGGCAGATCCCGAACTGCAGCAATACGCGGCGAATGCCGGGGGCGCGGTGTTCCGTACCTGGTGTGCGCAATGCCACGGCTCAGGCGCGCAGGGTGCACCAGGATTCCCGAACCTGCTGGATGACGCCTGGCTGTGGGGCGGTTCGCTTGAGGATATCGAGACCACAATCGCCTATGGCATTCGCAACGAGGAAAGCGACGATGCGCGCTATTCCGAAATGCCTGCATTTGGCGAAATCCTGGAACATGACGAGATCACCCAAGTGGTTCAATACGTGATGTCCCTGACCAATGCGCAGACTGATGACGTAGCTGCGCAGGCAGGCAAGGTCGTCTTCGAAGATAACTGTTCGTCCTGTCATGGCGAGGATGGCACTGGTGACGTCTTTCAGGGCGCACCCAACCTGACCGATGCGATCTGGCTCTATGGTGGCGACGCAGAGGCATTGACTGAGACCGTGACCAATAGCCGTTTCGGTGTAATGCCTGCTTGGGAAAACCGCCTTACCGACGCGCAGATCCGCGCTGTGACGGCCTATGTCCACCAGTTGGGTGGCGGTCAGTAAGGCCAAAAGAATACCTTCGGACGGTTCGCCGCCCGAAGGTTAAGGCACCGGCTGTTCTCTCTGTTCGCGCGTTTCCTGAACAGCCGGTGCTACTATTTTCAGACTACAGGCCCCCATTGGTGCAGTCCAGATGCGCCTTTTCGCGCGGGCCAGACTTTTCAATCCACCAGTGATGGTCCGGCAGCCAACTGCCGCGCGCAAGGTCACGGCTATCTGTGCCAGTGCCTTTGCCGTTAGCCTCTGTTTTGGTGGCTACCATGAAACTTCGTGCCAGTATCGCAAGCATCTGATCCCTCCTGGATTGTGTTGCCGCTGTTATCAGGATTGATCTTTAGCCTGATAAATGCGACTCAATTACCATTCCAATATGTAAGTAGGACTTACAGATGAACTGGATGGATATGCCGCCGCTTGCGGCTTTGCGCGCCTTTTCTGCCTTTGCTGAGACTGGAAATGTTGTTCAGGCAGGGGCGTCGCTGAATGTCAGTCACGCAGCGATCAGCCAACAACTGCGTGCGCTTGAAAAACACCTGGATCTGGCCCTTCTGGACCGATCCGGTAAATCCATGACCCTGACGGCCGAGGGCAAGGTTCTGGCGCGTGCCCTGCATTTGGGATTTGGGGCCATAGGTGCGGCGGTCACTGACCTGAAGCGTACAACCGAGGATCGCCCGGTCCACGTATCGCTGACGGCCTCTTTCGCAGCTTCGTGGCTTATGCCGCGCTTGCCCGCATTTCAGGCCGAGCATCCAGGCATTCACCTTGCGCTGGATCCTTCGCCCCGGTTGGTCGATCTGCGCCCGGGCGGCGTGGATCTGGCGATCAGATATGGGGCAGGGGACTGGCCCGATGTGACGGCCGAACTGCTGTTGCAAAGTCCGATCGTGATTGTCGCTGCGCCATCCCTGTTGACTGGGCGGGCACCTGTGACACCTAAAGCACTCAGCCGTCTGCCCTGGCTTGAGGAGTTCGGCACAACGGAGGCAACGCAATGGCTGGCCCGTCACGGCGTGGACCACAGCCCCGGCGCTGGCCGCATCGCCTTGCCGGGAAACCTGCTGCTTGAGGGAGTGCGCGCCGGGCAGGGTGTAACAGCCACCGTGCGGCATTTTGTCGAAGCGGATATCATTGCGGGTCGATTGGTCGAACTGTTCCGCGAACCCGACGGGCGCGGATACCATATTGTCACCGGAAATATGCCGCTTCGTCCTGGGGTGAAGATATTTATCAGGTGGCTCAGGCGGCAAGCTGGTAAGATGTGACA
The DNA here is from genome assembly GCF_059609905.1 of Ruegeria sp. YTSA226. Classification (NCBI taxonomy): domain Bacteria; kingdom Pseudomonadati; phylum Pseudomonadota; class Alphaproteobacteria; order Rhodobacterales; family Roseobacteraceae; genus Ruegeria; species Ruegeria sp. YTSA226. The sequence goes on from NZ_JBXWMQ010000006.1 coordinate 163,253, forward strand.
AAAGGTGTCTTTACGATGCGCTTTTGACCCATGTCAAAGTGGCTGCCCGTATGATCTGGAAGAAGACGCCGTAGAACAGCTACATCTGGAGCCAGCCCGTGAGCGATTCCGACCCCGCCCCCAGCCTATACGCAGCGCGCGAACCGATCTTTCCCCGCCGCGTGTCCGGCCCGTTTCGCAACCTGAAATGGTTCATCATGGCGGTAACGCTGGGGATCTATTACGTCACACCCTGGATCAGATGGGATCGCGGTCCCAGCCTTCCGGACCAGGCGGTGCTGCTGGATCTGGCCAACCGGCGCTTTTACTTTTTCTGGATCGAGATCTGGCCGCACGAGTTCTATTTCGTGGCCGGGTTGCTGATCATGGCCGGTCTGGGCCTGTTTCTGTTTACATCGGCGCTGGGGCGCGTGTGGTGCGGCTATGCCTGCCCGCAGACCGTCTGGACTGATTTGTATATCTTGGTCGAGCGCTGGATCGAAGGTGATCGAAACGCCCGTCTGCGCCTGCATCGTCAGAAAAAGATGGATTTCCACAAAGCAAGGCTGCGCGTCACCAAATGGGTCGCCTGGCTGTTTATTGGTCTGGCAACGGGTGGTGCCTGGGTGTTCTATTTCGCGGATGCGCCAACGCTTGTCCGTGATCTAGTGACCGGAAATGCACATCCGGTCGCCTATACAACCATATTGATCCTGACGGGGACGACCTTTTTGTTCGGTGGGTTCGCACGCGAGCAGATCTGTATTTACGCCTGTCCCTGGCCGCGCATTCAGGCCGCGATGATGGACGAGGATACTCTGGTGGTTGGGTATCGCGAATGGCGCGGTGAACCGCGCGGCAAAGGCAAGCGGACCGCGGATTCCGATCTTGGGGACTGCATTGATTGCATGGCCTGTGTGAATGTCTGCCCTGTCGGTATCGACATCCGCGACGGTCAGCAGCTTGAATGTATCACCTGTGCGCTGTGCATCGACGCCTGCGATGACATGATGGCCAAAATTGGCAAGCCGCGTGGCTTGATCGACTACATGGCGTTGAGCGACGAATCGAGTGAACGCGCCGGTCATCCGCCCAAGAATGTCTGGAAACACATCCTGCGGCCTCGGACCATTATGTATACGGGTATGTGGTCTGCGGTTGGCTTCGCGCTTTTGTTCGCCCTGTTCATCCGGTCTGACATTGATCTGACCGTAGCGCCGGTGCGAAACCCGACATTTGTAACCCTTTCTGACGGCACTATCCGTAACACTTATGATGTACGACTGCGGAACAAACATGGCGAGGACCGCCCATTCCAACTGACCCTGTCCGGTGATCCGGCCCTGAAGATACAGATCGAGGGGGTTGAAGGTGAGACTGTCAATGTGACGGCGGATACGGCACAGTTGACCCGTGTTTACATCGTCGCATCGGGCGACACCGGGCCAGCAACTTTGGATACGACGCCGGTCCGCATCTGGGTCGAAGACCTGCAGAGCGGTGAGCGCGCCTATAAGGACACCACGTTTAACGGACGAGGGAACTGAACATGGCTGAACGTAAATTCACCGGCAAACATGCGCTGGCTGTGTTCGTTGCATCCTTTGGCGTGATCATCACGGTGAACCTGGTTCTGGCCTATAGCGCGGTGAAGACCTTTCCGGGGCTCGAGGTCAAGAATTCTTATGTGGCCAGCCAGGAATTCAACGAACGCCTGAAGGAACATCAGGCGCTGGGCTGGTTTATCCGCGCCGAGATGTCGGGCGGCTTGCTGATCCTGCATATAACCGATCAGACGGGCGCACCGGTCAAGGTGGCTGACCTGCAGGCCGTTGTGGGCCGCGCGACCCATGTCAAAGATGATTTTGCTCCTGATTTCACATTCGACGGGACTGCATATGCGACTCCGGCATCGCTGGGTCCGGGCAACTGGAACATTCGGCTGGTTGCCAAAGATCACAGCGGGGCCGAGTTTGCACAGCGCGTGCCGCTTTATGTGAAGGGCTAGGGGATGTCTGCGCAGATGTCCTCCGGCACCGCAGCTTGCCCCGGCTGTATCGCCGCCCCGGCAGAGCCCGCAAGGCCGATCCCGCAGGATGTGCAGATCGCGCTGTCATTGCCGGGAATTCACTGCTCGGCCTGTATTGCCACGGTCGAGCGTGAATTGAATGCCCAGCCCGGAGTCGAGGACGCGCGCGTGAACCTGACCTTGAAACGCGCGATGGTCAAAGCCGCGCCCGATCTGCGGGCCGCCGATCTGATCCCGGTGCTTGAACGCGCAGGCTTTGAGGCGCACGAGCTGGACCCTGGATCCCTGTCTGCCACGCAGTCCGACAAGGCTGGTCGCGACCTGTTGATGCGGTTGGCGGTGGCTGGTTTTGCCTCGATGAATGTAATGTTGCTGTCTGTCTCTGTCTGGTCAGGGGCGACCGATGCAACGCGGGACATGTTCCACTGGATTTCGGCAGCGATTGCTTTGCCTGCGATCGCGTTTTCGGCGCAGCCCTTCTTTGCCAATGCCTGGAGCGCCTTGCGCGTCGGTCGCCTGAATATGGATGTGCCGATCGTGTTGGCAATCCTGTTGGCATTGGCCACATCGCTGTGGGAAACCGCGCTGAGTGGTGAGCACGCCTATTTTGACGCCGCCCTGACCCTGACGTTCTTTCTGCTGGCCGGACGCTATCTGGACTACCGTACCCGCGCCGCCGCCCGATCCGCAGCCGAGGAGTTGACCGCGTTGGAAGTTCCGCGCGCGATCAGGCTGGCCGATGGTCAAGAAGTTGAGGTGCCCGTCGCAACGCTGAGCGTGGGTGATCTGATCCTGGTACGTCCCGGAGGCCGAATGCCGGTGGATGGCGAAATCGTTTCCGGGCAATCCGAGCTCGACCGATCGCTGCTGACGGGTGAAACCTTGCCGGTATTTGCGGAAACCGGTCTGACGGTCAGTGCTGGCGAGGTAAATCTAACGGGTCCATTGACCGTACGGGCGACAGCTGTGGGTGAGGATACATCGCTGCACCGCATGGCCGATCTTGTGGCCATCGCGGAATCTGGGCGGTCGCGTTATACTTCGCTGGCGGATAAGGCAGCCAAGCTTTATGCACCGGGCGTGCATATCCTGTCGGCGCTGAGCTTTCTTGGCTGGTATATCTATTCCGGCGATATCCGCACCGCGCTGAATATCGCAGCGGCGGTGCTGATCATCACCTGCCCCTGTGCGCTGGGTCTGGCCGTACCGGCGGTGACGACGGCGGCCTCGGGCCGGTTGTTCCGCAAAGGGATGCTGATCAAACACGCCACAGCGCTGGAACGCCTCGCCGAGGTGGATACGGTTGTGTTCGACAAGACGGGAACGCTGACCTCGGGAACGCCGGAGCTGACCAATCTTGCGGATCATGCGCCCGGCGATCTGGAAATCGCACTGGCACTGGCCGAGGCCTCGTCGCACCCGCTCTCTGTTGCGCTGGCGCAGGCTGCCCGTCAAGCGGGGGTCACGCCCGCAAATGTCGAGGGGATCTCTGAAGTTCCGGGGTACGGCACCGAAGGCATCTTTCAGGACCATCCCGTGCGTCTGGGACGCGCCGAATGGACCGGTGGGCAAGAGGCTGAACAAACTGCGGCCTGGCTGTCGTTAGCAGGGCGGGCGCCTTCAGTGTTCTTGTTCTCGGACACATTGCGCGCCGGTGCGGCTGAGGCGGTTCAGGCGTTTCGCGATGAGGGGAAAAAGGTCATTTTGATCTCGGGCGATACGCAAGGCGCGGTTGAGACGCTGGCCGGTAAGCTGGGGATTGAGACATGGATTGCGCAGGCCCTGCCGCAGGACAAGGCAACCCATGTGCAAAGCCTGCGGGATCAAGGCTGCCACGTCCTGATGGTTGGTGACGGGCTGAACGACACGGCGGCGCTGGCCGCGGCGCATGTGTCGATTTCACCGGCCTCGGCGCTAGATGCTGCGCGCGTGGCATCCGATATCGTGCTGTTGGGTAACGACCTGTCGCCGATTGCGGGTGCCTGCGATACTGCGGTTAAGGCAACGAAACGGATTCGCGAGAACTTCCGTATTGCAACCATCTATAATATCATTGCAGTGCCACTGGCGGTTGCGGGCCTAGCCACGCCGCTGATCGCGGCATTGGCAATGTCGACCTCGTCCATTACCGTTTCTCTGAACGCGCTGCGGCTAAGGTGATCTGAATGGAAGTTCTGGCCTATCTCATACCGATTTCCCTGCTTTTGGGAGGGGTTGGCCTGTTTGCGTTCATCTATACCGTTCGGTCGAACCAATATGACGACCCCGAAGGCGATGCGCGCCGCATTCTAAGCGACGAATGGGACGATAAGCCCAAGCCCTGACGGCCCCCTTGAAATTGCCTCAATGCCCGGTTATGTCCGGCCCATCCGCTAGCAGAGAGAACAAAGCCAAATGGCAACTATGAATCCGATCCAGTTTATTCAGCAGGTCCGTGCCGAGGTTTCAAAGGTCGTCTGGCCAACCCGCCGCGAGGTGTTGCTGACCACGGTCATGGTGTTCATCATGGCAGCACTGACGGCTGTGTTCTTTGCGCTGGTCGATCTTGGTATTCGTGGTGGCCTGCAGCTGATTCTGGGCATGTTCGGTTAAACCGGGCCGGGCAGGTCGGAAACGTCGCTGCCCCCTTGCACAGCTTGCGATGTCAGAGTAGGTGACGCGGTACTATTCGGAATGGGCGTGCGGCGATTCGGGCTGTGCGCCGCTTTTTATTCCGGATGACGCGACAGATTTTCAATAACGGCTTTTCCGGTACATGGAATGCAGCCGAAGGCAAACAAGGACGACAGGTTCATGGCGAAACGGTGGTACTCGGTCAGCGTTCTTTCGAATTTCGAAAAGAAGATCGCAGAGCAGATCCGCACGTCGGTGGCCGAGCAGGGCCTTGAGGATGACATTGACGAAGTTCTGGTGCCCACCGAAGAGGTGATCGAAGTGCGCCGGGGCAAGAAAGTCACAACCGAACGTCGCTTTATGCCGGGTTACGTGCTGGTACATATGGAAATGTCGGATCAAGGGTATCACCTGGTCAACTCGATCAACCGGGTCACTGGTTTTCTGGGTCCGCAAGGCCGCCCGATGCCGATGCGCGATGCCGAGGTGAACCAGATCCTCAACCGTGTCCAGGAGGGCGAAGAAGCGCCCAAGTTGATGATCTCGTTCGAAATTGGCGAGAAGGTCAAGGTGAATGACGGTCCGTTCGAGGATTTCGACGGCATGGTCGAAGGTGTGGATGACGATAACCAGAAGCTGAAGGTCTCGGTCTCGATCTTTGGTCGGGAAACCCCGGTCGAGCTGGACTTCACTCAGGTCACCAAACAAAGCTAATTTCCAATTAGCGAAATTTGACAACGCCGCGTTGCCCTGGGCACTGCGGCGTTTCTTGTTTTGGAGCCTTCAGCCCGTTATCTGACCCGGGCAAATCAGGGCGGAACTGATCTGTCGAAATCGGGATAATCTTTGTCGTAACCAATCGGGATGGAACCCGGCCGCCTGGCATATTTGGACACCCATACAAGGCAAGTGGGCAGGTAGATGAAATTCATACATATCACAGATATCCACCTTGTTGACCAAGACGGTCACCTGAATGGCGGCGTTCCTTCGACCCAATTTTCCCGTTGCCTTGAGGATATCGCCAAATGGCATTCGGATGCAGCGTTTTGCGTGATATCCGGCGACCTGGCCGAGTTTGGAAGGGCTGAAGCCTATCAGGTGCTCAAGTCACATCTGGACGGTTTCCAGCTTCCTTGTCACCTGATGATCGGCAACCATGATGATCGTAAGGTTTTCAGAACGGTCTTTACGGATGACCCAGTGGATTCAAATGGCTTTGTTCAGCACAGCATCGAGACCGACGCGGGAAAGTTTATCTTTCTGGATACGACAAAAGACGGTGCGGATATGCATGAAGGCCAGCTGTGCACCTTGCGTTTGAATTGGCTGAAAGAACAGCTGATCTCGGCGGGGGATAAGCCCTGCTATTTGTTCATGCACCACCCGCCTTTTGACATCGGCATTCCCTATGTGGACGACATCCGCCTGGTCGAAGCCGAAGTGTTTTTTGAAACACTCGGTCACGGGCGTAACATTCGCCACGTCTTCTATGGGCATGTCCATCGCATGACCTATGTGAATTGGCGTGGCATCCCGTTCACCAGTCTGCCCAGCCTCAATCACCAAATCCCTCTGACTGCCGACAGCGTTGACGGGGAATTCTGTGATGAACCGCCAGCCTATGGAGTTGTGCAGATTGCGGACGACCAGATGACTGTGCACTATAACACCTTTCTGCAGCGCAATCCGCTTCATCAGACCTGAGATATGGAACTTGGCCTGATTGTTCTGGTTCTGATTTCGGCGGCGACACATCCGCTGCGGGATCTGTTGTTGAAAGACACGGCGCATCCGGTGTCCTGTTATGTCGGTGTAGCGCTGACCTGGGTCATTCTTGCGGCGCTTCACGCTCGACTGGTTGGCCAGCCCCTGATCGTCAGCCGCGAGGTCTGGCCTCTGGTGCTGGTCTCTTCCCTGGGGTTGAGTTTTTATTACTATGGCACGCTTTCAGCCCTGCGCCGGGGCAACCTTTCGGTGTATTATCCGATCATCCGGTCCTCGCCGATTGCCATCGTTGCCTTTAGCTGGCTTGCGCTGGATCAGCAGTATTCGTGGCTCATCCTTGTGGGGATTTCGCTGGTCTTGATGGGCAGCCTGATGATCCAGAAATCTCCGGGCGGATTGCTGCATGATCACAAGGCTTTTGCGCTGGCTGTCATGGCGATGCTGGGCTCGGCCGCCTATTCGCTGAGCGATGCGAGCGCTATGCAAAAAACAACCCCCGCGCCTTTCCTGTTCTACTGTTATATCCTGGTGACATCGACCCTTGCCGGCATCCGGGCCTGGGAAGATCGCCATATGTCGACCCCATTTCTAGGCGTGGTACGAGGCTGGACACTCGCCCCGTGGCGGATCGTATTCGCAGGGATTGCGTCCTATCTATCCTATCTTTTTATCCTGAAAGCTTTCCAGTTAGGCGCCGAGGCCGCACCTGTCAGCGCGGTCCGGCAGGCCTCGATTCCGGTATCCGTAGTCCTTGCCGCGCTCGTCCTGAAAGAGCCGCGTTTTCTTCACCGCATCGGCTGGGCCAGCCTGATCGCGCTCGGGATATTGGCAATCACACAGTCCTGATTAGCCTTTGCGCGACAACTGGCAAGCAAGGCAGAGGTGCACCAGGTTTTCTACATCACTCGGCGAGGTGGCGAAGCGCCCAAGCTGATGATCTCGTTTGAAATCGGCGAGTAGATCACGGCCTACTCTGGTCCATTCGTGGATTTCGACGGGATGGTCGAGGGCGTGGATGACCAGAGGCAGGAGGCAAAATTTTTTCGGTGGATTTTGAGGCGTCGCATTGCCCTAGCCAGTGCAGCATCTTGGCTGGCTGAACGTTTACATTGATGATCTGGCTTGGTACAAAACTGCCCTATTGATTTGACCGAATGTTTTTTTCGAAAAGTGACCACAAGGCGTTTTTCATGCGTGCGTTCATCTATTTTGTTTTCTTGATTTTGGCTGCGTGTACCGCTGATGTTTTGTCACCCGAAGTGTTGTCCTCGAAAGTAGCGCGCGCATCGTCCGCAGAGCTGTGTTCCGCATATCGGCTCCCAAGTACGACATTGCGGGGGAAACTGATGATCGAAGCAGAGCTGGCTGCTCGAAAAGTAAACCAATGTGGTTATAGCAATTATGGTCAGTACAGCCTGTCTACAGCTGGGACCAAATCCTACGAGCGACCGTTTTCATCCGAGGCAGCAGGGGGTGACTATGATTGTGATGACTTTCCGAATGGCGCAGCAGCGCAAAGGTTCTTCTTAGCCTCTGGTGGACCTGTATCTGATCCACATAATATGGATCTTGATGGCGATGGTCTCGCGTGTGAGTGGGGTGCTCAGATCAGGAAAGTATCTTCGTACCGCCGACCGGTTGCCAGCGTTAGGCGCGTGACCTCACGATGCTACACGGGTCCAAGAGGCGGAACCTACACAATCACGGCGAGTGGAAACAAGAATTATGGCGGCTGCTAAGTTGCTCTGATAGCCCGCAAGGTTGTGCATGTAGCGGGTGCAATCTCATTGGGCGATGACAGATGCTGGTTTGCTGTTGCTTAGCTTTTGTGCGAGGGTCGGTTTGGGTTCGATGTGGCTGCTTCAGGCCGTGATTCAAACCCTTGCCAACACTTCCGTTCCCCTGTAAATGCCGCCTCTATCGTCTTTGGGCGAGATTCTCTCGTGGGAGATTACCGGGATCGCGATCCCGGATCGGACCACGCAACATAATCTGGGTGAAACGCGTTTCACTTTAGTTGAAAGGAAAACCAAATGGCCAAGAAGCTTGCTGGTACAATGAAACTGCAGGTTCCTGCAGGTCAGGCGAACCCGTCGCCGCCAGTTGGTCCGGCGCTGGGTCAGCGCGGCATCAACATCATGGAATTCTGCAAGGCGTTCAACGCCAAGACCGCAGACATGGAGCAAGGCGCGCCTTGCCCGACCGTGATCACCTATTATCAGGACAAGTCCTTCACCATGGACATCAAGACGCCACCAGCGTCTTATTACCTGAAGAAAGCAGCTGGCCTGAAGCCGGTTGGCAAGCGTAATCGCCCCCGTGGTGCGGAAAACCCAGGTCGTGAGACCGTGGCATCCGTGACCTCGAAGCAGGTTCGCGAAATCGCCGAAGCCAAAATGAAAGATCTGAACGCCAACGACGTCGAAGGCGCAATGCAGATCATCCTGGGCTCGGCCCGCTCTATGGGCATCGAGGTGAAGTAAGATGGCAAAACTCGGTAAACGTACCCGCGCTGCGCGCGAAGCTGTCGCTGGCAAGGAAAACCTGTCGGTCGAAGAAGCAGTTGCCCTGGTCAAAGCCAACGCAACTTCGAAATTCGATGAGACCATCGAAATCGCTCTGAACCTGGGCGTTGACACCCGTCACGCGGACCAGATGGTTCGTGGCGTTGTTGGCCTGCCGAATGGCACCGGTAAAACAATGCGCGTTGCTGTATTCGCTCGTGGCCCCAAGGCTGACGAAGCGAAAGAAGCAGGCGCGGACATCATCGGCGCAGAAGACCTGATGGAAACCATTCAGGGCGGCACCATTGAATTCGATCGTTGCATAGCAACCCCGGACATGATGCCCATCGTTGGTCGTCTTGGTAAAGTTCTGGGCCCCCGCAACCTGATGCCGAACCCCAAGGTTGGCACTGTGACCATGGACGTGAAAGCGGCCGTAGAAGCAGCTAAAGGCGGCGAAGTTCAGTTCAAAGCTGAAAAAGGCGGCGTTGTGCACGCTGGCGTTGGCAAAGCGTCCTTCGACGAAGCCAAGCTGGCAGAAAACGTTCGTGCATTTGTGACCGCTGTTGCCAAAGCCAAGCCAACAGGCGCCAAAGGCACTTACATGAAGAAAATCGCGCTGAGCTCGACCATGGGCCCAGGCGTGACTCTGGATGTGGCTGCTGCTGCGGGCGAATAAGCCCCTAGCCTATAGCTAAAATGACTAGACCCGAACGGTAAAGGCTGTTCGGGTCTTTCTTTTTCAGCCCTCACTCATACACGGCTTGCAGGCGCAGGTTCAGGCGGTCTCTGCGAAAGCTCTCGTATTCGCTGCAGGATCTGTCCAATCGCCATAAGTCCAGCCAATCCATCACCAGACGTGCGCGCATGCACATATCCAGAACGTCCATCTGAATTGGATGGCGATATTTGCGAAAGAACATGTCTTTGTTCGTTTTCAGGATGCCGCTTTGATCAACCTGATCATCAGTGCCATCGCGAAAGATATCGGACTTTAGAAAGTCGACAATATCATATACAGCCAGCTTTTCCCGCGTTTCGGTAAAATCCAGGCCGATCATTTCGCCTTGCCCGACGATCAGATTTTGACTGTGACAATCTCCGTGTGCAAGGACCAGCAGTTCAGGGGTGCCTTTTAGCTGTAATGCCTCGTCAGTCAGATGCTGGACCATATTCCGCCCCCAGGGCTGTGCTATGTCCGGGGCAAGACGTAGCAAAGCCTGAAGCCTGTCGATCATCCAGCTAGGGCGGAAATCATAGGTCTTGATGGGTTGAAAGCTGTGCAGCTCGTTCAGCCACGATCCGGCGCGGCGATAGATGCGGCCGATCTGGTCGTCATCCAGGCTGTTATGGATAAGATCCGCAGCGGTGGGGCGGTCAATAAACTGCGTCACAAAAAACGCCTCACCCGGTGACATATAGACCGGATCGACAACCCCCGCGGTTTCGTACTGCGCAAAGTGGTCGGTCAGCTTTCTGAGCATATCAAACTCATCGCGCAAACGTCCCGTCCCGGGCGATTCCGTATCGATCTTTAGGGCATAGTCCTGGCGCGCACCTCGGACCCTGAGCACTATACGCGAGCCCGCAAAATCATGAGAACGATAGACGCACTCGAAACCCGCCGGTCCATCCTCTGGCGTTTGATCCAGGAACTCCTGAACAAAGCCGCGCGCGCGTTCGTATTCGTCTGTGGTGAGGGTCAGCATTCAGGGATGGATACCTAAGAAGAAAGGGGCTTAGCCAGACTGGACCTCAGCGTATGGAACATGTCAATCTAGGACACTGTTCCGATGCCGGCTGCGCTGCTCGATCATTTCCGGTTTCGGCCCAATTTACCCCTTGGAAACCCGGCGTAACTGCCATAAAGAGAGCTGCGAAGTAAAGCGTGCGATTCGTCGTGCGCTTTATTTTGTTTCGTCCAAGACGGTGGGTGGTGTCATCTGACCCCTTAATTCCCTGCCTGAGACGGGTAAGACCAAAGAATTCTGAGGGCTTCGATCCTCGGGCGAATTTTGGCTAATCCCGTAACAACGGACCTGAACGCCGGAGCGTAAGCTGCGGCAAATATGAGCCGGGGTGAGATATCACCCCTAACTTGGAGAAAACTGTGGATAGAGCCCAGAAAGAGAAAGTGGTCGACGAGCTCGGCCAAATCTTCGAAAGCTCTGGCGTCGTAGTGGTTGCACACTACGCCGGTCTGACAGTTGCCGAGATGCAGGACCTTCGCGCACGTGCTCGTGACGCGGGTGGTGCCGTGCGTGTTGCCAAGAACAGGCTCGCCAAAATCGCCCTCGACGGAAAGCCATGTGAAAGCATTGCCGACCTGCTGACGGGGATGACCGTTCTGACCTATTCTGAGGACCCTGTGGCAGCAGCCAAAGTGGCCCAGGACTACGCCAAAGAGAACCAAAAGTTCGAAATTCTTGGCGGTGCAATGGGTGAGAACGCTCTGGATCGTGCCGGCGTTGAAGCCGTGTCCAAAATGCCTTCGCGCGAGGAGCTTATTGCTACTATCGCGGGCATGCTGGGCGCACCTGCTTCGAACATCGCTGGCGCAATTGGCGCACCTGCAAGCAACATCGCAAGCATCCTTTCCACCATCGAAGAGAAGGCGGAAGCTGCGTAAGCGGTTGGCACTGAATGATCTGCGTAGGGTAGTCACCCTGACGTTGGAACACACACTGTAAACGGAAAGAGCTGATAAAATGGCTGATCTGAAAGCACTCGCAGAAAGCATCGTGGGTCTGACCCTGCTGGAAGCACAAGAACTGAAAACCATCCTCAAAGACGAATATGGCATCGAGCCCGCAGCAGGCGGCGCAGTTGTCATGGCAGCCGGTGGCGACGCCGGTGGCGCAGCTGAGGAAGAAAAAACCGAATTCGACGTCGTTCTGAAGAACGCCGGCGCTTCGAAAATCAACGTGATCAAAGAAGTTCGCGGCATCACCGGTCTGGGCCTGAAAGAAGCCAAAGAGCTGGTCGAAGCTGGCGGCAAGATCAAAGAAGCTGTGTCGAAAGACGAAGCCGAAGACATCAAAGGCAAGCTGGAAGCAGCTGGCGCCGAGGTCGAACTGGCCTAAGTCAGTCTTTTGGTGCATCGCAGATGCACCGGAAATTTGGCTGGTCCCGGAGAAATCCGGGTCCAGCCGAACCTGTCTTAGAAAGGACCTCATGGATTGGGGTGTTTTCTAAGACGCGGTTCATGGATCGGGAGGCCGCCATTCGGGACGGTGGCCACGAATTGATCCGGACGTGTTGTCTCTAATGTGCAAGGCACCGGGGCCCGACGGTGTCTTTGTCCGCTGAGAACATCGAAAGGTGACATCTGACATGGCTCAATCGTTCCTTGGCCAGAAACGTCTTCGGAAATATTACGGCAAAATCCGCGAAGTGCTGGAGATGCCGAACCTCATTGAGGTACAAAAATCTTCATATGATCTATTCCTGCGCTCCGGCGATGCAGATGTGCCGACAGACGGCGAAGGCATCAAAGGCGTGTTCCAGTCGGTTTTCCCGATCAAGGATTTCAACGAAACCTCCGTTCTGGAGTTCGTGAAATACGATTTGGAAAAACCCAAATACGACGTCGAAGAGTGCATGCAGCGCGACATGACCTACAGCGCGCCGCTGAAAGTCACTCTGCGTCTGATCGTGTTTGATGTCGACGAGGACACTGGCGCCAAGTCGGTCAAAGACATCAAGGAACAGGACGTGTTCATGGGGGATATGCCCCTGATGACACCAAACGGGACGTTCATTGTGAACGGTACCGAGCGTGTGATCGTGTCCCAAATGCACCGTTCGCCCGGTGTGTTCTTTGACCACGACAAGGGCAAGACCCATTCCTCGGGCAAGCTGTTGTTTGCCTGCCGCATCATCCCGTATCGCGGCAGCTGGCTGGACTTTGAGTTCGACGCCAAGGACATCGTGTTCGCCCGTATCGACCGTCGCCGCAAACTGCCTGTGACAACGCTGCTGTATGCGCTGGGTCTGGATCAAGAAGCGATCATGGACGCCTATTACAACACGGTGTCGTACAAGCTGGACAAGAAGAAGGGCTGGATAGCACCGTTCTTCCCCGAGCGTGCACGCGGTACGCGTCCGACCTATGACCTGATCGACGCCAAATCCGGTGAAGTGATTGCCGAAGCGGGCAAGAAAGTTACCCCGCGCGCGGTCAAGAAGCTGATCGATGAAGGCAACGTCACCGAGCTGTTGGTTCCGTTCGATCACATCGTCGGGAAGTTTGTCGCCAAGGACATCATCAACGAAGAAACCGGCGCGATCTATGTCGAAGCTGGTGATGAGCTGACGCTGGAATACGACAAAGACGGCGAGCTGATCGGAGGCACCGCGAAAGAGCTGATCGACGCGGGCGTCACTGATATTCCGGTTCTGGATATCGACAACATCAATGTCGGCCCCTACATGCGCAACACCATGGCGGCAGACAAGAACATGGGCCGCGACACAGCGCTGATGGATATCTATCGCGTCATGCGCCCGGGTGAGCCGCCCACCGTCGAAGCGGCCTCGGCGCTGTTCGAAACGCTGTTCTTTGACAGCGAGCGCTATGACCTGTCCGCCGTTGGCCGTGTAAAGATGAACATGCGTCTGGCTCTGGATGCGCCCGATACGCTGCGCACCCTGCGCCGCGAAGACATCGTGGCCTGCATCAAGGCTCTGGTTGAACTGCGTGACGGCAAAGGGGACATCGACGATATCGACCACCTCGGCAACCGTCGTGTGCGTTCGGTCGGCGAACTGATGGAAAACCAGTACCGCGTTGGCCTGCTGCGCATGGAGCGCGCGATCAAAGAGCGTATGTCGTCGGTCGAGATCGACACCGTCATGCCTCAGGACCTGATCAATGCGAAACCGGCTGCTGCTGCTGTCCGCGAATTCTTCGGCTCGTCGCAGCTGTCGCAGTTCATGGACCAGACCAACCCGCTGTCGGAAGTTACCCACAAACGCCGCCTTTCGGCGCTTGGCCCCGGTGGCCTGACACGCGAGCGTGCGGGCTTTGAGGTGCGCGACGTTCATCCGACACACTATGGCCGGATGTGCCCGATTGAAACGCCGGAAGGCCCGAACATCGGTCTGATCAACTCGCTGGCGACCTTTGCCCGTGTGAACAAGTATGGCTTCATCGAAACACCGTACCGTGTCGTCAAAGACGCCGAGGTGACCGATGAGGTTCACTACATGTCCGCGACCGAGGAAATGCGTCACACGGTGGCACAGGCGAACGCGACACTGGATTCGGATGGCAAGTTCATCAACGATCTGGTTTCGACCCGTCAGTCAGGTGACTACACTCTGGCCCCGCGCGAGAATGTGGACCTGATCGACGTCAGCCCAAAACAGCTGGTATCGGTTGCTGCATCGCTGATCCCGTTCCTTGAAAATGACGATGCTAACCGCGCTCTGATGGGCTCGAACATGCAACGTCAGGCGGTTCCGCTGCTGCGGGCCGAGGCACCGCTGATTGGTACCGGAATCGAGGAAAAGGTTGCGATTGACTCAGGTGCTGCGATTCAGGCGAAACGCGCCGGTATCATCGATCAGGTCGATGCCCAGCGTATCGTTATCCGCGCGACTGAGGATCTGGAACTGGGCGACGCTGGCGTTGACATCTATCGTCTGCGCAAATTCCAGCGGTCGAACCAGAACACCTGCATCAACCAGCGTCCGCTGATCAAAGTGGGTGACACCGTCCAGAAGGGCGAAGTCATTGCTGATGGTCCGTCGACCGATATGGGTGAACTGGCCCTGGGTAAGAACGTGGTCGTCGCGTTCATGCCGTGGAACGGTTACAACTACGAAGACTCGATCCTGATCTCGGAACGTATTGCGCGTGACGACGTCTTTACCTCGGTCCATATCGAGGAATTTGAAGTCGCCGCCCGTGACACCAAGCTGGGTCCGGAAGAGATCACCCGCGATATTCCGAATGTCGGTGAAGAAGCGCTGCGTAACCTTGACGAGGCGGGCATCGTTTACATCGGCGCGGATGTTGAACCGGGCGATATCCTGGTCGGCAAGATCACTCCGAAGGGCGAAAGCCCGATGACCCCGGAAGAAAAGCTGCTGCGCGCTATCTTTGGCGAAAAAGCATCTGACGTGCGCGACACTTCGCTGCGCGTGAAGCCGGGCGATTACGGTACGGTCGTTGAGGTCCGCGTCTTCAACCGTCACGGCGTCGAGAAAGACGAGCGTGCGCTGCAGATCGAGCGGGAAGAAGTCGAACGTCTGGCTCGTGACCGGGACGACGAGTTGGCGATCCTGGACCGCAACATCTATGCGCGTCTGCAAGGCCTGATCATGGGTAAAACCGCGGTCAAAGGCCCGAAAGGCGTCAAGCCAGGGTCGGTGATCACCGAGGACCTGTTGGAAACCCTGACCCGTGGTCAGTGGTGGCAGCTGGCGCTGGAAGATGAGCAGGACGCACAGATCGTTGAGGCTCTGAACGAGCAGTACGAAGTGCAAAAGCGTGCTCTGGACGCCCGTTTCGAAGACAAGGTCGAGAAGGTTCGTCGTGGCGACGACCTGCCGCCGGGTGTGATGAAGATGGTCAAAGTCTTCATCGCCGTGAAGCGCAAGCTGCAGCCGGGCGATAAGATGGCCGGTCGTCACGGGAACAAAGGTGTAATTTCCAAGGTTGTTCCGATGGAAGACATGCCGTTCCTGGCCGATGGTACGCCGGTTGACTTCTGTCTGAACCCGCTGGGTGTTCCTTCGCGTATGAACGTTGGTCAGATCCTTGAAACCCACATGGGTTGGGCCGCGCGCGGTCTGGGTCTGAACATCGACGACGCGCTGGGTGAATATCGCCGCTCTGGCGACCTGACCCCGGTTCGCGAAGCAATGAAGCTGGCCTATGGCGACGATGTCTATGAAGAAGGCATCACTGGCATGGACGAGGGTCACCTGATCGAGGCTGCGGGCAACGTGACCCGTGGTGTTCCGATCGCGACTCCGGTCTTTGATGGCGCCAAAGAGGCAGACGTCAATGACGCTCTGGTGCGCGCGGGCTTCTCGCAAAGCGGTCAGTCGGTTCTGTTCGACGGTCGTACGGGTGAGCAGTTTGCACGTCCGGTGACCGTGGGCATCAAGTACCTGCTGAAACTGCACCACCTTGTGGATGACAAAATCCACGCGCGTTCAACCGGGCCTTACAGCCTGGTTACCCAGCAGCCGCTGGGTGGTAAGGCGCAGTTCGGTGGTCAGCGCTTTGGTGAGATGGAAGTCTGGGCTCTGGAAGCTTACGGCGCCGCCTACACCCTGCAGGAAATGCTCACCGTGAAATCGGATGACGTCGCCGGCCGGACCAAAGTGTACGAGTCGATCGTCAAGGGCGAGGATAACTTTGAAGCGGGCGTACCGGAATCGTTTAACGTTCTGGTGAAAGAAGTCCGTGGCCTCGGCCTGAATATGGAACTCCTGGATGCGGAGGAAGAGTAGGGGCGGCAACGCCCCAAACTCATCCCATCCCAATTTGTAAGGACGCAAAATGAACCAGGAAATTACCAATAACCCGTTCAACCCGCTGACGCCGCCTAAGGTCTTTGACGAGATCAAGGTCTCATTGGCCAGCCCGGAACGGATTCTCTCTTGGTCTTATGGCGAGATCAAGAAACCCGAAACCATCAACTACCGGACGTTCAAACCCGAACGTGACGGTCTGTTCTGCGCGCGTATCTTTGGCCCGATCAAAGATTACGAATGTCTGTGCGGTAAATATAAGCGGATGAAATATCGCGGCGTTGTCTGCGAGAAATGCGGTGTGGAAGTCACCCTGCAGAAAGTCCGCCGCGAGCGTATGGGTCATATCGAGCTGGCCGCGCCCGTCGCACACATTTGGTTCCTGAAATCGCTGCCGTCCCGCATCGGTCTGATGCTGGACATGACGCTGCGCGATCTGGAACGCGTTCTGTACTTTGAAAACTATGTCGTCATCGAGCCCGGTCTGACCGACCTCTCCTATGGTCAGATGCTGACCGAAGAAGAGTTCATGGACGCGCAGGATGCCTATGGCATGGACGCGTTCACCGCGAACATCGGTGCCGAAGCTATCCGTGAGATGCTGGCCCAGATCGATCTGGAAGCCGAAGCCGAACAGCTGCGTGCTGATCTGGCCGAAGCAACTGGTGAACTGAAGCCCAAGAAGATCATCAAGCGTCTGAAGGTTGTTGAATCCTTCCTTGAGTCGGGCAACCGGCCTGAGTGGATGGTGATGACCGTGATCCCGGTGATTCCGCCGGAACTGCGTCCGCTGGTTCCACTGGATGGTGGTCGTTTTGCGACTTCGGATCTGAACGATCTGTATCGCCGCGTCATCAACCGGAACAACCGCCTGAAGCGTCTGATCGAACTGCGCGCACCTGACATCATCGTCCGCAACGAAAAGCGGATGCTGCAGGAATCCGTCGATGCTCTGTTCGACAATGGCCGTCGTGGCCGCGTGATCACCGGCGCCAATAAGCGTCCGCTGAAATCGCTTTCGGACATGCTGAAGGGTAAGCAGGGTCGCTTCCGTCAAAACCTTCTGGGTAAGCGCGTCGACTTCTCGGGCCGTTCGGTCATCGTGACCGGTCCGGAACTCAAGCTGCACCAGTGTGGTCTGCCCAAAAAGATGGCGCTGGAACTGTTCAAGCCGTTCATCTACTCGCGCCTTGAAGCCAAGGGTCTGTCTTCGACCGTGAAACAGGCGAAGAAACTGGTCGAGAAAGAGCGTCCCGAAGTGTGGGATATCCTCGACGAGGTGATCCGCGAACACCCTGTCATGCTGAACCGTGCGCCAACACTGCACCGTCTTGGCATTCAGGCGTTTGAACCGGTTCTGATCGAAGGTAAAGCCATCCAGCTGCACCCGTTGGTCTGTTCGGCCTTTAACGCCGACTTCGACGGGGACCAGATGGCCGTTCACGTGCCGCTGAGCCTTGAGGCCCAGCTGGAAGCCCGCGTTCTGATGATGTCGACAAACAACGTTCTGTCGCCAGCAAACGGCGCGCCGATCATCGTTCCGTCGCAGGATATGATCCTGGGTCTGTACTATGTGACCCTGGAACGCGAAGGTATGCCAGGCGAAGGCAAGGTCTTTGGCTCGATCGACGAAGTTCAGCACGCGCTGGACGCAGGTGAAGTGCATCTGCACACCAAGATCACTGCGCGGATTACTCAGATCGACAGCGAAGGCAACGAAGTTCAACAGCGGTTTGAAACCACTCCGGGCCGTGTGCGTCTGGGGGCCCTGCTGCCGATGAACAACAAGGCCCCGTTCGAACTGGTCAACCGCCTGCTGCGGAAGAAAGAAGTGCAGCAAGTGATCGACACCGTCTACCGTTACTGCGGTCAGAAAGAGTCGGTCATCTTCTGTGACCAGATCATGTCGATGGGCTTCAAGGAAGCGTTCCGCGCCGGTATCTCGTTCGGTAAGGACGACATGGTGATCCCTGATGACAAATGGGGCATCGTCGATGAAACCCGTGGTCAGGTGAAGGATTTTGAACAGCAGTACATGGACGGCCTGATCACTCAGGGTGAAAAGTACAACAAAGTTGTTGATGCCTGGTCGAAGTGTAACGATCGTGTAACCGAAGCGATGATGAGCACGATCTCATCTTCGGATCGGGCAGAGGACGGGTCTGAAAAGGAACCGAACTCGGTCTACATGATGGCCCACTCGGGTGCGCGTGGCTCGGTCACTCAGATGAAACAGCTGGGCGGTATGCGTGGCCTGATGGCCAAGCCGAACGGCGACATCATCGAGACTCCGATCATCTCGAACTTCAAGGAAGGTCTGACCGTTCTTGAATACTTCAACTCGACCCACGGCGCCCGTAAGGGTCTGTCGGATACCGCTCTGAAAACGGCGAACTCGGGTTACCTGACCCGCCGTCTGGTGGACGTCGCACAGGACTGCATCGTGCGTGAGCTCGATTGCGGAACCGAGCGTGCGATCACTGCGGAAGCCGCGGTAAACGACGGTGAAGTTGTTGCTTCGCTAGCCGAACGTGTGCTGGGCCGTGTCTCTGCCGATGACGTTCTGCGTCCCGGTACCGATGAGGTTCTGGTCGCTGCGGGTCAGCTGATCGACGAACGCATGGCTGATATCATTGATGAGGCCGCTGTTGCGTCGATGCGCATCCGTTCGCCTCTGACCTGTGAGTCCGAGGAAGGCGTCTGTGCAACCTGCTACGGTCGTGACCTTGCACGCGGTACTATGGTCAACACGGGTGAAGCTGTCGGCATCATCGCCGCCCAGTCCATCGGTGAACCCGGTACGCAGCTGACAATGCGGACCTTCCACATCGGTGGTGTTGCGCAAGGTGGTCAGCAGTCGTTCCAGGAAGCCAGCCACGACGGTGTCGTTTCGTTTGAGAACCCGCAGATCCTGGTCAATTCCGCGGGCGAAAGCCTGGTCATGGGCCGGAACATGAAGATGGTGATCAAAGACGAACATGGCGAAGAGCGTGCCAACCACAAGTTGGGTTATGGCTCGAAGCTGTTCGTCAAGGATGGCACCAAGGTGAACCGTGGCGACAAGCTGTTCGAATGGGATCCTTACACCCTGCCGATCATCGCCGAAAAGTCCGGTACCGCGAAATATGTTGATCTGGTTTCGGGCATTGCTGTCCGCGACGTGACCGACGATGCAACCGGTATGACCCAGAAGATCGTGATCGACTGGCGCGCGGCCCCCAAAGGCAGCGACCTCAAGCCTGAGATCATTCTGGTTGGCGAAGATGGCGAACCAGTCCGTAACGATGCGGGCAACCCGGTTCACTATCCGATGTCGGTGGACGCGATCCTGTCGATCGAAGACGGTCAGCAGATCGAAGCTGGTGAAGTTGTCGCGCGTATCCCGCGTGAAGGTGCCAAGACCAAGGACATCACCGGTGGTCTGCCGCGTGTTGCCGAACTGTTCGAAGCCCGTCGCCCGAAAGATCACGCGATCATCGCAGAAGCCGATGGTTACGTGCGCTTTGGTCGCGACTACAAGAACAAGCGTCGCATCAGCATCGAACCGGCTGACGAGTCCATGGAGACCATCGAGTATATGGTGCCCAAGGGTAAGCACATCCCGGTTGCAGAAGGTGACTTCATCCAGAAGGGTGAATACCTGATGGACGGTAACCCGGCCCCGCATGACATCCTGTCCATCATGGGTGTCGAAGCGCTGGCGGATTACATGATCGACGAAGTGCAGGATGTTTATCGTCTGCAGGGCGTGAAGATCAACGACAAGCACATCGAAGTGATCGTGCGCCAGATGCTGCAGAAGTGGGAGATCCTGGATTCAGGTGACACCACCCTGCTGAAAGGCGAACATGTCGACAAGCAGGAGTTCGACGCGGCCAACGAGAAGACCCTCGCCCGCGGTGGACGTCCGGCTCAGGGCGAGCCGATCCTCTTGGGGATCACCAAAGCCTCGCTGCAGACGCGTTCGTTCATCTCGGCGGCGTCGTTCCAGGAAACCACACGGGTTCTGACCGAGGCTTCGGTTCAGGGCAAGAAAGACAAGCTGGTTGGCCTGAAAGAGAACGTGATCGTCGGTCGTCTAATCCCTGCCGGTACCGGTGGCGCAACGCAAAGCGTACAGCGCGTCGCGCAGTCGCGTGACAACGTTGTCATCGAAGCCCGCCGGGAAGAGGCCGAAGCCGCCGCTGCTCTGGCTGCGCCGATGATGGATGACGATATGGTCGGGGATGAGCTGGATGTTCTGGTGGAAACACCGGAAAGTCGCGAATAAGCGATCCTAAATTCCAAAGATCAGGCCCCGCGATTTCGCGGGGCCTTTTCATTTCAGGCTCGGGTGTGGCTCTGCATGAAGCGCCATTGGAAATGTCATGCTAGCAGAGCATTGGCGGGCGGAGCCATATTGACATCTCTTTCTTGAACGCCGCCAAATGCACTTCGTGGCCAAATGCGGAGTTCAAAAAGAGTGACGCCGAATTTCAGGGGTGCTTTGCTGATGATGGGCAGCATGGCTGCCTTCACCATCAATGACACTTTGATCAAGGCCGCCGGAGCCCAGTTACCGCTGTTTCAGATGGTTGCCATCCGCGGGGTTTTGGCGACCATTCTGGTGTATCTTCTGGCACGGTACTATGGGGCGTTGCATCTGAACTTTCCGCGTCATGACAAGTGGTTGGTCGCGGCACGTTGTCTCGCCGAATTGTTGGCGACAATTTTCTTTTTGGTCGCGCTGCTTCATATGCCGTTGGCAAACGTGACTGCCATTCTGCTGGCCTTGCCATTAACCGTAACACTTGGAGCCGCGTTGTTTTTTCAAGAGCATATCGGTTGGCGTCGGATTCTTGCCATCGTTTTCGGGTTCGCCGGTATGTTGCTGATCGTTCGCCCGGGCACGGACGGTTTCAGCATCTACGCGATATATGCTTTGATCGCAGTTGCTTCGGTAACTGCCCGGGATTTGATTACGCGACGCATGTCAGTGCATGTGCCATCACTTGCAGTAACGCTGGCAACAACCGCGACGATTACATTGACGGCGGTTCTTGTCACCTCTGTCTCGGGCTGGGTTCCGGTTCCGGCAGCCGCCGGTTCGATGGTAGCGTGTGCTGCAGTCTTTGTTCTGACGGGATATTTGTTCAGCGTCATTGTCATGCGCGCTGGTGAGATCGGCTTTATCGCGCCGTTTCGTTATTCCAGTCTGATCTGGGCGTTGGGTTTGGGCTGGGCCGTATTTGGGGACTGGCCCGACAGGATTACGATGGCGGGCGCGGCCTTAGTGGTTGGGGCAGGAATGTTCATGCTGTTCCGTGAAAGGACGCGTCAATCTGCCGAATGAATGCGGCGAACGGCGTCCTGGTCGATGGCGAACCGTGCGATGAATTCGCCTTCCTGTTCAGAGGTTAGGGGGGACAGCTCGGTCTTACTGTTTCGCGCATGCGGAGAATCGTTGAACTGGTTAAGCGTGCGGACCCACATAGGTGCATCCGGATAGCTGATAACGGGCATGAAATTTCCGATCCGGTGATGTGCGAAATTCATGATCGTCAAGTCACTTCCCCCGGCGGAGTACATTGCAAAGCCCACCCCCAACAAAGGTTGATACACCTGTGCCGCCTTGATGCCATCTGCATCGAAACGGGCCAGGAACCCCTGATTGTAGTCAATCGCAACGGTTTTGTGGTTCTGCATTAAGCCCTGACACTCATCTGCGGCGATGCGCAAGCGCTCAACGAAATCGACCGAAACCGCATCGTCATCATCGTGGCGGAACTGGATGCAGGGGGCGTCCGGTTTGGTGCGTGCTGAATTCAGGATTTCTTTCATGACCCTGCGATGACGCTTTGGTTCGCGCGCGATGATCTGTACCTGAGGCATGCCCGCTGTTAAGTCGTAAAGACGTT
This sequence comes from Ruegeria sp. YTSA226, assembly GCF_059609905.1. NCBI lineage: Bacteria > Pseudomonadati > Pseudomonadota > Alphaproteobacteria > Rhodobacterales > Roseobacteraceae > Ruegeria > Ruegeria sp. YTSA226. The sequence goes on from NZ_JBXWMQ010000006.1 coordinate 185,491, forward strand.
CGCGTGCCGTGTTTGGCAGGCATGTACCGATCACGATGAGAAACTGAAAATCCTCGTCGGTTTGCTCTTTTATGCAGGGCAGGCTAGTAGTTTCAAACAGGCGAAACCGCTCTTCCAGCCGGTCAGGTTGATACAGATAGGAGCGCCGGTCCTCGATCGTTTCGTGTTCGATCTGAAAGCCGCCATGGGCGGGATAGGAAAAACGACACAGGCCAAGTATTTGCATGATTCATCCGTGGTCCAGACCAATGGGCTGACTATGCCTGCACGGACCTGTTCCTGCAACGGGCGGTAAGACTGGATGAGCTTTTGTTCCAGCGCGAAACGGCCTGATGTGGAACGGATTAGCTGTACTGTTGACACTGGGTCCGACTCCCCCTATTACGCGCCACATCTCGGTACCGGGGGCCGCCCCAAAACCGATTTCAGTAATGAACTGGTCAAGGCCCGAACTCTTTTATCGTTCGCGCCCTCTGATAACAAACCGCGACGTTCACCTCGGAATGGGAACGCTCGCGGGTTTTGCGCTTGTGGACGCACGAGTGCAGCGAATTTAACCGCACGCATCACGCGTGCATGTCATGTGTGTTGCAAAACGGGGATATAACCGGAATGCCAACGATCCAACAGCTGATCCGCAAGCCGCGGCAGCCGAAAGTAAAACGCTCGAAGTCCATGCACCTGGAGCAGTGCCCGCAGAAACGCGGCGTCTGCACACGTGTTTACACAACCACACCGAAAAAGCCGAACTCGGCGATGCGTAAGGTTGCCAAAGTGCGCCTGACAAACGGGTTCGAGGTCATCTCGTACATCCCCGGTGAAAGCCACAACCTGCAGGAACACTCGGTTGTTCTGATCCGTGGCGGCCGTGTAAAAGACCTTCCCGGTGTCCGTTACCACATTCTGCGTGGTGTTTTGGATACCCAAGGCGTCAAAGACCGTAAGCAACGTCGTTCGAAATACGGCGCGAAGCGTCCCAAATAAGAAGGAGAGGCTGATATGTCACGTCGTCACGCCGCCGAAAAACGCGAAGTCCTGCCTGACGCCAAATTTGGCGACAAGGTACTGACTAAATTCATGAACAACCTGATGATCGACGGTAAAAAGTCGGTTGCAGAGCGCATCGTTTACAACGCCTTTGACCGCGTTGAAGGCAAGATCAAGCGCGCCCCTGTCGAAGTGTTCCACGAAGCACTCGACAACATCAAGCCGTCGGTCGAGGTTCGCTCGCGCCGGGTTGGTGGTGCAACTTATCAGGTTCCGGTCGAAGTGCGCCCCGAGCGCCGCGAAGCACTGGCCATCCGCTGGCTGATCACTGCTGCGCGTGGCCGCAACGAAAACACCATGGAAGAACGCCTCGCCGGTGAGCTGCTGGACGCTGTACAGTCCCGCGGTACCGCTGTGAAGAAGCGTGAAGACACCCACAAGATGGCCGAGGCGAACAAAGCCTTCAGCCACTACCGTTGGTAATTCCAGAGGCTTATTGAAATGGCACGCGAATATACACTCAACCATTACCGTAACTTCGGTATCATGGCGCATATCGATGCAGGTAAAACGACCTGCTCGGAACGCATCCTGTACTACACCGGCAAATCCCACAACATCGGTGAGGTGCACGACGGTGCAGCCACCATGGACTGGATGGAGCAGGAGCAGGAACGCGGGATCACCATCACCTCGGCTGCGACGACCACTTTCTGGGAACGCACCGAAGACGGTGTAACTGCTGACTCGCCCAAGCACCGCCTGAACATCATCGACACCCCCGGCCACGTTGACTTCACCATCGAAGTTGAACGCTCGCTGGCGGTTCTCGACGGTGCCGTCTGCGTTCTTGACGCAAACGCCGGTGTTGAACCTCAGACCGAAACCGTGTGGCGTCAGGCTGACCGCTATAAGGTTCCACGGATGGTGTTCGTCAACAAGATGGACAAGATCGGCGCGGACTTCTTCAACTGCGTTGCAATGATCGAAGACCGTACCGGCGCACGCGCTGTTCCGGTTGGTATTCCGATCGGCGCAGAGACCGAATTGGAAGGCCTGATCGACCTGGTCACCATGGAAGAATGGCTGTGGCAGGGCGAAGACCTAGGCGCAAGCTGGGTCAAAGCACCGATCCGCGACAGCCTGAAGGACATGGCTGACGAATGGCGCGGTAAAATGGTCGAAGCGGCCGTCGAAATGGACGACGACGCGATGATGGAATACCTGGAAGGCAATGAGCCCGACGTTCCAACCCTGCGCGCCCTGCTGCGCAAAGGTACTCTGGAAATCGCGTTTGTTCCGGTTCTGGGTGGTTCGGCGTTCAAAAACAAAGGTGTTCAGCCGCTGCTGAACGCTGTGATCGACTATCTGCCCAGCCCGCTGGACGTTGTCGATTACATGGGCTTCAAACCCGGTGACGAAGAAGAAACCCGTAACATCGCCCGCCGTGCGGATGATGATATGGCGTTCTCGGGTCTGGCGTTCAAAATCATGAACGACCCCTTTGTTGGCTCGCTGACCTTTACCCGCATCTACTCGGGCACTCTGTCCAAGGGCGACACGCTTCTGAACTCGACCAAGGGTAAGAAAGAGCGTATCGGCCGGATGATGATGATGCACTCGAACGAACGTGAGGAAATCACCGAAGCGTTCGCGGGCGACATCATTGCGCTGGCAGGTCTGAAAGACACCACCACGGGCGACACTCTGTGTTCGACCGGCGATCCGGTGGTTCTGGAAACCATGACCTTCCCCGATCCGGTGATCGAGATCGCGGTTGAGCCGAAAACCAAGGCTGACCAGGAAAAAATGAGCCAGGGTCTGGGCCGTTTGGCCGCCGAAGACCCGTCCTTCCGTGTGGAAACTGATCTGGAATCGGGTCAGACCATCATGAAGGGCATGGGCGAACTTCACCTGGACATCCTGATTGACCGTCTCAAGCGTGAATTCAAGGTTGAAGCGAATATTGGTGCGCCGCAGGTGGCCTATCGCGAAACCATCGGTCACGAAGCCGAGATCGTTTACACCCACAAGAAACAGTCGGGTGGTTCGGGTCAGTTCGCCGAGGTGAAGATGATCATCACCCCAACAGAGCCGGGCGAAGGTTATTCGTTCGAATCTCGTGTTGTTGGTGGTTCGGTGCCCAAGGAATACATCCCGGGCGTTGAAAAAGGCATCAGATCCGTCATGGATAGCGGCCCGCTGGCTGGCTTCCCTGTGATCGACTTCAAGGTTGCCCTGATCGAAGGTAAATTCCACGATGTGGACTCTTCGGTTCTGGCCTTTGAAATCGCCGCTCGTATGGGTATGCGCGAAGGCATGCGCAAAGCGGGTGCGAAACTGCTTGAACCGATCATGAAGGTCGAAGTGATCACACCGGAAGAATATACCGGTGGCATCATTGGTGACCTGACATCGCGTCGGGGACAGGTTTCCGGGCAGGAAAACCGTGGCAACGCCATCGCGATTGACGCGTTTGTGCCGCTGGCCAACATGTTCGGCTACATCAACACCTTGCGTTCGATGTCGTCTGGCCGTGCCCAGTTCACCATGCAGTTCGACCACTACGATCCGGTTCCGCAGAACATCTCGGACGAGATCCAGGCGAAATACGCATAAGCGAAAATTTGAGGGAGCTCGATTAGCGGGCTCCCTTCATTACCGATAAAGGAGGCCATCATGGCAAAGGAAAAGTTTGAGCGTAATAAGCCGCACGTCAACATCGGCACGATTGGCCACGTTGACCACGGCAAGACGACGCTGACCGCAGCAATCACCAAGTATTTCGGTGACTTCAAAGCGTATGACCAGATTGACGGCGCGCCGGAAGAGAAGGCCCGCGGCATCACCATCTCGACGGCCCACGTGGAATACGAGACCGATGCGCGTCACTACGCCCACGTTGACTGCCCCGGCCACGCCGACTACGTCAAGAACATGATCACCGGTGCGGCGCAAATGGACGGCGCGATTCTGGTTGTGAACGCGGCTGACGGCCCGATGCCTCAGACCCGCGAGCACATTCTGCTGGGCCGCCAGGTTGGTATCCCGACCATGGTCGTGTTCATGAACAAAGTTGACCAGGTTGACGACGAAGAGCTGCTGGAGCTGGTTGAAATGGAAATCCGCGAGCTGCTGAGCTCGTATGATTACCCTGGCGACGACATTCCGATCATTGCCGGTTCGGCACTGGCTGCGATGGAAGGCAACAACCCGGAAATCGGCGAAGAATCGATCCGCAAGCTGATGGCTGCCGTGGACGAGTACATCCCGACGCCTGAGCGTGCTGTTGACCAGCCGTTCCTGATGCCGGTCGAAGACGTGTTCTCGATCTCGGGCCGTGGTACAGTTGTGACCGGTCGTGTTGAGCGTGGCGTGATCAATGTTGGCGACGAGATCGAAATCGTCGGCATCCGCGACACCAAGAAAACCACCTGTACCGGTGTTGAAATGTTCCGCAAGCTGCTGGATCG
>NZ_JBXWMQ010000007.1:0-138415 GCF_059609905.1 Ruegeria sp. YTSA226
AAACTCAAACAGAAACCGAACCAGAGCCTCTGTTACGAAAACGCTTCACCTCTCCGAATATCTCTGACGACGGACAGCATGGCCGAGACCCGGTCAGAACGGTGACACTTGGCGGTGACAACGTTGTGCTGATGCCGGGATACGGCTCTCCCTTTGTCAGCGATCTGGTGAAGGGCCGACGATATTCGACGCTGAAGGATTTCCGCAATTTCGTCAAACTGGCCTACAGTGCGGCTGCCTTGCATCATTCCGGCGGCACGGTTGTCGAACCGACAGATGTGCCGGTGAATAAACGGCATTTGGACATGATGCTGGCGCATCTGACACTCTCAACCAAGCCCTTTATGGGCTCTGTTACGGCACCCGAGCGCGTGCGTGACAGTATCGAGATGGCACGCCTCGTCTTTGGACGCGACTTCATGGAGCACCACGCGGTGATGCAGGCCAATATCAACGTCAATTCGCCATTGATTTATGATGATACCATGTCAACGGCTCTGCGTATCTATGCGGAGGCAGGCCAATGTGTCTGCGTCTCCCCTGCGATTTTCGCGGGTGCCATGGGGCCGCTTTCGCCGGCGGCTGTGGCGGCGCAAACTCTGGCAGAAGCGATGGTTGGCATTGCGCTTGCGCAACTGGTGCGCCCCGGTTGTCCGGTGGTGTTCGGCTCGTTCCACTCCACAATGAACTTGCGCACGGGCGCTCTAACCTTTGGATCGCCCGAGGCGAACATGACCACGATGGCGCTGACACAATTGGGACGAAGGCTTGGCGTACCTGTGCGCTCTGGCGGTGGGCAGATCACCGCCTCCAATGCGCCAGATGGGCAAGCGATGCAGGACAGCACCGGTGCCATGTGGTCCACGCTTTTGTCCGGAGCCCATCAGGTCTGGCATGCGGCAGGCTGGCTCGAAGGTGGGCTTGTGATGTCCTACGAGAAATTCATCATGGATCTCGACCACTGTGGCGCGATGCTGAAACTGCTGCAGGGCTTCCAAACGAATGAGGAGGCATTTGGCCGTGATGCCTATTTTGAAACGGGCCCGGGCGAAAATTTCCTGTCGACCAAACACACGCTGCGCCACTATGCGGCAGCAAATTATGAGCCACAAATTTCTGACGCAGGGCCATTCGAGACTTGGTCTGAAAATGGTGCTCTCACGTCAGATCAACGCGCCACCGCGCGGTGGCATCAGATGTTGAACGATTACCAGCGTCCTGAAATGAAACCCGGCATACAAGCCGCGCTTGAAGACTTCGTGTCAGAACGCAAAGCGCGAATGCCGGATGAATGGTACTAGAACGGAATACCCAATACCTAAGAACTCTGCCGGGATTGCCAACTTGCTTGAGCAAGATTGAAGAACGTCGGCGCCTATGTCGTCAGGAGGACATTTCGCGGGCATAGCTGATCCAAAACTGGAAGGCATCTGATCGGGCATGGTGGTATAAAGCTGAAGTAAGTTGATAGCGGGGAGACGGGAGCTGATGGTGATCTGGTCATGGGCTACCAGAAATCTCTGAGTCTGCCAGAGTGACTTGTCGGGACCGATGATCTTTTCGCGTTTTCGGGTTGATTGGTGGGATCCTTCAATCCGGTTACTTAGACCCTTGTGCACTGCGCAGTGCTGGGCTCAGGTTTTGGAAGACACTGAACAATTTCAAAATTTGATTTCGAGAACGAACTCACTTCGGCGTTTCCAGTCGCCTTTGTTCTCGCTCTTTTCTTGTCTTCGCATTGAGACCGGCTCGGGCCTATTCAGCAATTTCGTTGATCAATCGTGTCTCGAGAAGTTGACCGTTCTGGTATAGGATCGGGTAAGCAATCGATGCAATATGACTGTTGAACTCCCGGAAAGCCCGCAATGTCTCTAGATGAATATCACTGGTTTCGAAGCTTTCCGTTGTTCCATGCTGCAACCGGCGCAGGTGACGCTTGCGGCTTTCACGTTCCACGCGTTTGATTTCGGTTTTCTCAAGGCTGAGAAGCCGGGCGCTTTCCAGATCGTCTGAAACAAGTACATTTGATGCCAGTTTCATGTTCGCAAGAATACCTTCATGCATCTGAACAAGTTCGGACCAGCCATCTTGCGAAAAGCTTGAGCCTTTGGCCCGCATTTCACCGGCCAATACAGTCAGGCGTTTGGCAACAACGTCACCCGCCGTTTCAAGCCTGATCGCAAACTCCATAAGGTCGCGTGCGGTTTTAGCATCGTGTTTTTCATATAGCTCAGGGGGTATCGCGGCGACGAAGGCTCGAATACCCGAGAGGCACCGGTTTACGTCCTCGTCAATGGCCTGAACTGACCGGATCTGTTCTTTGTCTCCGCTGCGGTAAAGTTCAAGAGCAGGACGGAACATGGTTTCGAGAAGGTCGCTCATCCGCAGCAGCTCACGCTTGAGGCTCGGCAAGGCCTGATTGGGATTTGCCACATCTTCCATGTCCAATGCGCTGACCGGTTGTGCGGGTTGCGACTTCTGTACTTTCTGCTGGTCTGGCAAGAGCCTTTCGAGCAAGTTCTGCCAGTGTCCACAAAACGGAAGGGCTAAAACCAAAAGCGACAGGTTGAAAGCAAGATGCACGTTGACTAGCATTTGCCCCCCTTGCGGGTCGCCCAAAAGCCCGGTTCGTAGGGCAAAATTAGCTGCAAACAAACTAGCCAACGCCCAACTGCCTCGCAGCGCCAAATTTGCATAGGGTATTCGTCGGGCAGTCACTGGCATTCCTCGGGTTAGCCATACCGGAATGAAGGCCGAGCCAAAGTTCGCGCCAAAAACCAAAGACATTCCGGCGGCAAATGGGATCGCTCCAATTTGCACAAGTGTCACACACATAAGGATGGCCGCAACCGAGGAATGCATGACGAAGGCTAAGGCACTCCCGACAAGAAATGCAGTGATATAGTCGCGCGACAAGTAATCCGCGACTGTGGGTAAAAATGCACTGTCCCGAATTGGGTCCATCGCCTCACGAAGGAACCGAAGTGAGATCAGGATAAAGGCAACGCCCATCAGAATGCGCCCTAGTTGTCGGGCTTTTTTGGCTTCGGTCTTGACGAATAGATAGCCTCCAATCGCCAGCAGCATTGGAATAAGCCAGTCCAACCGGAACGTAAGAATCTGGATGATCAGTGCTGAACCTAGATCGCCTCCGAGCACAATCGCCAGACCGGCAGGAAAACTCAACATTCCACTGGCAGCAAACCCAGAGGTCAACAGCGCCACTGCCGCCGAACTTTGCAGTACAACCGCCATCATCAGACCCACAAGTGAGGCCTGCAGGTAACTGTGCTGTCGCGTCAAAACGCGCTGGAACGACGCTCCATAGCTGCGCTCAATTCCAGTGCGTACCATTCGAACTGCAAAAAGTAGCAACATCGTCGCGCCAGCAAGGCTGATTAAAAAGCTGACTATCGCCATGCTCTACCTCACTCCCAGGGTTTGCTTGGAATAACAGGGTGCGCTGCAATCCTGCCAACCAACGACCGGAGACCGACCCGGTGATTTTGCGGACGAGTAATTTCGATAAAACGCTCAGCGCCCGAGTTTGCTGAAAAAAATCGGACGCGCCTGTTCCACCGGGAAAACGCATTCACTTTCTTGGTGGTAGGCAGTGGCCCTTGGCGCCATAATTGAGAATTGATCTCCACGTCCATTGACCACTGTTTTCCTGGAAGCAGAGAGAGCAACGGCGTGTTTTGCTCTAAAGGTATGGCCACAAAGATTAACATTCGTCCTTAATCGCGTTGACAACAATGTCGATTGCACAGTCGAGATCCTTGCGCGTGATCGTTAGCGGCGGTGACAATGTAAGCACACACCCCTGACTGATTTTGTAGCTTAGGCCAGCTTCCAAACAAGCATAATAGATCCGCTCGGCTCGTGCATTTCCAGGTGTCTTGTCGGCACGGTCATCGACAATTTCGACACCAAACATCAGACCACGGCCGCGAATGTCACCGACGATCGGGATATTCTGAAGCTCACCCATCAGACGATCCATAGCGTGCTCGCCCAACTCAGCCGCCCGGTCAACCAACCCCTCATCTTCGATGATTTGTATTGTGGTAAGCGCGGCGCGTGCAGTCACCGGGTTTTTTTCGTGTGTATAATGTCCAATGGCAAAGTCTCCGCAGACGTCCAGTTTGGTTCGCGCGATACAAGCTGCAATCGGCAGGATGCCTCCGCCAAGTGCCTTACCCAAGGTGACGATGTCAGGGATAATCTCGTCATGCTCAAAGGCAAACATCTTGCCGGTCTTTCCAAGCCCCGTGGGAATCTCGTCCATGATCAAGAGAGCCCCGTGACGATTACACGCCTCCCGCACAGCTTTCCAGAAGCCCGGTGGCGGCACATAAGGCACCGCGCGCATAGGCTCAGCGATGACCGCAGCTACGTCTCCCTCGCGTTCTAGAACGAACTCGACCATTTTTGCACAAGCCAACCCACAGGTATCTGGGCCGGCGTGATTGTACGGGCATCGGTAACAGGCAAAAGGTGCCACGTGCTCTGCACCCGGGAGAAGCGGGCCGGCTATATGGCTGCGAAATGTCGCCTCGCCGCCGACGCTTGCGGCGCCAAAACCGGCACCGTGGAAGGCATCCCAGAAGCTAATTGTTTTGAACCGACCGGTGGCAGCGCGCGCTATCTTGAGAGCGACCTCGTTTGCATCAGAGCCGCCGGTCGTAAACAGCATTTTCCCAAGGTCGTCTGGCGCGATTTCGGCGAGCTTTTCGGCCAATTCAACCGCGGGATCATTAGTGAAGCGACGGGGTGCGAAAGACAGGTCATCCAGTTGCGCCTTGATCGCGGTGATCAAACGGGGATGTCCGTAACCGATATGATGCACTGAATTGCCATGGAAATCCATGTAACGGCGGCCGTCCAGGTCTTCGACCCAAATCCCCTCAGCTTTGGCAATGGTGCTAACGCATGGCGAGGACAGTGACTGGTGGAGAAACGCGTTAGCGTCGCGTTTCAGCAAGGGTGAAGATTTAGGCCCTATAGATTCCTTCATCCATGCTTTTCGCGCGCTGGAAGTATTGGATTCGCCTTCCGTGTGGACGATTTGTGACATGCTTTTTCCTCAACGCCGCTTGTGAAAAAATGCGGACCTCGCAAAGTCCGCCAGTACCAGGGAGGAACTTGTGGTGCCCCGACCCGGGTCGGGACGGGGCACAAAAACTAGCGTGGCCAGGGCAGCGAGTAAGTTTTTACGTTAGTAAAAAACTTCATTGCCTCGATGACACCTTCTTTAACCCCATTACCGCTGTCCTTGATGCCTCCGAAGGGGGACATTTCGATACGGTATCCGGGTTGTTCCCAAATGTTGCAGGTGCCCACGTTCAGACCGTTGATAAAGGCAATCGCACGGTTCAAGTCGTTCGTACAGACGCCTGAGCTGAGGCCGAATTCGGTACCGTTCGAAATACGCATCACCTCGTCGTCATTGTCCGGAACCCGAACGATGGGCACAATGGGGCCAAAGGTTTCTTCCATCACCAGCTCGCTGTCATGGGGGACCTTATCGACCACGATGGGCGGCAGTAGTGCACCCTGACGGCCCGGATGATAGAGGATTTCTGCGCCGTCGGCCTCGGCCATGTAAACGCGTTTTTCGAACAGTTCAGCTGCCTTGTCATGGATGACACAGCCCAGTTCGGTCTCGGGGTCTTGTGGGTCGCCGAACTTGATCTTCTTCGCCTTTTCCAGAACCAATGGCACAAACTTGTCGGCCACGCTTTCTTGCACCAGAATACGTTTGATCGCAGTGCAGCGCTGACCCGAATTGCCGGTGGCGCCTGCCACAGCAATGGTCGCGGCCTTCTCAAGGTCCGCGTCAGAAAGATCGTTCAAAACGATCAGAGGGTCATTGCCCCCCAGTTCCAGAGCTTGCCGCTTGTAAACGCCTTTTTCGGCGATCATCTTACCCACCGGCACGCCGCCGGTGAATGTGATGATGTCGATGTTTTCATTGGTGATCATCTCGTCGCCAATGTCACCTGGCCAGCCGGTAACCACTTGGAACATCTCGGGTGGTAGACCCGCGTCGTAGAGGATGTCAGCTAATGTCAGCGCCGTCAGTGGCGTCAGTTCCGTCGGCTTACACACCATGCAGTTGTTGGTCGCGATTGATGGCGCGATCTTGTGGCTGACCATGTTAAGTGGATGATTGAATGGTGTGATTGCCGAAATCGCATTCACCGGCTCGCGCATGGTGAATATTTTTCGATCTTTGCCATTATGGGTCAGGTCGCATGAAAAGATCTCGCCATCATCCTTCATCGCCTCAGCGGCGGCGAACTGATAGACATCTTGCGCACGCTTGGTCTCATAAATCGCATGCTGGTGACAGATACCCAGTTCCAACGTCAGCCATTTGGCAAGGTATTCACGACGTTCACCAATCAACTCGCCCGCACGCTGCAGGATCTGGCTGCGCTCATACCGTGTGAGCTTTGGAGTGTAATTCGCCGCGACTTCGAACGCTTTGCGCGCATGTTCTGCCTTGCCGGCGGGTACATGCCCGACAATCTCGTTTGTGTATGGGTACAGAACCGGCACCGTTTCGTCGGTAAAGACGATCTCGCCCCCGATGCGCATTCCTTCATTGCGGATTTCGATTTTAGACATGGTTTGATCTTTCATGGATTACTGCGCCGCCGCTGTAGTTGCATAGAAAAACGCATCAAAATTGCGCAACTCGGGCGCAGTCCCCAAGTCGATAACCCGGTTTACGATGAATGGAACTTCCTGCTCGGTCAGTCCACCGTGGCTGCGCAGCGGCTCGTTGAGAGCGGCCAGATCGTGGCGGTCTTCAGAGGTACCGATACAGATGTTTTCACCCGAGACCATCACGATATCACCAATGCGGTCACCGGGCAGTTCAAAACGCTTGATCGCTTCTTCCTTGGTCAACACGTGGGTGATGCCGGGTGTAGCTTTCAGTTTGCCGATGATGTCGTTGCGATCCGCGTCTTCGGGCAGATAGCAGGTGGCAAACGACCCGAGTGCGCCGTGGTGCACCACATAGGGGTCCGTGATCGGCAAGATGACACGGGCCGCGTCCTTGCCCAGCCATTCATCCACCAGATCCTGCACATATACCACGCTGGGCGAGCCATCGGCGTGGTGCTTGGGCTTCATGCCGTGGTCGGCGGTGACCACGATGGCAGCGCCCATGGCGTCCAGTTCGGTCAGATATTTGTCAAACATCTCATAGAATGCCTTGGCCTCGGCCTGATCGGGTGCGTATTTGTGCTGCACGTAGTCGGTGGTGGTCAGATACATCACATCTGGTTTCCACTCTTTCAGCAACTTGACACCCGCAGCAAAGACAAACTCGGACAACTCTGCCGAATAGACCTCGGGTTGGGCCATGCCCAACCATGCGCTTGCTTTCTCCTGACCATGCTCAGCCTGGGTCGACGTGTCGGACTTTTCCGCAGAGAAACATTTGGCCCGGTCGTCGTCGAACTTCAGACCCGCCCCCAACAACGCGCGCAGCTTGTCCTTCGCGGTGACTATGGCCACCTTGGCGCCAGCGTCATAGAACTGCTTGAACACGGTCGGTGCACGCAAAAAGCGCACATCGTTCATCATCACTTCTTCACCACTGTCCGGATCAATCAGATAGTTTCCACAGATGCCGTGCACGATAGGCGGACGGCCAGTCGCAATGCTGAGATTGTTAGGGTTAGTAAACGACGGGATCACCGAATGGGCCAGCCGGTCAGTGCCGGTTTCGCGCATCCGCTTGAGCGTCGGCATCAGACCGTCAGCAATAGCTTTGTCCAGGTATTCTGGCTCACAGCCGTCAAGGCAGATGGCAATGGCGGGAACTTTGGGCATCGGGTAGACACGCTCGTTGGCTTCAACAGGGGTGTGGATGGTCATTTGGTTTGTTCCTTGATCCTTAAGCGGCCAGTTTGGCGCGTTCTTCTAAAGCTTGGAGAGGAGGTGTGGCACTCGACACACCCATTTTTTCCAAAGTTTCCTTGGCGGCAATTACAACTTTCCGCATAACCTTGTCGTCCATCTGACCGATGCACCCAACGCGGAAGCTGTCGACGACGGTCAACTTGCCCGGGTAAATGATGAACCCTTTTTCTTTCATCAGATTGTAGAACTGATCAAAGACAAAGTTTTCATCGGCCGGGCAGAAGAATGTTACGATGATTGGGCTCAGCCAGCGATTGTCGAGCAGAGTTTCGAAACCCAGCTCACGCATGCCGGCGACCACAACATCCCTGTTGCTGGTGTATCGGGCTCCGCGACCGGAAACGCCGCCCTCAGCCGCATGTGCCCTGAGGGCTTCGATGAAAGCGGCAACCACATGGGTGGGCGGCGTAAATCGCCATTGACCGGTTTTGTTCATATGCGCCCACTGCGCGTGAACGTCCAGAGACAGCGAATGACTGTTACCCTTGGCATCCTCAAGCTCGTTCTTGCGCGCGATTATGAACCCAAACCCCGGAACACCCTCAATACACTTGTTGGCGGACGAAACCATTGCCTCATAGCGGACTTCCGTAGGCTTCAACTCGATCGCACCAAAGGCTGACATTGAGTCGACAAGAAGCTTGCGACCAGCGGCGTAAACCGCCTCCGATATTTCCTCTACCGGATTCAGAATGCCCGAGCTTGTTTCGCAGTGGATAGCAACGACATGGGTGATCGCGGAATCATTCGCCAGAATCTCGGCAACTTCTGAACCACGCGGCGGCAGATAGTCGCCCTTGTCCAGGACAACATGATCGCGTTCCAGATACTCGAGCGTTTGCGCCGAGCGTTGACCGTAAGCACCATTGGCCAGCACCAATGCCTTGCCATCGCGCGGAATGAACGAAGCCAGCATCGCCTCTACTGAAAACGATCCGCTCCCCTGCATCGGTACACAGTCAAACTCATCGGCGCCCTCGCCAAGCAATGCCAAAAGACTGGAGCGCAACTCCTGGGTCATACCCCGAAAGTCATCATCCCAGCTTCCCCAATCCCTCAACATGGCTTCTTTCACGGCGTTTGACGTGGTCAAGGGGCCAGGAGTTAGTAAATAGGGCTCGCCGAGACGCGGTTGTTCAATTTGAGGAAAAGAAGACGTCATAACCAAGCTCCAGATCAACGTTTCAAAGACACAGTTGCAGCAACCGCAGCTATATGTGAAATTGCAAATATCAATCTAATTATAAGCTCAGCCTATGCTCGAACCTTCAGGAGTTTGAAATGCGACATAGCCAGCTCAAAGCCTTTCATTTCGTAGCCAAATATGGTGGGTTTTCGCGTGCTGCAGAGGCGCTTTTTTTGACGCAGCCAGCAATTTCAGAGCAGGTTCGCAAACTTGAGCAGGATCATGATTTGTTGTTGTTCAAGCGTGAGCGAAAAAGAGTGAACCTAACCCCGGAGGGGACGCAGCTTTACCGGTACACCAAGCAGTATTTTGAGATCGAGGATCAGATCGAGGACTATCTGTCTGAAACGAGGGCTGCGATCGACGGCGAGCTGCGGATCCTTGCCGATTCCGCGCACCACTTGACCGACTTTCTGGGGCCGTTCCGAGAAAAATATTCAAACATTACGATTACCGTCCGCGCTGGCAACACCGAGGACATTTTGGAGGAACTCAGATCTTACAACGCAGAAATTGGTGTTGTTGGCAGCGTGTCTCCCGGCAAGGACATGAGTGTTCTTAGCCTCGGTTCGACCGAGATCGTGGCATTCACGGCCCGCAGTTTGCTTCTCGCCTCAAAACCTACATTGTCCCTCGCAGAGCTGGCGGAGTTGCCTCTCATCTTCAGGGAACAGGGATCAAAAACACGCCAAAAGCTCGAAGATGAAGCCAGTAAACGGGGGGTGCCGCTGAAACCGGCGATTGTGGCCGAAGGAAGAGAGGCCGTCAGAGAGTTGGTGGCATCAGGTGCAGGTATCGGGTTCGTGTCCCAGGCAGAATACGGTCACGACGACCGACTCAGACAAATCAAGCTGCAAGACGTCGACCTGCAAATGGGAGAAAGTATGATCTATCTGTCCCAACGGCGTGAGGTGAAGACCATTCGCGCCTTCATGAAATTCGCCAATTCTGTTCTAGAAGAAAAACAAAACCCCACCAATCAGTGATCGGTGGGGAGATGCCTAAATGGGTTTTCTTGTTAGCGGGTTCGCCAGGCTTGCGTGCGACCGAGGACGCCTTTGGAAGCAATCAGGTGGATGATCCGTGCCGCGGCGTTTGTGTAGAAGATCATCATCCCCATTGCGGCAGCTGGCGCAATATCGCCCGCATCGTCCATGTTTAGCACTGCAATAGATGCCAACGTGGTTTTGGGCGAGTATAGGAACACAACCGCAGATACCGTCGTCATTGCGTTTACGAACAGATAGATTGATATGTCCAACACGGCTGGCAGGCAAACAGGGACCGTGACACGGGCAAACAACTTCATCGTCGGTTGCTTGAGCGAGGCTGATACCGACTCGAATTCTCTATCCATCTGCTTGAGCGCTGTCACTGCCGTCAGGTGCGACACAGTATAGAAGTGTGTCACCGTACAGATCACCAAAATTGCCATTGTTCCGTAGATACCGTTCAGCGGATTAGACGGGCTATTGAAGAAGAAGATGTATGACAGGCCCAGCACCATGCCCGGGATCGCCATTGGCAGCATCGCGAACATCTGAAAGATCGATCGACCTGTTCTGAACCCGTTCGACTTTTCAACCAGATAGGCACCAAAGAAGACGACTGAAGTACCGATCACCGCCGTCAAAAGCGCCAGCTTGATCGAGTTAATGTAAGAGCCCCAACCGCCACCATCCATCTTGTTGAAATCGTAGTTCTTCAGGCTCAGGCTCAGGTCGTAGGGCCAAAACTTGATGAGCGCCGCGAATTGGCACACAGCCAGGAGCCCAACGATGAACAAACCGATCAGACAGCAATAGACTAGAAAGAACCGATCTGCCTTTCGATTTGGGGTTGGCTGGTAAGGGACCGACCGGGCCGACAATAAGGCAACCTGCTTTGATTGCACCATGCGGTCGATGGCGAACGCCAGGATTGCCGGGATAACCAGAACGACCGAGACTACGGCACCCATTTCAAAGTTCTGCTGGCCGATCACCTGCTTGTAGATATCAACCGCCAGAACGTTGAACTGACCTCCAATAACTTTTGGCAGACCAAAATCAGTTATGACCAGATTAAATACAACGAAAGCGGCCGAGATCAGACCATATCGCGCGCCGGGAACGGTGACCGTCCAAAAAGTACGCCACGGCGTTGAACGCAGGCTGACTGCAGCTTCGTATAGTCGTGCATCAGAGATCGCCAGCGCCGTTGAAATGATCAGGAAGGCGTGCGGGAAGGTGAAGAACACCGAGCCTATCACGATGCCAATCGGACCATAGATACTGGCGCCGAACAGCAACTCTTTTATCATGCCCTGATTGCCGAACAGATAGACCAGCGCGATCCCGGGCAACAGCGAAGGCACCAGGATCGGAGCCATCGCAATCAGACGAAACACACCCTTGAACCGCATGCAACTCCGGTTCAGCGCATAAGCGAACCAGAACGCCAAAGTTACTGTGACAATGGTGCTAATTACAGAAATCCAAAGGGAGTTCTTGATAGAATTGAACAGTGCCGGGGTTGAGAAGTAGTTGACGAAATTTTCCAAGCCTCGCGATTGAACTGGCCTCAGCTGAACCCGGCGGAACTGATTGGAATCGAGCGTGACCCAATCCGTATTGTCTTGTAGCGTAGAACCGACAAGAAACCGCCCGGTGTCGCTTGTGTTACGGATTTGGTACATGACCGGACTGCGAAAGCTGAAATCGGGAAAAAGCTCGGTTACTGATAGCCGCCCGTCTGAGCCGGTAGACAGATCGGTGCCTGAAAAAGCCCCGATTTGTTCGTTCAGTGTGTCGGCTGACAGGATGGTTCCGTCAAATTGCCCCGCCTCGTCACTGACCTGAAACTCGTATTGCGACAACTCCATCCGATAGGTCGAGAATGACTTGGAAAGCATCGTGTAAAGTGGCAGGACCAACGTCGCGACCAGATAGAGTGCGATCACGAACATGCTGCCGCGCATCAGGATGTCATCCCTGCTGAGCTTGGGTTTGATGTCAGGCCCGGCTGGAAGAGTCCCCGGGTTGGTTGAAATCTCGCTCATGCTGCCGTCTCCGGAACATCAAAGGCCATTAGCCGGTTTTCGGGCAGTTCAATCACCATGGTCCTACCCTCTTCCAGTTCTAGGCGGCGCACGGCATTGATCGAAAAATCTGCGATCAGTTCCGAAGATCCAAATCGCTCGTTGCTCAAGCGGCATCGCCAGAATGAACCGAGGAATTCCATTTCATCGAGAGTGACGTCGATGCAATTCCTGTTGCCGCCGGTATCGAGATAACCAGCCTCATGCGGGATGATATCCTCGGGTCGGATCGCCGCAATCGCTGGCATTCCGTCGTTGAACGTGTGGCTGAGGCACGCAAAGGTCTTTTCGCCGACGCTCAGTCGACCACCCTTGGTGACCTGAGACTGGATCTGGTTCATTTCCCCGATGAAGTCTGCCACGAACAAGTTTGCGGGTTCTCGGTAAATTTCTGTAGGTGACCCCACCTGCTCGATAACCCCATGATTCATGACCACGATCCGGTCCGCCATCGCCAGCGCTTCTTCCTGATCATGCGTAACCATCACAGTAGTCACACCCAGTTTGCGCTGCAGCTCTTTGATTTCGTGACGTAGATGGACGCGCACCTTTGCGTCCAATGCCGAAAGCGGCTCATCCAGCAACAAGAGACCGGGGTTGGTCGCAATGGCGCGGGCCAACGCAATCCGCTGCTGCTGGCCACCGGACAATTGCGCAGGATACTTTTTACCCTGTTCAGGCAACCCAACCAAATGAAGCAGTTCGCTGACACGAACGGCAATATCCGATTTGCTGCGACCAGTGTTTTCCAAGCCGAAAGCAATGTTCTTTTCGATCGTCAGGTTCGGGAACAAGGCGTAAGACTGAAACACAATTCCGAAATCACGCTCTGACGGCGGCAGATTTGACACATCCTTGCCGTCTTGCATGACAGTGCCCTTGGTTTGCAGATCGAGACCCGCAATCGCCCGGAGCAAGGTTGTTTTGCCGCAACCCGACGGCCCCAGAAAGCAGACAAATTCGCCTTCGTTGATTTCGAGGGATATGTCCTTGAGTGCAAGAAAGCTGCCGAACGCCTTCCACAAATTCTGGATGCTTAGATACAGTTCACCGGGTGGGGTTTTCTGAAGCACGGGAGCGGTCCTCATATCTGCACCTCGGGAACGGCCGATCTGGGCCGGTTGAAGCCGGGCGCGCTGGTCGCGTTGTTTGGAAAAATAGAGTGGTGTGCAGAAGAGGTGCTTACACCTCTTCTGCAGGTTGGTTTACTTCGCTTCAGACTTCCCGTCATAGCGAGACTGCCATTCTTTCAGTATCGCCGCGCGGTTGTTGGCGGCAAATTCAAAGTCGTTGTCGATCATCGCATCCAGAAGACCTTCAGGGAAGTGCTCGACCGGTTTTGCGACGCCAGGATAGGCGACAACGGCGTACCCTGTGTTGTACATCTCGTTGGCTTCCTTGGTGACGGTGAAATCAACCAGTTTCTGCGCGGCTTCGAGATTTGCAGTACCGGCAACAATAGCGGTCGCTTCCATGTCCCAGCCGACACCTTCTGACGGGACAATAATCTCAAGCGGCGCACCATCAGCTTTCGACTTAGCACCACGGAAAGCAAAAGAAATGCCAATCGGGATCTCACCTGCAGCAGCCAGTTTGCACGGCTTTGAACCAGAGTGGGTATATCGCGCGATGTTCTCGTGCAATCCGTCCATGTACTCCCAGCCGCCTTCTTCGCCGAACATCTGCAGCCAACTTGAAACATCAAGGAAACCAGTGCCCGACGAGTTCGGATTTGGCATGATCACCTGATCCTTATACATGGGGTCTGTAAGATCCTTCCACGATGTCGGCGGCGTCAGTCCCGCTTTCTCGGCCTCGACGGTATTGTAGCAAACTGCCGCAACCCAAGCGTCCATGCCAACCCACGCCGGAGGATTGTCGCCATCGACAAATTTCGCGTCTAGGTCGCCAACACCCGCAGGCGCGTAAGGCTCCAGCATACCTTCGGACTTGAGCAACAACAGCGAAGTGGCTGCGAGACCCCACACGACGTCTGCCTGAGGGTTGTCCCTCTCGGCCAACAGTTTGGCGGTGATGATCCCGGTCGAATCCCGCACCCAGTTGATTTTGATGTCCGGATTGCTCGCATTGAACGTCTCAGCGTAGCGCGCCAGGTCTTCAGCTTCGACGGCTGTGTAAACTGTCAATTCGGTTTCAGATAACGCAACTGTAGCAGTCAAGGAGCTTACGGCCAGGGCTGCAAGAAATTTGGTCTTATGTTTCATCGTGATCCTCTGTCGGTTGATTATTTTCGGGAACGCCATTCTTGAGCAGCGCTTATTTGCAGTTCCATGCCCCGGCAGTGTGACAGATAAATAGATCAAGAAAAATCGATTATACCTTCCACATCATAAGCAAAACCTATGTAAGGCAATCCGCCCTAGCGCTCGGAATTGAGTGTCATACCCCATTGATATGAGATAGGAACTCTCCCTGCACCAGTCACCCAAGAGTTCCGTTCAAATCAGTACGCTTCGGCATTGGCCCATCGAACGGGCGGTGGGCTACGAAATCCGAGGCTACATACTGCTACCCGCAAGCACTATTCAGCGGAAGAGAAGATCAGGATCGTTCTGGACAGGCTCTAGGGTGAAGACAGCATTGCGGCGCTGTGCTGCCGGGCAGGCATCGCTCAGAGTCTGTACTATAGCTGGTCCAAAGAACTCCTTGAAGCTGGCAAGAAGCGCCTCGCGGGCTATAAGATACGTGCGGCGACCTTATCCGAAGTTAAAGACCTGCGCCTTGGACTCGTTATCCCGCAACTTCCTTCTCCTTAGTCCAACTTGTACGTCATCTTGTTAGGGCCAGAACCACAATTCCAACTGCCACGATTATCGCCGCCAGGAGCCTGTTGGATTTTGGACCCTCTCCAAACCACATCACACCAATTATTGAAGCGAAGATGACCGAACTTTCTCGGAGCGCCGATACGACACCCAACGGTGCGAAACTCTTAACATAGAGCACCAGACCATAGGCTAAGCCGGAAATGATTCCTCCTGCTAAGCCTGACCAGACATATCTCTTTGGAAGTGCGATGAGGCGTTCCCATCGGGTCGAGAAGATGAACCCCGCCACGAAGATCTCGGCCACGAACAATACCGTGATATATCCAAGCGTATTCCCTGACAATCTCACGCCAATACCGTCAACCAAAGAGTAGGAAGCAATCATCAAACCAGTTCCGAATGCCGCCGCGATGCCTACCCAGTTCGTGCCCTTTCCAAGTCCGCCAAAAGACAGGCAACCGATGCCGGCCGAAATGCAGACAATACCGATCCACGCGCCTGGAGGAAGGAATTCACCGGCAAGAAAGACCGCTCCCAACGCCACTAATATGGGCGTTATCCCGCGCGAGATGGGGTACACCACCGATAAATCGCCGTAAAGGTAGGCGGTGTTGAGAAACCAGTAGTATCCCCAATGAATCAAGGTGGAACCAATAATGTATGGAATTGCAGCCATTACTGGAAAGCCCGTAAAAGGAAGCACGGCAAGCGCAGGTATGGCATGCCCGATCGAGATTAATCCCAACATAATGGCCTTGTCAGGCGCGCCCTTTACGACCGCATTCCACAGCGCATGAAGGAAAGCCGCAAACAGTACGATGAGGATCGCATGTACTGTCATTGCTCGTCGCAATCAGCGAAAACGCCTTGTAGACACATATGATTTTGCACCTCTATGCGCTCTGCTTCATGAGCTGATCGACTGGTGTTCTACCAAATCTTCGCTTGTATCGCTGCGAAAGCGTCGTACAGGAAACAAATCCACAGGCCAATGCAATTTCTGTCATATACAGGTCAGTGAATTCGGCGATGGCATGAGCCTTCTCCAACCGCTCTGCCATATAGTTTGGCTTTGAGTTCGTCATGGTTCGTAACGAGGTTAGGCATTGATTGGCGGTCAAAACTGTCCGGCTTCCGTGTCTTGAGAGAATTCAATCAGAATTGAAGAAAACGTATTATATGCGAAATGAACGCCGCAGGGCCCTATACCCGCCTCAAGGCCAAATCCGTTAACCATATTCAACACGCCAGCAGGCAGGATATCCGCGATCAGTTCACAGAACACCATGATTGTCGCTGGCGTTGCTTGGCCGAATTCAGGACCACGCAATAGCCTGCAGCTCCAGATTGTCTTCCAGCTTTTGCTCTATCCGCATGAGAACATTCGCGCGCTCGGCCACGCTGGTCGAACCTCAGGCATCGGCAGCCGAATGCGCTGGGTCCAGCGCGGCCTCAACGACTGAAGCATCAGACCGTGCGATCTGGTCAATGGGCTGGCCGGTGATCGGACTTAGATTCTCAAATTACCTGCCTGCCTTTGGCTTGCAAAAGTCGCCTCCGATCAAATTGCCATAGCGGGATGCAGGGGGCGAGATACTCGCTACCGCCTGCAGATTGGTCATCTCATTTATTGATTTTCTCCATAAGTTCACGGTCGGGGCTTTTGATATCCCGCGCATCGGCTGATGCAGCGGTGTGGAACCCGGCCTACCGTTCTTGTTGTACGGCGACTTGGCTAACACGATGAATTTTCAGAATGTATCCGACCATAATAGTATTACTTTGGTCGCTGCTTGGGGTCTTCCTGTCCGCAATCGCCGAGAGCGCCAAAAAATGCGCCTCAATGTAAGCGCTTGCACGAATCAAATGTAAGCGCTTACAGTGTCGCTCAGAACTGCAACCTTTTCGGATCCTGTTTTATGTTCCTTACCGCCTCGCTGATCGTCTTTGTCATCTACTTCGCCAACGTCGCTCTGGGGGCCTTTGCAGCAAGCGCATTCCTTGGGGACGTGGGCGAAATGCTGGTTCTGTTTGCCGCGTCGATATTGTTTGTCGTCGCCATTCTTCAAAAAGAGGCTGACCGAAACAAAAAGAACGGCAGCTAAGGATTTCTGGGAGGAAACATAATGGACAAAGATCGCAAGGACCTTGCGTCGGCAGCACGCCGAAATTTTCTGAAATTGACGGCAACAGGCGGCTTCACGGCGGCCATGGTAGCTGGTGCTGCGGGGACGTTGTGGTCAACTGAAGCTGCAGCGCAAAGTGCCAGCGAAGAGCGCGACCGTGAGGCTGCCGCGGACCATATCATGGTTCTGGCAACTGCCTATCCGGTCGGTGCGTCGCGTGGTTATCCAATCATGCAGCTGGACCTGAAGGAAAACATCCAGAACGCGACCAACGGCAAGGTCTATGTCAAACTCGCGCCTGGCGGGCAGCTGGGTGCAGGCGGCGCGCTGGTGCAGGCGGTGCAGGGTGGCACAATTCAGGCAGCACAGCATTCGCTTTCGAACTTCGCGCCATTTGCCTCGACCGTTGACCTGATCAACATGCCGTATCTGTGCGGGTCAAACCAGCGTTTCACAAACCTCGTCAACTCGCAGTTCTGGAAGGACACGGTCGAGCCGAAGGTCGAAGAAAACGGCTTCAAGGCGCTGTTTTATATCAACATCGACCCCCGTGTCGTTGCCATCCGCAAGGGTGGCCCCGGACCGGTCCTGACACCTGGCGACCTGTCCGGCGTCAAGTTCCGCGTTCCCGGCTCGAAGATGCTGCAGCAATACTACCGCATGGTTGGTGCAAATCCGACGCCTGTGGCCTGGGGAGAAACCCCGTCTGCGATCAAACAGGGCGTCGCTGACGCGCTTGACCCGTCCGTGGGTGCGCTCGAAGTCTTTGGTTTCAAAGATATCCTGAGCCATGTGACTTTCACCCAGGCCGTGCCAGACAGCCAAGTTTATTCGTGCAACCTGGAATGGTTTAACTCAATGCCCGCCGACGTGCAGGAAGGGATCATGTGGGGGTCCGAGATGACCTCGCACCAGAACCTTGCCAAAGTGCCATCGGCCCGCGCCTACGCTATGGCCGAACTGATCAAAGCAGGTGTCGAATTCCACTCGCTCAGCGAAGAGCAACTGGCCGAATGGAAAGCCGCTGGTGGCTACCAACGGTCCGAATGGGACGAGTTCAAGATCGATCTGGCCGGGTCCATGGACAACTTCGCCAAGATGGAAGAAGCCGCAGGTACCGAAGGTAAGTACTACGTGCATGACGCTTAACAGTCGGGTCGGGCGTGCCTCCACACGCGCCCGATCACCAATATTCTCCCGCCTCAGTAAAATCCAAACGCGTCAGCGCGGTGCGTTTTGCTAGGCAAATCAGCAGGTTCTCACATGAGCTTTTTGCGCCGAATTGATAGAGACGCCGAGCGCTGGTTGCTTCTGGTCTTCTACGTGATGCTTGTCATCACCATGGCGATCGAGGTGCTGCGCCGGGAAATATTCTCTTTTTCCTCGATCTGGGGCGAAGAAATTGTGCGGTACTCCTTCATCTATCTCGCATGGATTGGTGCTGCGGCTGCAGTGAAAGAGCGCGCGCATATCCGCATTGACGTGCTGATGCACTACCTTGGGCCGCGTCCGAAGGCTTTGCTGTATATCTTTGGCGACCTGGTGATGTTCGGTGTTGCTGTGATTGCCCTCTATTGGTCCTACGAAGCCGTGCATGTGTCTGCCAAATTCGGGTCGGTCACGGACGGGCTGCGCATTTCCAAAGTATGGTTCCTGATGGCGGTTCCATTGGGGTTCGGCCTGATCATATTGCGGCTGATTCAATCTCTACTGCGCGACATCCATTCTCTCAGAACGGGCAAACCCGTTTTTGAGGGCGATACACTCTTTGATTGAGGGATGATTTGAATGCTTTGGCAAACCTTTGATCAAACCGTCGAGCTGGGTTGGGATTTCTATCTGCCCGTTATCATATTCGTCTCGCTGATTGCACTGGCGGTTCCGGTTTGGGCCGCCATCGGGACCTCGGCGATCCTGATGCTGGTCATGTCCGGCGACCTTCCCCTGAGCCTTGTTGGTGAAAAGCTGTTCACCGGCATTGATGCCTTTGCGCTGACGGCGGTGCCGCTGTTTATCCTGACAGGGGACGTGCTGGTACGAACCGGGCTCAGTCGAAAATTCCTTGATGTTGCCGAGGCATTGACGTGTTTCACCAAGGGTGGTTTCGGGTCTGCCACGGTTCTTGTCTGTGGCATGTTTGCGGCCATTTCGGGATCGGACGCAGCTGGTGCGGCCGCGGTCGGACGTATGACTATCGCACGCTTGGTCGAAAGCGGCTATCCGCGCCCCTATGCCTGCGCTCTGGTGGCGGCAGGCGCCTGTACCGGCATTTTGATCCCACCGTCGATCGCCTATATCATCATCGGCCTTGTTCTGGGGATATCCGCATCGACCTTGTTCCTTGCGGCCTTGATCCCGGGGATCGCGATCCTGTTGTCGATCCTGATCACGAACCTGATCGTGAACCGCATCTACGCCTATGAAGGTGGCGGACAGATGACGATGGCCGAATGGTTGGGTAATCTGGGCCGTGCTCTAAAATCCGGTTGGTATGCGTTTATCGTGCCGGGCATCATCTTTTACGGCATATTCTCGGGCCGCTTGACACCAACAGAAGCGGGTGCAACGGCCGTAGTCGTGACAATCATCATGGGCTTTATTCTGCGGACGCTGTCCCTTGCGGATTTTCCCGCCATGCTGGTCAGTTCGGCAAAGGTGAACGGCGTCATCCTTCCCATAATCGCTTTCTCGGCTCCGCTGGCCGAAGCGCTGGCCATCATGGGCGTGCCGCAAGGTTTTGTGACATCGGTGACCGGGCTGACGGATGAACCATGGTTACTGATCCTGCTGATGATCGGAATCCTGATCGCCGCCGGTTGCGTTATGGAAACCACGCCGAATATCGTGATCCTTGCGCCTATCCTGAAACCACTCGCGGACAACATCGGCATGAACGAGATACAGTTCTGCATCATGATGATCACAGCTCTTGGCGTAGGCTTCATCACGCCGCCATTGGGGCTCAACCTGTTCGTGGTGTCTGGCATAACCGGGGAATCCATCCTCAAGATTGCCGCCCGTGCCGTTCCCTTTGTTCTTTGCATGTTCTTGGTTGTGTTGCTGATTGCTTATATGCCAGCGATTTCGACTACGTTCTTGCCCGAAATCTACAAGTAGGACCTCGCTAAGATGAAACGTGAATACCTGAAAAAAGCGACCCTAACCGCTAAATCGGATGCTTCCGAAGTCCACGAGACGGTCAGGACAATTCTGGCTGATATTGAGGCAGGCGGAGATGCAAAGGCTATGGAATACGCCGCCAAGTTCGATCAGTACGAGGGCAATGTCCTTTTGACTGCCGAAGAAATCGAGGCGGCAGGAGCGCTTGTGCCGGAGAGGCTGAAAGCGGACATCCGGTTTGCGCATGACAACGTCAAACGGTTTGCCGAGGCGCAAAAGGCCACAGTATCCGATGTCGAGGTTGAAATCGTACCGGGCATGATTGCGGGGCAAAAGGCTATCCCTGTTGATGCGGCGGGCTGTTATGTGCCCGGCGGTCGCTATAGCCACATTGCTTCGGCCATCATGACTGTGACAACGGCCAAAGTTGCAGGTTGTCGCCACATAACCGCCTGTTCGCCACCCCGTCCCGGTGTAGGAGTTGCCCCGGCCATCATTTATGCCGCGAACCTGTGTGGCGCGGACAAGATTATGGCACTTGGTGGCGTTCAGGGTGTGGCTGCAATGACGTTCGGACTGTTTGGCCTGCCCAAGGCCAACATCCTCGTGGGCCCCGGCAATCAGTTTGTTGCAGAAGCCAAGCGCATTCTTTTTGGCCGTGTCGGGATCGACATGATCGCGGGCCCAACGGACAGTTTGATCCTTGCAGATGCAACAGCTGATCCGCATATCGTGGCAACGGATTTGGTAAGTCAGGCCGAACATGGCTACAACTCGCCTGTTTGGCTGGTCACAGATGACCGGGTGTTGGCCGAAAAGGTGATGGAGCTTGTGCCTGCCCTGATTGATGATCTGCCCGAGGTGAACCGCGACAACGCCTTTGCCGCTTGGCGTGACTATGCCGAAGTGATCGTATGCTCAGATCGCGAAGAAATGGCTGTTTGCTCCGATGATTACGCGCCCGAACACCTGACAGTGCAGGCCGAAGATCTGGATTGGTGGCTTGAGCGGCTCACATGTTACGGCTCGCTGTTCCTTGGGGAAGAGACGACCGTTTCCTATGGTGACAAAGCGACGGGTACCAATCATGTGCTGCCAACGTCAGGGGCCGCCAACTATACTGGCGGTTTGTCGGTCCATAAATACATGAAGATCGTCACTTGGCAGCGCGCCACACGCGAAGGTGCCAAGCAGGTGGCCGAAGCCACAGCGCGCATTTCCCGCCTTGAAGGGATGGAGGGGCACGCCCGTGCTGCGGATGTTCGTCTGGCCAAGTATTTCCCGGATGAAGCATTCGACCTGACCGCAAATGGCTGATCCAAGATCTCTGTTTGACCTGACTGGCCGCGTGGCCTGTGTAACCGGCGCCAGCTCCGGCCTCGGGCGGCGTGCGGTCATCGCACTGGCAAGCGCCGGGGCCCGCGTGGTGGGCGTAGCCCGGCGCGAGGACGCCCTGCAGCGCTTGCAAAACGAGGTCGGCAAAGATGTGGGTTACGTTGCAGCGGATGTCGCCGACCGTGATGCACTCTCACACTTGGTAGAAGCGGTCAGCGCACCGTTCGGAGCGCCAGACATCATTGTGCACGCCGCTGGCATCAACATCCGTCAGACGGCGGATGACGTGACCCCGGAAGGCTGGGATCAGACCGTGGCGCTGAACATCTCGGCTCCGTTTTTTCTGAGCCAGGCACTGGTGCCCGCGATGAAGGCCAAGGGGTGGGGGCGGATCGTGAATTTTGCCTCGCTCCAAACCACGCGCGCTTTTCCCGGTGGCATCGCCTATGGGACGACCAAGGCGGGCATTGCCCAACTGACCCGCGCTATGGCCGAGGCGTGGTCGACCTATGGCATCACAGCCAATGCGATTGGGCCTGGGTTTTTTCCGACAGAACTGACCGAGGCCGTCTTTGCCGATCCGAACCGAGCCACGCGCAATGCCGTCCAGACCTGCATCGGACGCAATGGCCGTTTGGAAGACATGGACGGCCCCATGCTGTTTCTCTGCTCGGACGCGTCCGGTTACGTGACCGGACAAACCTTGATGGTCGACGGAGGGTTCACAGCAAAATGAAAGCGTTGGTCTACGAAGGTGTCGAAACGCTTGGTGTGCGCGAAGTCCCCAACCCGACGGTCGGCCAGGGCCAGTCGCTGGTTCGTATCGAGGCCTCGGGCATCTGCGGGTCGGACATGCACGCCTACCTCGGCCATGACGACAGGCGTCCTGCGCCCTTGATTCTGGGCCATGAGGCTGCGGGTGTGATTGAGGGCGGCGCGCGTGACGGCGAACGGGTCACGATCAATCCGCTGGTCAGCTGTGGCACTTGTCCCGCATGTCGGACCGGCCGAGATAACCTGTGCCCGGACCGTATGATCATCTCTATGCCGCCGCGCGAAGGGGCCTTTGCTCAATATGTGGCAATGCAAGGCAGCAATCTTATCGTGGTGCCGGATCATGTTCCGTTGCAAAAGGCTGCACTGGCCGAACCTCTGGCCGTCAGTTGGCATTCCATACGGTTGGGGCTGACGGCGCTTGATCCGGGTGCCAGCCGCACCGCGCTTGTACTGGGGGGCGGGGCTATTGGTCTTGCCGCGGCCCTTGCCCTCAAGGCGCAGGGGGTCGATGACGTAACTGTTGCTGAACCAAGCGACAAGCGACGCACATTCCTGGAAGATCAATGCCTAGTGAAATCTGTACCCGCAGGGGCAGGGCAGTACGGCATCGTGGTCGACGCCGTCGGATACGCGGCAACACGCGCGGCAGCTTCTGCCATGGCTGAACCGGGGGGTGTCATTGTCCACATCGGCCTGGGCGAAGACACGGGTGGCCTCGATATCCGGCGGATGACCTTGCAAGAGGTGACGTTCATTGGAACCTATACCTACACACCGGAGGACTTCCGGGATACCTGCACCGCGCTTTTCGATGGTGCGCTTGGCCCGCTAGACTGGGCAGAACATCGCAGCCTGAATGATGGACCGCAGGCATTTGCCGATCTACGATCGGGAGTGGTTGCAGTCCCCAAGATCATCCTCGACCCGTGGGCCTGACACTTATGATCACCAACTAAATGGAGACACTTCATGTACCATAAAATCCTCGTCCCGATGGCGCTGGACCATGGCGTGTCGACTCATACACTTGAGATAGCCAACGCGCTGCGTGCAAAGGATGCCCAGATCTTCGCCCTTCACGTTCATGAGGCGCCCCAAGGCTCTGTTAGTGCGTATCTGGACGAAGAGATGGTTGCCGCCGGGTTTGAAAAAGCGCGTGCTGATCTTGAGGGCAAATTGTCTGGACATCCCGGTGTCACGCCTGTGATTGTAAAAGGACATTCGGCCCGCACTATCATCGACTATTCCGAGGCGCATGGCATCGACTGCATCGTGCTTGGATCCCACAAACCTGGTCTGAGAGATTATTTCCTGGGCTCCACAGCTGCTCGCGTCGTGCGGCACGCAGGCTGTGCCGTCCATGTGCGTCGCGCGTCCTCTTGATGACGCTCTCCTCTCCTTTCAAGAAAGGCCCTTCTGCAACATGAACATAGACAAGAAGATCACCGATGATCTTGTCGCGAATGACATCTCGTTCGTGACGACGGTGCCCTGCAAACAGCTTGCGGGCGTTATCGAGGAAATAGACCAACACCCCGATATCTTCCATATTCCGTCGAACAAGGAAGACGAGGGCATGGGCCTGTGTGCCGGTGCGTGGATGGGTGGAAAACGCCCTGCGATCATCATGCAGAACACAGCCATTGGGGTGACGATCAACACTCTTGCGACGTTGATCCAGTATTACCGGATGCCGCTGCCGATGTTGATCAGCTACCGCGGAGAGCTGCGTGAGCCCGTGGCTTGCCAGGTGGAAATGGCGGTGCATACCAAGGCGCTGCTGGCGCAGATGAATATCCCCACCTACCACTTCCATCACCAGAAGGATGTGGAAGAGCTCGATATGATCCTGAAGTATACCTTTATGTGCAACAAACCCGTGGCAATCCTGACCGATGCCAATTTCTGGGGAGGCTATGGCGACCAATGATCCGTTCTGAAATCCTCAAGGAAATTGCACCTCAACTTCGTGATCAACTAGTGGTCTGCAACATTGGCATCCCCAGCCAAGAACTGCATGCCATCGACGATCAACCAACGAATTTCTACATGCTGGGCACGATGGGCCTTGCCTCGTCCATCGGGCTGGGTTTGGCGCTGGCGCAGCCTAAAACCGTGATCTCCATTGATGGCGACGGGTCGGTGTTGACCAATCTGGGCACTTTACCGACCATCGGGAACAATATGCCTCCGAACTTTATCCTGATGATCATCGACAATGGATCATATGGATCAACCGGTGATCAGCCGACCTATACCGGGCGCAAGACCGACTTGGCGGGCATGGCGCGTGCGGCCGGATGTGACAATGTCGTTGAAGTGCAGGATGTTGATACCGGGAAAGCATTGCAAGAGGCGATGGACGCGCAGGTTGGCACCGTCATGATCGTGAAGTGCGACAGTGGAAATGCCAAGATGCCGGTCATCACGATGGACCCGGTGATCATCAAGGATCGCTTTATGAAAGCAGTGGCTGGTTGATGAACCGCGCCGCGCGAATTCATTCCAGTGAGGATGCGCGGCGTTTGGCCAAGGCACGTCTGCCTTGGATGGTGTTTGACTATATCGATGGGGCCGCAGGGTCAGAAACGGGGGCTGCGCGTAACCGCGCTGCTCTGGATGGCATTTGCCTTGAACCCCGGATACTGAAAGATGTCAGCCATCGGTCTTTGGACATGCCGCTGTTTGGCAAGATTGCCAAGCGGCCCTTTGGCATTGCGCCGATGGGGATGTGCAACCTGTCCAGACCTGGTGCCGATCTGATGCTAGCGCGGTTGGCCGCGCGCGAATCCGTGCCTTTGGGGGTCTCGACCGTGGCCTCAACCCCGCTGGAAAAAATGATCGAGGTTGCCGAAGGGCACGCGTGGTTCCAGCTTTATTTCAGCGGGGACGGAACGGGGTCATTCAAGCTGGCAAAGCGTGCGCAAGATGCCGGTTACGACACCCTGATCGTCACGGTTGACGTGCCCGAGGTTGGTCGCCGACCGCGTGAGTTGCGCCATGGTTTTACCATGCCATTCCGTATCGGACCCCGCCAATTTCTGGACTTTGCCCTGCACCCGCAATGGTCGCTTATGTCACTTGCCGCAGGTCGTCCGCAGATGGCAAATTTCGAGATGCCGGGCTTTGAGTTCGACCGCACCGAAAGCCGCGCGAGGGCGACTTGGACAACATTGAAGGCTCTGCGCGATTTGTGGCAGGGCAACCTGGTAGTAAAAGGCGTGACCAACGCCGAGGATGCGCTGCAGCTGAAATCCGAAGGCGTTGACGCCATTCAAGTGTCAAATCATGGCGCACGGCAACTTGAAAGCGCACCCGCTGCCGTTCACGCGCTGGGCCGGATACGAGACAGCGTTGGTGCGGATTTTCCGCTATTTTACGACAGTGGCTTACGATCTGGCGAAGACGTTCTGAAAGCCCTCGATCAAAGTGCAAATTATGTGTTCTTTGGCCGCGTATTGCAATTTGCCATCGCCGCGGCCGGCGAAGAAGGTTTGCATAGACTGTGGAACATCCTCAGCGAAGAGTTGTCCAGTGCACTTGCTCAGGTTGGTCGGACGAAACTGACCTGAAGCAACGGAACAAATGTGAATGCCGTCGGTAACGCCTCTAACGCAAACAATCCGGATGCCGCTACGAATTATTTTGCCCCGGACGCTGTGTTCGACTGCGCCAGCGGCCCGAGGTGTTTGCCCGCAGGTTCGAGAGTGCAAAGACCCTGAATTGGGAAGCGTTGGGAAACCTAAGCAACCATCCATTTCAGACCCGCATGCGTGCGCTTTGCAGGAATCGAAAGCCGATCACGTTTCTTTTGCCGACCGCGATTTTAGCCAGTTTACGACTTGCATCACCGCGTGTTGGTTTGCGGCCGAACGCTCTATGAGGAGGTAAAAATCGCTACCACCGATGTCTCTTGCCGCACCAACCTCTACCAGGCGTCCTGCCTCAAGATCTCGGGAAACCATGAAACGGCTGACAAGGGCCACACCCTGTCGCGCGATGGCAGCGTCAACTGCAAGCGCTGTCTGGCTTAATCGAAGGCCGCGTTGCGATTTGTCACGAACCCCTAGGTCTGCAAGGTATCGCGGCCAAAGGTCATGCGTGTCATGAATTTTGGGCAGGCTTGCAAGGTCATCTGGTGTTAACGAATCGAATGCGTCGCTGATAAACTCGGGTGCGGCTACGGCAATCACCTCTTGTCTGAAAATAAGCGCCGCCCGAAGCGCGGCGCCAAACGGCGGCGATCCCTGCCGGACGGCAAGGTCGATCCCGTCGCTGTGAAAGCTGGAGACTTTTTCAGTGGCCATGATCCGCAAGTCGATTTCCGGATGGCTCTCTGCAAAGTCCGGCAGATTCGGGATCAACCATCTGGCAGCAAAAGTCGGGGTGACGCTTATTATAACCTTGTCCGGTTCCGGCTTTAGCTCGGCGGTTGCAGATCTAAGGCTCGCAAAGGCAACCGATATACGTGCGTGATAGCTACGGCCAACCGAGGTGAACTCCAATCCTTTGGGCACCCTTTCGAACAATGTGACTTCTAGGTGAGCTTCCAGCAGTCGCACCTGCTGCGCCACCGCCCCTTGTGTTACGCCCAACTCATCGGCAGCGGCGCGGAAACTGAGGCGGCGCCCAGAGACTTCGAATGCCCGTAAACCGTTGAGGGGAGGAAGATCAGCCATGAGACAATAGTATTTCTACTGTAATGAAACATCAAATCTCAATCGAATGACCCATCGAAACAGGATATTTTCGCAGAATACATAAGGGGAATCGTCAGATGGCAGTAGAAAAAGTAGCTTTGATTACCGCGGGCGGGAGTGGCATGGGGGCTGACGCGGCGCGCCGGCTTGCCAAAGATGGCTTCAAAGTCGGCATCCTCTCTTCTTCGGGTAAAGGCGAAGCACTCGGCGCCGAGCTGGGTGGTTTTGGCGTCACTGGTTCTAACCTCAGTGGTGACGATCTGACTGCTTTGGTCACGGGCGCGACGGAGCGTTGGGGCCGCGTCGATGTCTTGGTCAATTCCGCCGGTCATGGCCCGAAAGGGCCTGTATTAGAGATCGGTGACGATGACTGGCATCAAGGGATGGAAGTCTATCTGATGAATGTGATCCGCCCAACACGGCTGGTGACACCCTTGATGCAGCAACAGGGCAGGGGGGTGATTATCAACATCTCTACTTTCGCGGCGTTCGAGCCCGATCCGCTGTTTCCAACATCAGGCGTCTTCCGGGCAGGATTGGCCGCCTTTACCAAACTCTATTCCGATAAATATGCCGCAGAGAATATTCGCATGAATAACATCCTGCCGGGTTTCATCGACAGCTTGCCCGAAACAGAAGACCGCAAAGCCCGGATTCCGATGGGACGTTACGGTCATGCTGCGGAGGTCTCTTCGCTTGTCTCATGGCTGGCGTCTGAAGGCGGTGGCTATATGACGGGTCAAAACTTGCGCGTTGATGGGGGATTGACCCGCGCTGTCTGAGGCAACGTATCTGTTTGCACAACATCAAGCCTCGATGCATTTGTGCATTGCCTGAGGCAGTACAAAAGGAAGCGGGCCGGTCGGCACAATGCCGATCGGTAGGTTGATGCCGTAAACTTGCTGCATCAGGTCGTCGGTGAGGATATTTGAAGGTGTACCAGAGCCCCAGACAGTGCCCTGTGACATCACGTAAACACAGTCTGCAAATAGCGCGGTGAGGTTCAGATCGTGCATCACCACCACCACACCTCCACCTTGGGCGGCAAAATCGCTTGCGATACCAAGGACCGTAAATTGATGCGCGATATCCAGGCTGGCAACCGGTTCGTCCAGTAAAAGCCAACTGGGATGATCGGCCCGTTGTGCCTGCCAGACCTGCGTCATAACACGGGCTAACTGTACGCGCTGCTGTTCACCCCCGGACAGGGTCTGGTAAGACCTCTGCTCGAACCCGGCTAAGTCGACATGTGCCAGGGCGGTAGTGACCGAACTGTCATCTTGTGCGGCCAACCCGTTTGCCAGCCCCAGTCTGACAATCTCGTGCACTTTGAAAGGAAAGGCCACGCTGGTCGATTGTGGCAGCACGCCCCGTTTTGCGGCCAGTTGCCAGGGCTTTAACTCTGAGATGTCGTGGCCATTCAGGGTGATGGTTCCGGTCGAGGCAATCTCTCCGGCCAATGCCTTTAGTAAGGTCGACTTGCCCGATCCGTTGGGCCCGATGATTGCGGTGACCTGACCGGGATCGGCCTTGAAATTCACGTCGTGCAAGATGTCCTTTCGGCCCAGACTGACGCAGATATTCTTACCTTGCATGATTTACATTCCCATAATGCCGTGGCGGCGCAGGAGGATCCAAAGAAAGACCGGTGCGCCGAGAATTGCCGTGACGATCCCGATTGGCAGTTCCGCCGGGGCCACCACGACCCGGCTGATCATGTCGGCGCATAGCAGCAGATTGGCACCCAGCAGGGCGGAATTCATCAAAAGCCTGTGGTGGTCCGGCCCGGTTGCCAGACGTAGCAAATGGGGGACCACAATTCCGATGAATCCGATGCCGCCGGACACGGCAACAGCGGCCCCTGTTGCACCGGAAACTGCAAGAATGGCGATGTTCTTGCTGCGCTGAACCGGGATGCCCATGTGATGGGCCACAGCCTCTCCCATCGCCAGGCCGTTAAGCGCGCGAGCCAGAAATTGTGTGCTTGCAAGGGCAACCAAAATGATTGGCGCAGCCGAGGCGATTTTGGTCCAGGTTGCCCCAGCTAACGATCCCATTCCCCAGAACGTCAGGTCGCGTAATTGCTGATCATCGGCCATGTATACCAGAACACCCGATGCGGCGCCGGATAAGGCACCTAATGCAATGCCGGCCAGTAGCATGGTTGCGACCGAAGTCTGCCCCCCGCTGGTCGAGACACGGTATAGGATCAGAACAGACGCCCAGCCACCAAGAAAAGCAGCAATGGCCACTAACCCGTTTCCTGTCCAGACCAAAACCGACACTGGCAAGTGGCTGCCAAGGATGATGGCTGAAATTGCGCCCAGACCTGCGCCCGCGCTGACGCCGACAATTCCGGGGTCCGCCAACGGGTTTCGGAAAAGCCCTTGCATGACCACCCCTGAAACAGCCAGCGCGGCACCGACCAGAATCCCCATGGCAAGCCGGGGCAAGCGTATGTCCCAAAGGACAATCCGATTCAGGTCAGACAGGGACCGCCCATTGATTAGGTCGATCACCGCCATGTTTAACGACGCATCCGAAGCACCGACTGAAATGCTTGCGGCGCTGGTCAGGCCAAGCAATACCAGTAAGGCCAAAGTAACCCGCCGTGCGGTTGCTCGCCGATTGTACCCAGGTGCCTCGGCGCTCATATGATCCAACGTCAGCGTCATGAGCCACCTTCATCCTGCAGGGCTGCTGACAGATCAGAAATGGCACTGGCGGTTCTAGGTCCAAACCCAAGAAGATATGCACCCTGCATGCGGATCAGCATCTTGTTCTGGCCCGCCGGGGTCAGCTTGACTGCGGGCAGTGAAAAGAGCGCGGCATCCTCGGTATTATGATCACCCAGCCGATCCATCATAAGGATGACATCAGGCGCAGCCGACACCAGCGCTTCAGGCGTCATTGGCTTGTAACCTGACACTTTGGCGGCGGCATTTACACCGCCAGCCAATCGAATGATGCTGTCTGCTTGGGTATCCACACCTCCCACTGTGATCCGGTTATCCTGCACCGACAGAACAAACAGAACCCGTTTCGGGTTGGATCCTGCGGCACTACTAGCCGCCAATTCCGCCTGATTGATCTGGCGTATGGTTTGCGCTGCCAATCCCTCGGCAGCAACGTCAGCGCCCAGCACGGCCCCAACGGTTTGGATTTTTTCGACCACGCCTTCCAGAGAGAACTCATCCTTGATCGTGACGTATTGCACGCCCGCTTCCTGCAGAACCGCAATCGCCTCTGGTGGTCCTGAACCTTCAAGCGCCAGGATCAAGTCTGGTTCTACCGACAAAACGCCTTCGGGCGACAGCGCGCGTCGGTATCCGATATCGGGCAGGTTCATCGCTTCTGTCGGGTAGGTTGATGTTCGGTCGCGACCAACAAGCCTGTCTTGCTGACCCAGAGCGTAGACGATTTCAGTGATGGAACTGCCGATCGCGATGATCCGCTTTGGTTCGTCGTCCGCAGCCTGCGCGACCTGTGTACTTAGCAGCATAGCCAAGGCAGGCCAGATCACTCGCATCCTGTTCATGTCAGCGCGGCCTCGGGTTGTGGTTCAAGTTCGGCAACCAGCGCGTCCCAGACCGGGCGATGGTCGGTTTCGCTAGTGCGCAGACCGAATATCTGGAAGATCAGCCCACCTTCGGCATCGAACGCCTCGACAGAGACGGCGGGGCCGCGCTGCGTCGGTTTGGTGACAGCCCAGACCTCTGCAATATGGTCCGTCCTCAGATGCAGATTGAAACGCGGGTCAAGCACATTGAACCAGGGTCCCATCTGCTTGATCGTTCCGATAAGGCCACCGTGAATTTCGATACATCCACGATTGCCAACAAAGATCATCACCTCAATTTCCTTGTCGCACACCTGTTCGAACATTGGTGATATTACCGACGGCGTCAGTTCCCTGACAAGCGGTTGGCCGGCGATGCGATAGGCCCCCAATCGGTTCATCTTGAGCTTTGAGGTCAAGCGCATGAACTGGTGGGTGTCCGTCATCTTGGCCCATTCCGCACGTAGGATTTCCGTCTTTTCGGGGTTGGCCTTGGGCGCTTCGGTCGGTCGGCGCGGTTCTAAATCAAGAGTTTGCGATTGGTCCTCAGACGCAAGGGCGCTGACAAGCTTATCCCAATGGTCCAGATCCGATCTTTCGCGCAGGAATATCTTGTGCACCGCATCGCCTGCGGCATCAAAGACTTGAAGCGAGCGTTTCACACCGCTGTCGGTTTTGCGTTCGATCGCAAAGGCATGGACCCAGTGGCTGGGAAACATGCGCAGATCAATCTCATCCGTCAGAACCATCGAGGCATGCGCGCCCGAATGGTAATTGTCGTATTGTCCGACCTTTTCGATCACGCATGAGGAATTGCGCGTCAAAGCCATAACCTCTCCCAGACCGTTAAGCCTTGGAAAAAGGTCATCAAGTTTTGTCGTCAGCCGTGTAACGTCGTTCCCGGCGAAGGCAGCGACCAACTGGCCTTCGGTAAGTCCAATCGATTCTGCCAGATCGCGGTCACGTTTGCCGCTGTTTTGCGCATAGGCTGCACGAATTTGAGCCGGGGTGTTAGGCACCTGTTCCGTCATGGGTTTTCCCATCTTCGAGTTGATTTTCAGAGGTGCTGGCCCGGCAGCCGAATTGTTCGGGTGCCCGCTGGCGAGAGTCGGCGATGCGACTGCGATTTATTGTTGACTGTTTTAGTAACCTTTATTAACGAGCACAAGTCGCCAAAAAAAGGCGGCTCCAAAAAACAATAAAACAGACTGACCAAAGCCAGCATGGCGCAAGCATTTCAGGTCCTCCTACTGTTTCGAAGGGACAGAGATGCGTGTGCAAATACGGAAGATAGCTTTGCTGGGAACGGCTTCGTGCCTCAGCATGATTGCGGCTGGCGCTAGGGCGCAAGAACAGAATGACGGTTTCCTGGGCACCCTGATACTTGGGGAAAGCAAACGAGAGATTCAGACAGACACTGCCGTGCCGGTCACAAATATTGATCAGGAAGAGATCAACGACCGGCAGGCCAATACGGTTGCTGAGCTGATCGACTCGGTTCCGGGGGTAAGCCTGGTGAACGGCTCGACCCCTCAGGGATCGGGCATCAATATTCGCGGCTATGGTGCAAACGGCACGTTCGGAACCGACCAGAAGGTACTGATCCTGGTCGATGGCGCCACAACGGGCGCGGAAGAGCTGTATCGGATCGGCAACCAGCTTTTTACTGACCCCCAGCTTTACAAAAGCGTCTCGGTCATTCGGGGCACTGTCGGGTCATTCGAATATGGGTCCGGGGTTGTTGGTGGTGTCGTTCAGCTGGAAACCAAGGACGCGTCAGATTTCACCGGTGGAGAGCCGGGTTTCCGTTTCCGTCAAACCTTTGAAGGGTATTCCAACGGCAACGGTTTTGCCTCGTCCTCTATCCTGGCTTGGCAGCCGAATACCCAAACGGAATTCCTGTTCAACTACACCTATCGCGATCAGGACGATCAGGAGGATGGAAACGGCAATACGATCGGCAACAGCGCGTTCACGCTGCCGTCGCTTCTGGCTAAGGGCAAATACAGTTTCGGCAACGATCTCGAACATTCGTTCACCGCATCCTACAACCAGTCCACATCTGAAGAGCGCGACGTCCCTTATGACTCGTTTGGCACCACGTCGGATGCCTTTGGTAATGTAGACCGTGATATCGAAACAAAGATCGGTATCCTGCGGTATCAATATCAACCCACTGGAAATGATCTGGTCGATCTGGATGTGAACCTCAGCTATTCTGAGCAGGCGATCGAAAGCAGCTATGTTCCCGGGTCTTCCAGCCTTGAAGGCACGCCATTCTTCCCCGGCATTCAGGCCCTGGCAGATGCCACACATAACTATGAAACGACAAAGCTGACGATCAAGAACACGTCGTATTTCCAGACCGGCATCGCCTCGCATGATCTGCGGGCTGGGATTGAATTCATCAACCGCGAACGGTTGGACGCGGCATCGGCCCCGGGTGGAACCGACCGTCGATTTGCCCTGTTTGCTGTGGACGATGTGCAGATCGGTGACAATCTGACGATTACCCCCGCGGTGCGATATGAGATGCAGGACATCGACGGTGATGACGCCGCCGCGGCCCCGTTCAACGAAAGCTATGACAACAACGCGCTTATGGGCGGGTTGTCGGCGCGGTACGCGTTCAACAGCGGTTTCGCGATCTTTGGTGGTGCGGCCTACACGGAAAGCCTGCCGATCATCGATGATCTGGGCACGCCGCTTTACATGACGCAACCCGAGAGATCCCGCACGTGGGAAGCTGGTTTTTCCTATGATCGCGGTGACGTGTTTGCCGAGGGCGACGTGATCCGCGCCAAGGTCAATTTCTATCAAACGACCCTGTGGGATATCACCTCCTACGTCTCTGGCACCCCGTCTCAACCCCTGTCCGAAGTGGAAACGAAAGGTGCCGAAATCGAAGCCTCTTATGCCAATGCGGGTGGGTTCTACGTCGATTTCAACTCGAACATCGTGACGGGTACGGAAACCAGCGCCACCGGCGATGACTCGCGTTGGCGGAATGAGCCGTCGGATTCCGCGCGCCTGACATTGGGCAAGCGGTTCGGTCAGACGTTGGACGTCAGCTGGGAAATCTTCGGTGCCCGGGCCGGAACGGACTCGAGCGGAGAAGCGACCGCGGGATACGGAGTAAACTCTCTGCGTGCGACCTACATGCCGCAAGATGGTGTGTTTGAAGGCTTTGAGCTGCGCGCCGGTATCGAGAACATCCTTGATAAGGACTACCGCCCGAACCTGTCGACCCGCAATTCGACGGGCCGGACCTTCAAGCTCGGCCTGGCCAAAACCTTCTGATCCCAAGGAAAGGACCCGTTATGCGAAGTGCGGCAGCAAACAAAGCCAGCGCTGTCCTGTCGACCCTGCTCTCAGTCTTGGGGGCAGGGATCGCCAACGCAGAAGACGTGCCCAAGACTGGCGGCGTATCAATCGAACTCAGCTCTGCCGAAGCAAGGGGGCAAAACTGTCTGCTCAGCTTTGTCGCCGAAAACATGCATGAGGTCGACATCAACGGTGCGGTCTATGAAACCGTCCTGTTTGGCAAAAACGGTGCGGTCGCGTTAATTACCCTGCTGGATTTCGAAGAACTGCCCGCAGGCCGCCCACGGGTCAGGCAGTTTCAATTCACCGACATGGCCTGTGACCAGATCAGCCGGATTCTGTTCAACGGCGTGCAGGAATGCATGACCCAGAGCGGTAACAAAGATGCCTGCATGAATGGCCTCAGTCTAAAAAGCCGCCTTGAAACTGAGATGATAGGATAAAGCCATGTCCAAAATGCTGCAAAAACTGATGGAAATCCTGCAATTAGGGGGCCCGGTGGTGGCGATCCTGATTGCAGCCTCAATCGCGACTCTCGCCTTGGTCTTTTACAAAATCTGGCAATACAAAGCGGCGGGGGTCGGCCGTCACGTCGAATTGTCCAGGGCGATCGACGCATGGGACCGAGAAGACCCCACGGCCGCCAGAACATACCTGAACAAAAGCCGTAGTTATCTGGCGCCGGTGATCGCAATGGCATTGTCCGGGAATGATCGCACCTTGTCCGAGCGGGTCGATGCCGAGGCTGAGACGCAATTTGCTCAGCTGGAACAGGGCCTCAATGTACTGGACATCGTCTCGCAACTTGCGCCCCTGCTCGGATTGTTCGGCACGGTGCTGGGCATGATCGAAGCTTTCCAGACTCTGCAGGGGGCGGGCAACGCCGTTGACCCGTCGCTGCTGGCTGGGGGCATCTGGGTGGCGCTGATGACAACAGCAGCGGGGCTGGCCGTAGCCATGCCGACGTCACTGATCCTGACCTGGTTTGAGGCCCGCGTGAACCGAGAACGCGTCTTTACCAACCGTGCGCTCAGAACAATATTTGCCCCCGGCCATGCCGAGGAGGCCGAGCAAACGGCAGGGGCGTCAATTACGGCGCTGGTACATGGCGCTTAATGTGCAAAGAAAGCGGCGCAAACGCCTGTCAATGACGTCGCTTATAGATGTCATCTTTTTGCTGCTGTTGTTTTTCATGCTGACATCCACATTCTCGAAATTCGCCGAGATTCAGTTTTCGACGGCCTCTGTCGGCGGCGCGGAGCCAGACCAAGCCATCCGGTTTATTAAACTGGATGCAGACCGAATTCTGGTCGATGGTGCGCCTGTACCATTGGCGCAGGTGGCCCCAATGCTGCTCGACGCCAAATCCCAAATCGCGCTTATCAGCCTGGGTCCGAGGGCAACCTCTCAGCAGCTTATTGATCTGCTCATCGTGCTGGCACCTGTCGAAAACCTGCGCACTCAGGTTTTGGGCTGATGCAGTTGAAATCGAAGCCCAGACAAAGCCGAGAGCCAACCATTGCGCTGATCAATGTCGTGTTCCTGATGCTCATATTCTTCATGATCGCAGGCACCCTTACGCCGCCGCTCAACGGATCGGTTCAGCTTGTCGAAACCATGGATCTGGAGGGGCGCGAGCCACCTGATGCATTGGTTAT
The DNA here is from genome assembly GCF_059609905.1 of Ruegeria sp. YTSA226. Lineage (NCBI taxonomy): Bacteria > Pseudomonadati > Pseudomonadota > Alphaproteobacteria > Rhodobacterales > Roseobacteraceae > Ruegeria > Ruegeria sp. YTSA226. Next base: position 35,595 of record NZ_JBXWMQ010000007.1, read on the forward strand.
CCGTGCGGATGGCACACTTGAATATCGCGGGGCAGAGCTGACCAATGCTGCGGCCTATGTCGAGCGGGCGGCTGTTGATCTGCCCCTTGATGCGGTTCGGATCGTGCCGGATCGATCCTTGCCTGCGGTTGCGCTCAAACAGATCAGCGATGATTTGCGCGGGTTGGGTGCAAGTCAGGTTTATGTCGTGACCGAAAGGGGATTACGGTGATAACCAAATCCCGCGTGGTAGTTGTGATTTCTGTCGCATTGGCCGTAGCGACACATGGCCTTGCGCTTTTGGATTATTCGACCGCCGAACAGGTGCAGGTCGAAGGTGGCGGAGAAGAGAGGGCCGCCGCGCTGGGATCTGTATTCAAGGACTTCGTCGCCGGAACAAATGCACCAGCACCGGCCAGCACGCGCAAGAAACCGGCAGCACCTCATCGGTTGCAACCCAAGGCCCGCCCTGTCAAGCCGCAGCGCACAACGTCGCCGCAAACTCTCAGCCCGGTTGTGAGCAGCGCTACGGCCGCGACCGCTGTTGCGCCAAGCCCTCTCAGGCCTCAGGACGCTGAAACACCGAACAGACAGGGTGATGCTGCTTCGGTGTCGCCGACCGAGGATGCCAAGCCGCCGGAACCGAAGAAACAGGCAAGCAATCAAACTGCCACCGCGCATGGCAACGCGAAACAATCGGGGAAAAAAGGCGACGCCACCGGGAAAACCACGAAAGGCGCGGCAAAGGTTGTTACATCCACGTCAGCGCTGACCGCATCCGGCAATGCCGACGCCAGCAACTACGCCGGACAGATTAAACGCAAGATTATCCGCGCCCGGAGAAAGAGCGCCAATATTCGAGGTGCCGCGTTGGTGGCCTTTCGAATAGCTGAGAACGGGACATTACAGGCGGTTGGAATAGTACGCAGTTCAGGGTCAAAGCGGTTGGATCAGATCGCCCTTGCCCAGGTGAAAGCGGCTGCACCCTTCCCGCCACCTCCGGCAGGGGTGAGACGAGATTATACTTTCGAAATCATCGGGCAGCAATAAGTGCCATATCCGATCGAGCCAAAGGGCCCCTTCGTAAAGATGGGGACACGGCTGCGCTTTGCGCCATCAACTATGAACACCGGTGATCATGGCGACAATTTCGTTCTTGTCGGTCTCGGCAGTTGTCCTGACGCCTATCTGTTCACCCCGGCGTAAAATACAGATGCGGTCGGCAAGACGAAAAACCTGATCCAGGGAATGGCTGATGATCAAGATTGCCAGATTGCGATCCTTAAGTGACGCGACAAGGTCCTCAACCTTCGCAGTCTCTGCAACGCCAAGTGCTGCAGTGGGTTCATCCAGAAGGATCAATTTGCTGGCCCAATGGGTTGCGCGCGCGATAGCAATGCCCTGTCTTTGGCCTCCGCTCAAATCACGTATGGCTGCGCGCTCAGAGGGGATGCGCACGTCAAGCTGATCAACAAGGCTTTGGGTTTCGGCACGCATGCGTGCTTTATCGAGCAGTCCAAAAGGTTTGCGCGTCAGTTCGCGGCCCAGAAACATGTTCATATAAACCGGCTGTTCGTCAGCCAATGCGAGGTCCTGATAGACCACTTCAATACCATGTGATCGAGCCGCGCTTGCATCCGAAAAACCGACTTCTTCGCCGTCAAGCGCGATCTCACCGCTGGTTGGTCGATGCACGCCAGAGATGATCTTGACGAGCGTGGATTTACCCGCGCCATTATCACCGACCAGAGCCACGATTTCACCGGGGTAGAGGTCCAGTGAAAAATTCTGGATCGCGACCACTCCGCCAAAAGATTTGTGGATTTGCTTGAGGGAAAGAACCGGAGTCATTGCGCAAAGGCTCCCGGCCAGCTGACGTGGTCGCCAAAGCCGTTTTCGATTGAGGTAAGCTCTGGCATTCCGCTGTCTACGCCTTTTATCCCGGCAACCAAAGCGCGGGTCACAAAGGCCTGCCCACGGAAACCGAAGACAACCGTGTCGCCTGGTGCGGGGTTTTGATCGCTGTCGCTGTCGATCATGGCGTAGTAATCTATTGCGGAATAATCAGGAATTTCGACATTTCGCAGGGCTGACCGGCTGATTGTCGGGCTGCTGCTGACCAGCGCCCGAACCTGGTATTTCGGGAAAACCGGATCGATATAGAGCCCGCCGCCAAAGCAATAGGCTTTCCCGCCGTGATGGTGCGAGACCTCGGAAAGGTAAAGTACGGCGGGATCCTCAGGAAGGTCTTCTACCGCATGGAGAGGCGTCGTGCCATGTAGGCCATTGCCCGGTTCAACCTGCGTGGCCCCGGCTTCGGCTAATGCTGGAAGAACAGCTGAAGATGTCGTTCCGGGGGCATTGATTTCGATCTCCGTACGCCCAGCACGCGCCAGAGCTTCTGCAGCCATGTTGAGCGTGTGGAGGTTTGGGGTCGGCACAACCTTGCGGGCATCCTGGTCGAAAAGCAGGGCGGGAAAGGTTGTAATGCCTGCAAAGCGCCCGCCCTGCAGCGCATCCAAACGGTCGGCCACCGCCAGGATATCATTCGCGTCAAATCCTCCCTCGTGGCCACGATAGAACGTATCCCCTTCGGTCTGGATGCGCGCCATCAGTGCCTGTTCTCTCTCGGCCCGAGCAGAGGCGTCCGCCGCCTCTTTTGCCTTGTTGTCCGAGAATACCGTCCAATAGTCCGGGCGTAGTTTGGCTGCGGCGAAGAGAGCTTCTTGGCGGGGCACCTGTACAAGGTGACCCAAATGACCTGTCCTTAAGCCAGCGCGGTCACATGCCAAGGCGCAGGCCATATCCACGGCGACGGACCGGCTGATGCCACCGCGCATGACCGCCTGACAAAAGCCGGAATGGCGACCCACCTGTTTGGTCATGGCAAAAGTTGTAAGGCCATGCCCACGGGCCACATCAGAGAAAAGGCGCGCGTTGCGTTCGACGGCATCCAGGTCAAGCACATAGGCGTTTGCGGGGATCTTCCCTTGTTGATGCAAGGCCATGGCGGCCTCGATGAACTTGGGGTTGCGACGTATGAGAAGATCAAGAAACATTGGGTTGCTCCGGTGTCTATCGGCGGATTTCGCGGAGTGAAATTGCTACGGCGATCAGTATGATCAGCCCGCGTACGATCATCTGGTCCGAGACCTGAAGCCCCATCAGGATCAGCCCGTTATTCAGCATTCCCATCATGAGCGAGCCCAAAAGCGCACCTATTATGGATCCCTTGCCGCCATTAAGCGCAGTGCCACCTACGATGACAGCGGCAATGACCGTCATCAGATCGCTTTCGCCCATTGTATATTTGGCGGCTTGAATACGCCCGGCATAGAGCAAACCAGCCAGCCCAGCGGTTGCGCCGCACAAGGTCAGAACCAACAGCCGGATACGGGGAACCCTGATGCCAGAGACTTGGGCTGCGCGGGCATTGTCCCCAACGGCCAGAACGTGTGCGCCAAAACGTGTGTGTCGGTAGATGACATGGCCAATCAGCACTGCAATCACGGTCCAGATGACAAGTGAAGGTACACCAAACAGCTTGCCCGAGCCGAAGACCCCGTTGAAAGTCCCGTTAACGACAGGAATGGATCGCAGATCGGTCATTGAACGCGCAATTCCGGCAAATAACCCCATGGTGGCCAAGGTCACCAGAAATGATGGCAACCGCAGATAGGCCACCAATGCACCATTGAATGCGCCGATCAGAATGCCTGCGCCAAGCCCCGCTGCGACACCCAGGATCATAGGGCCGTTCTGCATCGCAACAGCTGCCGAGAGGGCTGCAACTGCAACGACAGAGCCAAAACTCAGGTCGATCTCTCCGGCTGACAGGGCAAAGACCAATCCGATGGCCATGATCGTGGCTGGGGCTGTCTGAAGGACGATATTTGTCAGATTCCGACTGGTCAGAAACCCGTCATCGTAGAGAGTGATCCCAAAAAACAGAAAGATCGCAAGAAAGCCGAAATAAATGACGCAGCGCTGTAGATCCAAGTCGCGCATACGTTGAAAAGCCTGTTCCATGGATGCCTCTGGGAATATCCGGTTGCGGCAGGTCGCCAGAGGCGACCTGCCCATCAGGTCTCTACTTCGATGTCAGACTGGCTGGTGCATCAATATTCAGCGAGTTTTGCCATCCATCGGCAACGTTGTCCGCTGTCACTGTCAATGCAGGGGCTACAACAAAGGATGGTACGTCCTCGCCCAGCAGGTCGAGCACGGCACTGGCGGCCATTGCACGCCCCAGTTCATAGGCTTCATCGGCAACAATCGCCGCGACATTCCCACCCTGAACCATATCAAGGGCAATCGGCTCTGACAGATCCAATGTCACGATCTTGGTCGAGGTGTTTCCGTTCGTCCGCAGCGCTGCAAGAATACCCTCTGCCGGACCAGCCCAGGTTACGTAGATTCCACCCAGGTCTGGGTTTTTCAGCAGCATAGCATTGGCAATATCTTCGGCGCGCGCAGGATCAGAAATGCCTTGTTCTGCAACGATTGTGATGTTCGGATAGTCGTTCTCAATCGTGGTCTTGAAAGCGTTGTCGCGCTGATTGGTCACATAATAATCTGCGTCGTGATAAATCCATCCAACTGTTCCTTCATTGCCCATGGCAGCCGCAAGCGCATCCGCCGCTTGTTTGCCCATCTGAAACAGATCATCCGTCACGATTGCCGCATAGTCGTCCGGGTGCTTGTAGCCGGCCGGCAGGTTCGAGAGGAAACTTAGGGCAACTCCGGCCTCTTTTGCCTCTGCAAACGCTGCGGCAGAGGTCACCGGGTCCAGAGGAAGCGACAGAATGATATTGGGCGATTTGGCCATGACCGTCTCGATATCGCTACGTTGTTTTGCAGCATCAAATCCTGCGCTTGTCACGGCAACAACCTCTATCCCCAGACGCGCAAATTCATCGCTGGCACCTGCTGTTACCGCATTCACAAAGTCGGATTGGTCATGCCACAGCAAAGCAGCGGAATATCCAGCCTCTTTCACCTTTTCGACATCATCATCAGCGACAACAACCATTGATGAAGGGGTGGCACTTTCCCCCGCTGGACCGATGGTTTCGGCGTATAAGCTGCCCGCCAGCGCGAACATCGCGGTAGCGGCAAATGTGCTTCTAACAAGTGACATGTTTGTCCTCCTCAGGTTGGATGCATTGCGAGCGTGTCCGACGCACCGAACTGCGCTATGAAAAGCGCAAAGGCCCGGACGGCGGCGAGGTATTCTTCGACCTCAATTCGTTCTTCAAAAGTATGCGCCACGGCGATATCCCCCGGTGCGCAGTAAACGGTTGGACAGCCGATCTGTTCTGTTAAAAATGGCATCTCAGACCAGTAGGGCGCGCCGCCGATTTCTACTTTTCGGGACAGAGTTTGCTGTACACAGTTCTGCAACAGGCGAACCGCCTCAGTATCGGGGTCGTTTTCAACTGGTGAGCCGCCCTTGGGATGATCACGACCGGCTGGGTAGTCGATGCACACCTCTATGCCCGTGGGTAGGTGATCCAGGCCAAGCGCTGATTCCAATGCTGCCACTGCAACATCAAGCATTTCGCCAGGTCTAAGTTTCCGGATCAGCGAGAGCCTGCATTCTCCGGGCACTGCGATAAACCCGCCGCCATCGATATGCGTCACCAGAACAGAAGAGGCACCGACAAGGTCATGACGCGGGCCCGCGTTCAGTTCTTTTTCATGATCCCAGATTTTCGACAGAAGCGTATGCGTTGCTTTCAATGCATCGACCCCCAATTCGGGTCGGCCGAAATAAGCTGTTTTTCCAGTTATCGTGATCTCGGCGATAAAGAACCCGATCTGGGCGGAATAAATGTCCAAACTCGTTGGCTCGACATAGATCGCGAAATCAGGACGGGGGATTTCGTCGGACTTGATACGTCCAACCAGATCTTTCGCCCCGGCGCTAACGCCGCTGTCAGGTTCACCGCTTTCTTCGTCACCGATGAAGGCAAAGGTCAGACTGGCTGAAGGCATAACGCCAAGTTTTTGCAGCAGGCGATACCCGGCAATCGCAGCGCAAATCCCACCCTTGAGGTCGCTTGCCCCACGTGACCAGATGTGCCCGTCCTTTTCGGTCGCGCCGAATGGATTTTTGCGTGCATCGTCTTCCCAGTATTCCTCCCAGCCCCGGATATGCACCGTATCCGTATGGCCCAAAATCATGAGGTTGGGACCCTCCACAGAAGCAATTCCCCAGACATTTTCGCGTTCACCCGCGAAACAGCCCCGTCCGGTATTCAGCCCCAGGGCCATAAGTTGCTGGTCCAGAAAACGCGCAAAACGTGTTTCATTGCCCGTCACGCTTTCGATGGACAGGGCATTGCGCAACAGAGTCAGGTCTGCATCAGCATCCTGTTCTTGACGCAAGCGTTCTGAAAGAGCCTTAGCGGTCATGACATACTTGCCTTGAAGGTATCGAGCGCTGGAGGTGGTACGTTGATCTCGGCACCTTTCTGACCCTCGGCGAAAAGAGAGATATGTAAATGCGACAGGGCTATAGACACACCTCCGGCAAGGGCAGCATGCGGCCCCAGCTTTGAGGGCTGGATCTCTATTTCACGGGGGTAGCACTGGGCGGCAAAGCGTCTGATCCGGTGCATCAACTCGTCACGCGCGCCGATAGAGCCCCCCATCACGATAAGGGACGGATCAAGAACCGCTACAATCGACGCCGAAGCCCGCGCGATCTGATAAGCGACATTGTCCAGCGTTTGCTCGGCTGCTTTGTCGCCGTTGTTGGCAGCCTCAAAGATCGCAGGAACTGAGCAAGTTTTGCCCGTAAGCATCCTGTATTCGCCAATGATTGCATCGGTGGCGGTTACGCGTTCCAGTGCGCCTATAGTATGGCTTTCCTTTGCAATCGGATCGGCACCAAAGGGAAGAAAACCTATTTCGCCAGCTGCACCAGATGCGCCACGCAGCAAAATACCTCCGACGACGATTCCTGCACCAATTCCGGTTCCGACGGAAACGAAGACCAGATCATCGTGGTCGCTTCGATGATCCATCCAATGCTCGCCCAGAGCGGCAAGGTTGACATCATTTTCGACAAGGATTTCTATCCCAAGCCGTTCGTTCAAAGTGCCAGCAAGATCAATCTGATCCAGCCCGGTTATGTTAGGCGCCATCAGGACCGCGCCGGTCCTGCTGTCCGGCACGCCTGGGACACCGACGACAGCTATTTTCAATTCGCCTGACGGGCATTGGGGGTCGTCTGCGGTTGCGCGAACCATACGGGCAACCTGATCGACCACTTGTCTGCCGCCGCTTTGTTCTGTCGGCTCTACGCGCTCGGCCAGAACGCGACCGGTCAGATCGCATAGTGCGACCCTGATCTTTGTTCCACCCAGATCGACGCTGGCGACCGTTGCCGCATCCGGAGCGATCTCATATACCACAGCGCGGCGTCCGACATGCCCCTCGGTCTGACCGACTGTCCGCACCCAGCCATCGCTTTCTAGGTTTCCGACAATTTCCGAGATTGTCTGTTTCGAAAGACCGGTCAGCTTCGACACGCTGGCGCGCGAAATGGGCCCATAGGTCGCAATCGCCTGAACGACCGCACTTTGAGACATTCGTCGAGAGATTTTCGTCTGCGTTGCCACGTCGATTCCATTTATTCGTTCTGTTACCGAACTAAATATGGAGTGCGATTTGAGTCAACCCGGTTTTTCTGCGCTAAAGCATGAAATACGAAAAATGAGCCTGCTGCGCCCGGGTCGAATTTTGGCTAAAGGCTTGGAAGCCGTTCTGAAAATTGGTGCTGGGTCAGAAGGTTTGGGTAAGGGTGCCCGAACCAGAAAGAATCTGATTGCGGGCTAAGAAAACCGGCTTATCCCAAGATGGCCTCGATCTTTTCAAGGGTCGCAATATTTACAGCCACGCCTTGTGTGGCCGATGCGACGCGTTTTGCGCGTCGGCCATCGCCAGGCAAATGTGCATCGTCTTGCGATCGAATGGCGTCGACGAGTTCCTCGATGCCCTGAGCAAAGCCACCCGACGACGATGTCGCCACAGGGTCGATCGCAATGAAAAACTGTCCGGTCTTGGGCGGGCCGCCAGCGGTTCCTGAAAAGGGCGAGGCGTTGATGCCCAGAGTGGCCCCTGTAAGAGCGGCCGCCATAACTTCGGTCAGAAGGGCCACACCGACGCCCTTGTACCCACCAGAAGGTGCCATGGAGCCCTTGAGGCCCACATTGGGATCAGTGGTCGGGTTGCCCTCGGCGTCCAATGCCCACCCAACGGGGATCGGCCTTCCTTCTCTGGCATGTTTCATGACCTCGCTCTTGGCGATTGTGCTGGCGCTTTGATCGATCAGCAGGGCGGGTTGCCCATCTGTACCGGGTACGGCAACGGAAAAGGGGTTGGTCCCTACAACCGGCTTTGCGCCACCCGATGGCGCGATCGAGGCTGGCGCGTTGGTAAAACCAAGCCCGACAAGCCCGGCCTGTGCCAGACGATAGGTGTGATAGCCCAGCACGCCGCAGTTATAGCTGTTGCAGATGCTCAGCACGGCAACGCCCTGTTCGCGCGCAGCGGTGATCAGCGTCTCATACCCGAGATCGATGGCTGAATGGGCAAATCCGGTTGCGGCATCTACGGTAACTACACCTGGCTTGGGCCGTGTCATGACCGGTTTGGCAAGCCCGTCGACCTTGCCACATTGGACATGCTCACAATAGATCGGGATATAGGCCAGTCCATGGCTTGCCACGCCGTCCGCCTCGGTTGCCGCGGTCGCAACCGCCAGCGGGCGGGCGTTTTCCGGCGAAGTCCCCGCAGCAACAAGCGCGCGAAACGACAGGTCTTCGATTTCGTTCAGAGTAAGGGTCCGGGTCTCGGTCAAATCAGTACCTCATCAGTCATTATCAGAAAGCCCGGCCCCTGCACCCAGCAGGCGGGATTCCTCGGTTGCGGGGGCATAGGTGCGGTGGGCAAAGCGATTCAGCGTTGCCCAAGCCTGATCAGTCGGGGCGGCGCGGGTCTGATGTGGGCTGGGGCCTGTGCGCTGTTCCCCCAGCGAAACCACCACCCTGCGCGCCTGGGCGGGTAAGGTATCTGGGGTCGACACGGAATACCCATCACATGCCGCCAGATGCCCATCACAATCAAGCACCACACAGCCCTTGAGTTCACGTGCCGCATAGGCAGCAAAGGGCAGTAACAGGGCAGGGATTGCAATGTTGGCCATCTCAACCGGTCCGGCGCGCAGCTGTTCGGCACAATCCGACAGCAAGGTGCCAGTGGCCAGAGGGCACAAAGCGCCCTTGCCCTGCCATGGGCCCTGCATCGCATCTGGTCTGTGATCTGCCGGCGCCGCAGCCAAACCCAAGTCCAGCAGGTGGGCCAGCTCTGCCGTCCCGTCCAGCCCATGCCCGCACAACCAGCGTGTGGCTTTGGCGGCCTCTTCTGCCAGACCCCAGGCATACCCTGCCCCTCGGGCAGCGCGTTTAGAGGTGGCTTCGATCTCGTTCAGTGAATAGGTCATTGCGGCAACTCCGGATAAACCCACAGATCGGCATTTTCCGGCGTTAGCTCATCAGGATATGGTGCGCCGGAGTACATGCAGATCCGCACCCAGCGGTCCGAACGGGGGTCAAAATGGGTTGCCCCAAAAAACGACAGCTTGGCCCGCAGCATGTCGATAGGCAGGACAGTGGCGCTAATCGTGTTGTCGTGGATTTCACCATAGGGGGCTACTCGGCTCATTTGAGCGCGGCGCAGGGTGTGGCGATGTTCAGGATGGCGCAGCAGAAACTCTGCAACGGAGGAGCGAGTATCCCATTCGGCAAGCGCCTTATACGCCATCGCGGCGTCACGGGCCGGGGCAAGGGGCTGTTCGTAACCGGCTATCGGTTCCTCAAAGCGCTCACCCAGTCGCGGCTCCAGCTTCTCCTCGGAGACATACCAGGCCCGCGCACAGTTTTCCGCTGCGTTCCAATCCAGATCCAAGGCCCAGCCAAAACTGTTACTGATCAGATCGCGCGCAGCGCCTACCGACATTGATCCATCAATCACATGGGCACTTGAATTGCTGTCGGCCATACAACAGCTCAGCCCATCGACCAATTCGCCATAGGGCTCAAGGATAAGCGAGGCGAGCAGTTCCTGGCCCTCCTCGCTCAGCGCGGATTGCGACCACAGGATCAACCGATCCCAGGGTTGGTTCTGCGTCAGATCATCCCTGTCCAGATACCCAGAGATTGCCTGCAGATCGTTGTTGAGCGCCGCCAGCTTATCGCGCTGAACCGGATGCTCAGACTGCCACCAGGACATCGAGAGTTTGCTACGATCATAGATGCCACGGAATTGACGGGCCTCATCTTCCGAGGCGGTCAAGAGCGACCGTACCCGGGCGATGGCCTCCTCTCGCGCCATGATCCAGTTATTGAACAAGATCGGATGGTTGACGATGAACGGGGCCATGCCCAGACCTGTGGAATTGCCAATGCCGAGCCAACTGGCGATCTGCGGATCTAACTGCGCGGTTTGATCGCCGCCCTTCACTTGGGCCATATGCTGCACCAGATCGCGCACAAAGGTCCGGGTCAGGTAGACCGACAACATCTCGGTCTGGAACGGGCCGTTGACCTCGGGGCGACTGGCTGTTTTCTCGCGATCTGCAGCCCCAAACTTGCCGGAACCATACACGGCGGTTGTCCGCATCAGGTAGCCAACCTGATAAATCTGTTCCAGATCGGGTTGTTGACCAGCGGCCAGACGGTCGACCACATGTGCCCACAGGCGGACTGACCGGTTGGCGCGCGACAATGACAGTTCTGACTCGCTGACGCGCCCGGCCTCTTGCACTGGTACGTTTTGCGACAGGCGGTGAATATCATCCGCCGTCGGAATGCCGTCAAATAGCGCGAAGGTGGCATCCCAGGCCTCGGCGATGACCCGGTCCGAGCGTTTTTCGGGCGGCAGATCATGGGCAAACGCCACCAGAGAATATGCGTGATCAGGGCCTTGCGCGGTATAGACCGCATGGCCAACGCCGTGTTCGTCAATCTCGAACGCAGGTCGGGAAAAACTCCAGTTTTCCTGCGCCATACGGCGGGTCAGTTGCCGCATAAAGCTGAGACGGCATTGATGCAGCGAGCCCAGCCGCGACAGCCGCATGACCATCGCGGGATCACGTCTGACATTTTCAGTCTGCACGCGTGTATACATAGTGTTACCCTTGTGGGACGAAGTTCTCGGCGAAGAACTGATACCAATTCCTGCCCATGATCCCGGCCACTTCGTCATCGTTCAGGCCGGTCGCGCGTAACCCTTGTTCGATGTTCCCAAAATCTCGGTTGTCCTGAAACCAGCCCGGCATGGGCGGAAAGCCTGGAGCCGAAGCGGATCCCTCGCCATAGTCGATTTCCTTGGTCCAGCGGCCAACCCGCATCCATTCCACAATGCTGTCGGGTTGATCCTGACACAGGTCTGTGCCGATCCCCAGATGCTGCGCGCCGTATTTGTCGGCGGCGCGTGCGATCATCTCGCAAAAACTGTCCAGCGTGCAATCGGATTTATCTTTCAGATGGTGGGGATAAACCGAAAAGCCAAGCATCCCGCCATTTTCCGTCACCGCACGAATGACATCGTCACGCTTGTTACGCAGCGCGGGCGACCAATCATACGGGTTCGCGTGAGTGATGGCTATGGGACGCTCGGACAATTCAGCGGCCTCGATGGTGGAACGGTCCGCCGAATGGCTCATGTCCACTACAAGACCTACGCGGTTCATCTCTTTGATCACCTGCTTGCCCATACGGGTTATGCCTGTGTCATCGGCCTCATAACAGCCGGTCGCCAGCAAGGACTGGTTGTTATAGGTCAGCTGCATGAAACGGGCGCCAAGATCGTGCAGGATTTCGACCAGCCCGATATCGTCTTCGATGGGCGAGGGGTTCTGAAAGCCAAAGAACACAGCCGTCCGGCCCGTTTTACGAGCCGTATCGATATCGCTGGCCCAGCGCCCTTTCATGATCAGGTCCGGGTTTTGTTCGAACCAGCGGTTCCATTTCTCGAAATTCAGAACCGTTTCGCGAAAGTTCTCGTGGTACGAGATGGTGACGTGGATCGCGTCCACGCCCCCGTCACGCAGTTGGCGGAAAATCTTTTCCGACCAGTTGGCATATTGTAGCCCGTCGATCCGCATCACACGGGGCCCGCGCTGATATAGGCGGTTTTGACCGTGGTATAGAACTCGGCCGCAGCCTTACCCTGTTCGCGCGGCCCGTAAGAGCTGTCGCCGCGGCCGCCAAAAGGCACGTGGTAGTCGGTGCCTGCAGTGGGCAGGTTCACAGTCACAACACCAGTGCGCGCATTGCGACGGAAATGCGTGGCGCGGGCCAGCGATTTGGTCACGATGCCCGAGGTCAGGCCAAAGTTGGTGTCGTTGACGACGCTCAGCGCTTCGTCATAGCTGCCAACCTTGATGACACTGGTCAGAGGTGCGAACATTTCTTCGCGGTTGATGCGCATGTCGTTGTTGGTGTTCAGAAACACGCCCGGCGACATGTAGAACCCGTCATGAGGCATCTCCAGCCGGGTTCCGCCACAGGCCAGCTCGGCCCCTTCGGATTTGCCCAGATCAACATAGGCCAGGTTTTCGCTCAGCTGCTGTTGGCTGACGACGGGACCCATCTGCACGCCTTCCTCCAGCGCGTGGCCGACCTTCATCGCTTGCGCACCGGCCACCAGCTTTTCGACAAACGCGTCATGGATACCCGCATGCACGACAAGGCGCGAAGACGCCGTGCACTTCTGTCCGGTGCCGCCAAACGCTCCTCCCAATGCCAGAGTAACGGCCAGATCCAGATCGGCATCGTCCATCACTGCCAGCGCGTTTTTTGATCCCATTTCCATCTGAACTTTGGTCAGGTTCTGGATGGCGGCTGCTGCGATACCCTTGCCGACCGGGACTGACCCGGTAAAGGAAATTGCATTGACCTTGGGGCTTTCGACCAGGCGTTGCCCGATGCTGCGCCCCGAACCCATGACCAGACTGAACAGACCTTTGGGGATGTCCTGACGTTCGATGATTTCGGTCAGTGCGACAGCGGATGCCGGGGTGATGTTGGCGGGTTTCCACACAACCGCGTTGCCATAGCACAGTGCTGGAGCAATCTTCCAAGAGGCAGTCGCGGTAGGGAAGTTCCATGGGCTGATGATGGCGACAACACCGACAGCTTCGCGGCGAACGTCTACTTCGATATCGGGGCGCACAGAATCCGCGTTCTCACCGATTTGACGCAGGCATTCAGCTGCGTAATAGGTAAAGAACTGCCCGGCGCGGAACACTTCGCCTTTGCCTTCGGCCAGCGGCTTGCCTTCTTCGCGCGCCAAGAGCGTACCCAGTTCTTCGGCCCGGACCATCATTTCATTACCGATAGCGTTCAGAACAGCTTGCTTCCGTTCGATGCCATAGGCGGCCCATTCAGCCTGTGCAACACGGGCTTGATCCAGCGTCGCCTCAAGCTGGTCAGCGCTGGCCTGTGCAAACATGCCGACCAGATCGCTCAGGTCCGAAGGATTGCGGTTTTCGATTTCAGACTCACCTGCCAGCCATTCGCCAGCAATCAGATTCAGTTGTGTCACGTTACGCCCCAGTGCGATTTCATTTGACCTAGGATGGATTTTTTGGCGAACATCAGTCAAACTCAATTAAATGAAACAAATTGCAGAAAAACTGAAGTATGGCGATCAAGATTGAAACACTGCGCAGTTTTTGCACGGTTGTGCAGACTGGTAATCTGACCGAGGCCGCCGACCGTCTTGGGCGAACGCAATCGGCGGTGTCGATGACGCTGAAGCAGCTTGAGGAGCACCTGGGTAAGAAGCTGTTCGAGGGAGAGCGCAAAAACCGACTGTCAGAAGTGGGTCGGCAGGTTCATGATTTGGCTTTGAAGCAGGTCAGACAGTTCGATCAAACAGTTCAGGATATCGAGGCAATAGCCAGCGCAGAGTACGGGCTGTTGCGGATCGTGTCTGTGCCGTCGGTGGCGGCTCTTGCCTTTCCCAAGGTGCTGAGTCACATGAATAGCCATTTCCCCGATATCAGGATCGAGCTCCGCGATACCGATACACAGCAGGTACTGGACGCAGTTGTGCAAGGAAAAGCGGATATCGGTATTGCATCCGGGTATCTTGCGCTAAACGGGGTCACAGCCACGCCCTTGTTCGAAGACAGGTTTGGGGTGGTTTGCACGGCTGCACACCCGCTGGCACAGCAATCAGAGATGCCAACCATCGAACAGGTGGCTTCGGTCCCCTTCATACGCAATGCTCTGTGCGATTTGGTTCAGTCCCCGCGGTTTCACGCGGCGATTTCGAAGGCCGGTGTGACCATTCAGAACACCCATTCACTGATCGCATTGGTGCGCACCGAGGAATGGGTGACGGTTTTGCCGCAAACCGTTGCACGGTCTCTTCCTGAGGCTATCGTCTTCCGTCCTATCGCTGATCTCGAAGATCAAAGGCAGGTGTATCTTTATGTCTCGCAACGCTCGCGCTTTCAAACGCTGACGGACGCGTTTGGGGACTTCATCCTGAAGCAGGATCTTGTACTGGGATCTGAGGACTGACTGGATAAAATCTGTGCCCCTGTCTGAGATGGCGCCGCTTAGGGGATATTGATGGCAGACAAGCCCACTCAAGAATCGGCTGCACCTATTTCAGGCCTCATATCGACCAAGATCAGAATAAACCGAAACTAATATTCGAGAAAGACGCATATATTGATTTGTGGCATGTTGTTCTTGATGGGTCATGTGTCGGCATGTTTGAATTTTCCTGTCAAACCGGCGCGCCCGGTAACTGGCTAAGAAAGGGGGATGGAACGTCATCCCGATGTCGTTTGGTAGGCGTACCGCTGCCCATAGGGTAAGAAGAACAGCGCCACGAACGCCCAACACGGAGAAATAATATGAACAAACTCACTATGTTACTGGGAGGCGCGTCGATGATGGTCGCTGTGCCTGCTTTTGCTGCTGACATTGTGATCGGTGTGCCGAACTGGCCATCGGTAAATGCAACAGCGCACATTCTAAAGGTTGCGATCGAACAAAATCTGGGGCTAGAGGTCGAGCTTCAGAATGGCACCAACCCGATCGTGTTCGAGGCGATGGATTCCGGCGCCATGCACGTACACCCCGAAGTGTGGATGCCGAACCAGCAGAACCTGCATGACACCTATGTAACCGAAAAGGGTACAGTTACCTTCAATTCCAATGGCGTTGAGGCGTTTCAAGGAATGTGTGTCGACAAAGCGACCGCTGATGCCAATGATATTCGGTCCATTGACGACCTGACCAATCCCGACATCGCGGCACTGTTCGACAGCAATGGCGACGGGCAGGGCGAAGTATGGATCGGTGCCCCCGGCTGGGCGTCGACCAACGTCGAGAAAATCCGGGCCAAATCATATGGCTATGACCAGGTCATGGAACTGACCGAGATAGACGAAACCGTCGCCTATGCGAACCTTGATAACGCGATCAAAGCGGGTGAGCCTTGGGTGGGTTTCTGTTATACGCCGCATTACGTGTTTGAACTGCATGATCTTCAGATCCTGGAAGAGCCGGCCTATGACGCGGCAAAATGGAATGTCCTGCAGCCCACGGATGATCCGGATTGGCTGGAGAAATCCGAAGCAGGTGTCGCCTGGGATTTGGCCTATCTGCACCTTCACTATGCCAAATCTCTTGAGGATGAGTACCCCGAAGTTGCTCGGCTGTTGTCCAACATGAAACTGGATACTGCCGCTGTCTCGGCCATGACTTATGCGCTTGTCATAGATGGCAAAGAGCCGCTCGCATATGCCGAAGAATGGGTCGGTGCGAACGAAGATGCAGTTCTGAACTGGATGTCAGAGTGATCGGTAACGCTCGGAACTGAATTACAGATAGGCCGCCGGGAATGCCTGGCGGCCTGTTTTGCATTGAAGGGGCAAGTATGACCGAAACAGTCGTTAAGCTGACAGATGTCTGGAAGATTTTCGGTGCGCGGGCAGAAGAGGCCATGACCGCAGTACGGGATGAAGGGATTGGAAAGCCTGAAGTTCTTGAAAGGTATAATTGTGTGGTCGGCGTACAGGGTGCGTCTTTCGAAGTCCCGCGCGGCGAAATCTTCTGCATTATGGGTCTTTCGGGATCCGGGAAATCCACGCTGGTGCGCCACGTGAACCGCTTGATCGAGCCGACCTCAGGCAAGATCGAGATTCTGGGCCAGGACGTATCCAAAATATCCGAGGCTGAGCTGCGCCGTATTCGCGCGCAGCAGATCGGGATGGTTTTCCAGCATATGGCGCTGATGCCGCACCGATCTGTCAGAGACAATGTGGCCTATCCTTTGGAAATTCGAAAAGTGTCCAAATCCAAGCGCTGGGCCGTCTCGGACCATGCGCTGGGTTTGGTGGACCTGACCGGGTACGAAGATCGCCTGCCCAAAGAATTGTCGGGCGGGATGCAGCAGCGTGTTGGAATTGCCCGCGCGCTGGCCTCTGATCCGGAAATCCTGTTAATGGACGAGCCCTTTTCTGCGCTCGATCCGCTGATCAGGCTGCAGCTGCAGGACCAGTTCAAAGCGCTGGTCGCCCAGTTGCAGAAGACCACATTGTTCATCACCCATGATCTGGACGAAGCTATCCGCATTGGCCACCGAATTGCGATCATGAAAGATGGTGTCATCGTTCAGATTGGCACACCGGAAGACATCGTGATGAATCCGGCCGATGACTATGTGCGCGAGTTTGTTCAGGGCATATCCAAACTGAAACTGGTCAAGGCGCATTCAATCATGGAGCCACTGGACAGCTATTCCGGCCCGACCGACGGCGCGCCGCGCGCGGATGAGGGGGCCGATCTGGATCAGTTGATCGACCTGGCTGTCGACACGGACCTGCCGGTGATCATCACCGATGCAGGACAGGACGTGGGCGTCGTGACCAAACCGCGCCTGCTGCGCGGAATTCAGGGGGGCAAGAATGACTGATGTAACCACCGAAGTGAAAGTCACCGCCGCCTCGGATATCGAGGTCGACCATGAGGCACTGGATCGGTCCATTCACGAGTTTGCTGGTCCGAATGGGGACTATTACGTCAAGGCGTTTCACAAGATCCATGATGCAACCAGCGCGGTTCCGAATACGTTCAATCTCTGGGCCGGGGTTCTGGGGCCTTTGTGGTCAGCATCACGAGCCATCTGGGGGATGTTCTGGACCTTTCTGATCCTGGAAATCATCGCTTGGGTTCAGATCGGGCGTGGTGCCTGGGGCAATCCGGGCGCTGACATGGTGGAACGTGCCGAACGTCAGCAGGCACGCGCCGACGAGCTGCTGGCGCGGGCGGCCGATGCGACAGAGAAGGCCGATATTGACCGTTTCACCAAGCTGGCAGCGAATATACAGAAAGCCGCCGATGCCAGCTTTGGAAAAGCCGCGGCAGCGCAGTCTGAAGCGCTGAGCATCATGATCACCGGATTGCTGATGCTGCTGGTCTTCAAACTGGCACAGGGCTTCTATGCCGACCGCGTCTATGAAAAACAGTATTCAAAATGGCGGACCGATCCGGACAGTACCGAAAGTGGCCAGTCCAGGCGAAATATGGTGCTGGGGGCTGTGCTTGTTGCGGCGATTGGGCCGTTGATCGTCTACAAATTCACGGTCAATGCTTCGCTGGCCATGTTGGATGCATTCCCCGAAAAAGAAGTGTCCGCACTGATATTGGGTGAGGGCGGCGGGACCCTGTTTTCAAACCTTGCAAGCTGGATGGAGGCGCAGATAGATGCGGCCGCTCTTGCTGGCGGGGACGTATTCGATGGGATTGTCGCTGGGGTTCGGTCGGTTCTGGATGCCCTGACCATTGCGCTGATCGGGTCGCCTTGGCCGGTTGTGATGCTGGTGATATGTGTGACGGCTTGGCGGGCTGCAGGCCCCCGAGTGGCGATCTTCACGGCGTCTTCATTGGCCTATATCGCCTTGCTGGGATATTGGGATGTGGCGATGGAAACCGTGGCGCTGGTCGGTGCGGCGGTGCTGTTATGCGTTGTTTTTGGCATTCCACTGGGCATTTGGTTTGGCAAGTCCAGGCGTGCCTACCGCGCGGCAGAGCCCGTGCTGGACTTGATGCAGACTTTGCCGGCCTTCGTCTATCTGATCCCGATTATCGCCTTCTTTGGCACCGGCAACCCGCCCGGCATTCTGGCCACGATCATCTTTGGCATGCCGCCGGTCATCCGACTGACCGCGCTGGGCATGCGCGGAGTGCCCGACAGTATCAAAGAGGCTGCTGTGGCTTTTGGGGCCTCGAAATGGCAATTGCTGAAGGATGTCGAGATACCTCTGGCCTTGCCGTCGATCATGACCGGGGTGAACCAGACTATCCTGATGTGCCTATCGATGGTGGTGATCATTTCGCTGATCGGTGGCGGAGGGCTGGGCAAGGAAATCCTTGAGGCGTTGCAATATGCAGCCAAGGGGCCCGGCCTGTTGGGCGGCTTTGCCATTTTGTTCCTTGCTATGGTCATGGACCGTATTGTTCAGGGCGCATTCCGGCGAGAAGACGAAAGAATCTGAACTTCTATGCCCTCTGCTCAGGCCGGGGGCATTTTTTTACCGGAGGATGAAATGGTCGACCGCTATGAGCAGTCCATGATGGACAATTTGTACTGGTGGGGCATACCGACGATGTTTCGCTGCCCCAATATCGGACCCGAGGGGCAGGATATTGCACTTGTCGGTGTGCCGCATTCGACCGGAAACGGGACAACCGAAAGGGATCAGCATCTGGGCCCGCGCGCCTTGCGGAATGTCTCGGCGGTACAGCGCAGGGTCCATTCGGTTTTTGAGATCGACCCCTGGAGCCGCGCGAAGATTGCCGATGTCGGCGATGTACCCTTTCCGCGCGCCAACGATAACGAAGACTGCATCGAACGCATTACCGCCTTTTACAAGGACATAGATGCGGCAGGTGCGCGCCCGGTATCCGTTGGCGGTGACCATTCCATTACCGGCGGGATCGTACAGGCGCTGGGATGTGGGAAGCTGGCCGGAGGAAGGCCGATCAGTTTTCTGCATCTGGATGCGCATACGGATGTGTTCACCAAGGTCGACCACTTTCTGGGGGCAAAGAAATCCGCCGCCCATTGGGGGGCCTATCTGGCGGATCAGGGGCAGGTTGACCCAACCCGGTCGATGCAGATCGGCCTGCGAGGCCATCCGCGCAGCCTGGACTGGTTGCAGCCTTCTTACGACTATGGGTACAACATCGTCACCATGCGCGAATTTCGTCAGCGCGGGCTTGCGGATGTAGTGGCGCAGACCAAAGAGGTTCTAGATGACCGCCCGGTCTATATCACCTTCGATCTGGATTGCCTTGACCCGACAATCGCTCCGGCGGTGTCCAATCTGGAGCCGGGCGAAAAGGGGTTCGACATTGACGAAGCCATTGGTATCCTGCGTGCCGCGCGCGGCTTGAACATTGTCGGCGGTGACGTTGTTTGCATGATGCCCACTAAGGACAGCCCCAACAATATCACCGCCCTGACCGCGGCGGCGGTGATGTTCGAGATGATCTCGATGATTGCCGAAAACACCGACTAGCGGCGGGCGTCTACGGCCTGTGCCAGAACACACAGTAGCTCGAACATCAGTGAGATGCCCAGCCAGGCCGTGCCCCCAGCGGCATCGAAGGGGGGTGCGACCTCGACCAGATCAGCACCAACCAGATTGACACCGCTTAACTGGCGGATCACCTGCTGCGCCTGAAAGCTGTTTGGCCCGCCAATTTCCGGCGTGCCAGTGCCGGGGGCATAGGTGGGGTCCACAAAGTCGATGTCATAGGTGCAATAGGTCTGACCTGTTCCGACGATCTCCCGCACCTCGGCCATGACATCGTCAATGCCGCGGTCGAACAGTTCTTCGATGCGGATGATGCGGATGCCCTGTGCCTCGGCCCAATCGATATCGTCTGTGTTATAGGCCGTCCCGCGTATGCCGACTTGGACAAAGCGCTTGGGGTCCACAAGGCCCTCTTCAACGGCACGACGAAACGGTGTGCCATGGGTGTATTTGTAGCCACCGAAATAGCTGTCGAACAGGTCGGTGTGGCTGTCGAATTGAATAAGGCCTAATGGCTCCGACTTGGCCAGAGCGCGCAAGACGGGCAGGGTGGTCAGGTGGTCACCGCCCGCGGTTAGCGGCGTTATGCCCCGTTCGGTCAGATCGTCATAGAAAGACGTGACTCGGTTCATGGTGTCTTCGATGTCCACCGGGTTCGGCGCGACATCACCCAGATCGGCGCAATTCACCATGGCAAAAGGGGCTACACCGGTGACCGGGTTCATTGCGCGGATCATGGTCGAATAGTCGCGCAACTGCCGAGGCCCATGCCGCGCGCCTGGGCGGTTTGTGGTGCCGCCATCCCACGGGATCCCGATGATCCCAATATCAACTTCGTTGATCCGGTCGTCCTTGGGGGTCAGTTCGGGAAGGCGCATGAACGTGGGGACACCTGCGAAACGCGCAAGCTCCATTGCCGAGACCGGCTGAAAGAAGGGATTTGTCATGAGGGCCTCATCTGAGTGTATGTGCTGCAAGCCTACTGGCTAGAGTCGGTCGACGTAAGTCTAATAGAGAATGCGAAACCGTCTGCGGATTTCAGCGTCCTGTTCTTCGGTCAGGTATTGCGGATGATGTCGTGCCAGGATGTCCTTTGCGTGCCGGCGGGCAACCGTCCACGCATCTGCGGCTCCTTCGGTCTGCCATGTCCGGGGTTCGTTCCGGTCAGCCAGCGCTGGATAGAAGTAGTCCCGTTCCATCGCAGCATAGGTGTGGGCGCTTCCCAGAAAATGACCGTCGCCCAGTACCGCATGACAAATGGCGTCGAATCCCAGGTTTTCGTCGGTCACTTCGATGCCGCGCAAAGCGCGATAGGTGTGAGAGTGCATTTCGTCGTCAAGGACGAACCCTTCGAAACTGACGCCCAGCAACGAAGCGGTCATGCCCGAGCTTTCGTAGATCAGATTGCCGCCAGCCAGCGCCGCAGCGAGCGAGGTCATTCCTTTCTCGGCCCCGTACTGTGCGTCGATAGCTTTGGCATCAGTCATCGAGGCGGCCACTCCCGAAGGCAGCCCCAGTGCGTTAGTGATCTGTGCCGACGCAGCGTTCAGGATGGCGGTCTCACCGCTGCCACCTGCGAAGGATCCTGTGCGTAAATCAACAATGAAAGGCCAGTTCGAAAACACCATCGGAAACCCAGGCTTGATCGCGTTGACCATAACAAGGCTGGCCAGTGTCTCGGCCAAAGACTGCGCCAGAAACCCGGCGAGTGTCGCGGGTGCTGTGGCGCCCGCCTGTGCGGCGGTAATGCAGGACATCGGGATATTATGTGCGATACATTCATAGACAACATCCACCGCATCCTCGCCATAGCGCAGCGGTGAAATCACCGGGCTGATATGGGCCTTCAGAAACGGCCGCTTAGCGAACTCACCCGGCCCGCCTGCAACGATGTCGAGCATTTCGACGATCGGGGCCACATGTTCGGCAAGGGTAAACGACGTGGCAATCGGTTTGGTGGTATTGCGAACCAGAGCGTAAACCGTGTTCACGTCCAGATCGAAAACATCTGGCAGATCAGTCGCGACACAGCAGCGCGTAAACCAGCTGACATTGGCCAGCGTATCCTGAAGCCGCGTGAAATCATGCAGATCGGCCAGCGTGGATGGGCGATAGTGGCCGCTCTCCAGATCGAGCGTTTGCACAGCCGCACCGCCGGTGCCAAAGAACACACGATTTCCGCCCACTTCGATCGAGCGCGCTTCGTCCCGGCCATGAAACGAGAAAGTCTTGGCAGCGGACCCAATAGCGTCTTCAACCATGTTTCGAGGAAATAGCAGCCGCCCTTGCTGTCCGGATTGTGCACCGGCTGACCGCAGATCGTTGGCCAGCCTGTCCGGGACCTCGCCCATGCCGAGAGTTTCCAGAAGCCTTAAGGCGGTATTGTATATTTGTTTGACTTCGGACTGTGTCAAAGGTTGAAAGCGACCACCGGCTTGACCGGGGGGGCACGGATCTATGGCGGGCTCTGCTGCGCGTTGCGCAAGACGCGCATTTCGACCGCTTCTTTTACTGCCCTTTGACAACGCCCAATCCTTTTCATGTCAGAATTCCCGGAACCGTAAAGGGCGATGCGGGGTCTCTGCAAAAGGGAAATGCGCCTTTCAGAATCCTCAATCGTAGTTTCGATTTTTCAGCACAAGCCATTCGTAAGCTGTTGCGAAGACCCGTTTTCAGCAAAACCTATTGGGGTTCAGAGGAGCAAAGCCGATGAAGTCGCGGACAAAAGTAGTGGTAATTGGTGGCGGGATCGCTGGGTGTTCGACGCTGTATCACCTGACGCAAGAGGGATGGACAGATGTTGTCCTAGTCGAGCGGGACGAGCTGACCTCGGGCACCACATGGCATTCCGCGGCGCAGGTGACGAATTTCGGAACAAACCAAACCATGGTTGGGCTGAAATCCCATTCGATCAAGCTGTACCAAGACCTGGCTGCCAATCCGGACTATCCCATCAACTATCACCACGGCGATGGCGGGATCAGGCTGGCGAATACCGAAGCGCAGATGCAGGGATACCGCCATTTCGCGTCGATGGCCCGGGGGATGGATGTCCATTTCGAGGTTATTGATGCCGAAGAATGCGCTCGGCGGCACCCTCTGATCTCGACCGAAAACCTAATTGGCGGGCTGTGGGATCCTTTGGACGGGGATATTGATCCGGCTCAGCTGTGTCAGGCGTTGGCCCGGGCTGCACGTTTGGCCGGGGCCGAGGTGTACCGGAATACCCCGGTTGTCGGGTTGACCCAACACAAGGATGACACCTGGACGGTGCAGACCGAACACGGTGATATCGACTGTGACATCGTGGTGAATGCCTGCGGATATCGTGTGAACGAAGTGGGCGCCTTGATGGGGGTGCACCACCCCGTGGCCTCGATGGAGCATCAGTATTTTCTGACGGAAGAAATTCCTGCAATCCGCGATGCTAGCCACCGAATGCCTTTGCTGCGATGTCCGATCAGCGATTTCTACTGTCGACAAGAAAAGAACGGCCTCTTGCTGGGGTTCTATGAACAGGGCTGCAAGACCTGGGGCATGGACGGGATCGATCCAAATTTTGTAAATGCGCTTTGCCCGGACGATCTGGACCGCGTGTCGGACGTGCTGGAAGGCGCTTTTGCTCGGATGCCTGCGCTGTTAGAGGCCGGGATTCACACGGTCGTCAACGGGCCGATAACCTATACGATTGATGGTGCACCACTTGTCGGGCCGATCCCGGGCAAGCGCAACGCCTTCTGTATTATCGGCCTGCGGGCTGGATTGGGTGAGGGCGGTGGCCATGGTTGGCTGTTGGCCCAGCAGATTGTGCATGGAGAGGCATGTTATGACACCTGGTGTCTGGACCCGCGCAGGTTCACCGACCATGCGAATGTCGAACTGACGGCACTGAAGGCGGTTGAGGATTATCAAAACGAATTTCGCTTTCATCTCCCGCATGAACACCGCCCCGCGGGGAGGCCTGCTAAGACCACTGCTTTGACCCCGGTTCTGGCGGCCGAGGGCGCCGAATTCACTGTCGTCAATGGATGGGAAAGGGTGGATTACATCAAGCCTGACCCCAGCTTTGAACCGACCCTCAGTTTTGATTTTGACGAAACCTATGATCTGGTCGGGGCCGAGGTGGCAAATGTTCAGTCCAATGTCGGATTGTCCGAGGTGAATGGTTTCAACCGTATCGAGATTACCGGCGCGGATCGGCATGCTTTTCTGGACCGGCTGTTTTGTGGTGCTGTCACGCGCCGCGACGGCAGGATTGGGCTGGGCTATCTTTTGAACCACCACGGAATGGTCAAAGCCGAAGCGACTGTGGCGAACCTGCCCGCCAGCGATCGCGGCCCTGCCCGGGTCTGGTATGGCTCGGCGGCGGCAAGTGAATTCCACGATATGGATTGGCTAAAGCAGAACCGCCACCCCGATGAAGACGTGCATCTGCGCAGTCTGACCAACGACTACACCATTCTGATCCTTGCCGGCCCGAAATCACGTGATGTGCTGGCGTCCTGCGCGCGCGGTGATTGGTCCCCGGCAGCTTTTCCATGGCTGAGCGTCAGGGAGTGCTTTGTTGGCTTCGCTCCGGCAACGGTGATTGCGGTAAGTTTTTCTGGCGAACTGGCATATGAAATCCACGTTCCCAACCCTTCGCTTTATAGCGCATATCTGGCGCTACGGCGGGCTGGAGAGCGCTTCGGCCTCAAGTTGTTTGGCGCTCGGGCGATCGACTCCATGCGGATGGAAAAGACGTTCCTGCACTGGAAGGCTGATTTGATCACCGAGTTTGATCCTTTTGAAACAGGTCTGAATCGGTTTGTGAGGTTGGAAAAGGGTGACTTCATCGGGCGCGATGCCCTGCTGAACCGTGATGCTGATGGGCCGCGGAGAAAACTCGTGCCGCTCCGGTTGGAAACCGGACAGGGACCTGCCCATGCCGGGGCTTCGCTTATGATGGGTGACACGGTTGTCGGGACAATCACCTCGGGCGAGTGGGGGCACCGCACCGGCCTCAATCTTGCCCATGGATTTGTCGATCCGTCACTTGCAGAAATCGGGTGCAAGATAGAGTTGGATCACTGTGGAAAACGGGTCAACGCAACGGTGATCGCACCTTCGCCCTATGACCCGGACCATAGCAGGCTCCGGGCTTGACGCAGAACGGGTTGCAAGTTCATCATTGCAATGAGGGGCGTTCTTTGTTTCGCTAGTTTTGATGTAATCGAAACAACGGACTGTAAATGTGCCAAAGTCGCTAAGCCTCCGCTGGCTGGAAGTTTTTCAGTTGGTCGCAAAGTCAGGATCGATCCAACAGGTTGCATCGGAAACCGGTTTGTCCATCAGCACAGTTTCCAATCACCTACGAAGCCTTGAGACCGCGTTGGGCATTGATTTGGTGGATCACGGGCGTCGTCCAATGGGTCTGACACCTGCCGGTGAAGTCTATGCGCGCCATGTCCGCGATGGGCTGATCGTTTTGAAAAAGGCCGAGGCGGAGATCCGGTCGGGTAACTGGCGCCATGCGACGGATTTGAGGCTGGCACTGATTGATGATTTCGACAATCAAATCTCGCCAGACTTGTTTCGGTTTCTTGCGCATGCTTTGCCGCGCTGCAGTTTTCGGCATTTCACACGCCCCAGCCATGAGATCATTGCCAAGTTACAGGAACACAAGCTGGATGCAGGGGTGGCGACCCGACCGTTCGAACGGACCGAGGGCCTGATCGAATACCCGTTGATGCGCGACCCTTTTATCGTTGTTTTGCCCGGAGGGTTCAGTGGCATGCCCGAGGAGATGTTTTCATCAAACGCAGAATTGCCGTTGCTGCGCTATTCGCGTGATTACGTGATCGGCAAGCAAATTGAGATACAGCTCAGGCGAGGTAAATTTGATCTGCCCAACAGGTTCGAACTGGAATGCAATCAGTCGATCATAGGATTGGTCGCTGAAGGCACCGGTTGGACCATTACCACGGCCGCAAGTTTTCATAGGGCCCACAGATTTCACGACCAAGTTCGGGTGGTGCCATTTCCCGGCCGAAACTTTGTAAGAACAGTGTCTTTATTCACGACCGACGTATACCCCGAGACCACTTCGAAGCTAATCCAAAGAGCGATGGGAAAGCTCATCCGTCAACATTTTACCGACCCGATGTGCGCAAGTCACGCCTGGCTGAAAGGTGAGTTTCGCACCATGGAAAACGAGGCCGCCTGAAGTCAGCCGGGGCGCCCCAGCGATTGGCGTTCGACCAAATTGGTTCGCAACTGTACATTGCAACTTTCGGTGGGCTTTTCGATCAACCCAACCAGTTCCAGCGCAGCCCGTCGACCCATCTCGCGATGTGGGACATGCACGGTCGTCAAACCTGGATCGGTGATCTGCGCCAGTTCGATATCGTCAAACCCTGTGACGGATACGTCTTGAGGAACTCTAAGCCCCATCTCCTTGGCCCGGCGCGACGCACCGATAGCCAGAACATCGTTCCCGCACAGCACCGCTGTTGGTCGATCTTGCCGAGACATCAGACGGGAAAACGCCTCTGCCCCGTTTTCGATTTCATATGGCGTTTCTACGATCGTCAGCCGGTCATTTGGGATATTGTTGCGGCGCATTGCTTCTTGCACCCCTTCGATCCTCAGGCGGGCACGGTCGTTTCCGGTGCTGACACCAGAAATCATACCCAGGGTCCGGTGACCCAGCTTGATCACTTGATTTGCCAGTTCGGCCATGGCCGCACGGTTGTCAAATCCGACCGAAGGGACTGGTGCGTCTGCCTGAAACGACCACGCTATCAGAACCGGAATCCTGCGTTTTGCGAGATAGTCATAGATCCGCGAGTCTCGATCATGCCCGATCAGCAGCAACCCATCCGCCCCCCGTGCGACCAGGTTGCGTATCTGCTCTTCTTCGATCTCAGGCTGATAGGCCGAACTAGAGACAAGCAGGGTATAGCCATGCTGGCGCAGCTCTTCCTGAAAGGCCTGAAGTCCACGCGCAAAGATCGCGTTTTCCATGGTGGGAATGATGGCGCCGATGGTGTGCGACCGTCTGGCAGCCATAACACGCGCGGCAAAATTCGGCGTGTATCCCAAAGCGTCAACGGCAGACTGAACCCGATCACGCGTAGCCTGCACCACCAGGTTCGGAGAATTGAGGCAACGTGAAACCGTGGCGGTCGATACGCCCGCGAGTTTCGCAACATCCTCCAGGGTCGGTGCAGTTTTTGCCTTTGGCATTGTCAAACCTGAAATTTGATTTTGCAAATATGTGTAAGCTCTGCGCCGTTCAGGTGAAAGCGAATTGTAACCGCTTACAGAGATTGATTGCTTTGTCGCAGGCAAACCGGTGCTGGCTTGGCTCAGGAAAATACCAACCCGTCGCGAATTTGTGGATGGATATTCAGAGCGTAGAAACTTCAAGTATAAAATATTTTTACTTGAAGGGATGGGCCACCTGGTCTAGCGTTTCAGGTAAAGCTGCGAATGGGGGAAGGTAACGATGCGTGTTGCATGTCTCGGCGGCGGGCCGGCTGGCCTCTATTTCGGGATTTCAATGAAGCTCCGCGATCCGGATGCCGAAGTGGTTGTTATCGAGCGAAACCGCCCGGATGACACATTTGGCTGGGGCGTCGTGTTGTCTGATGAGACGCTGGATAATCTTGCCGCCAATGACGCAGCCAGCGCGACGGTGATACGTAAACACTTTGCCTATTGGGATGACGTAGCACTTGTGCATAAAGGTCAGCGCACCGTGTCCAGCGGCCACGGATTTTGCGGGATCGGACGCAAGCAACTGCTGCTCATTTTGCAAGACCGAGCGCGCGAGCTTGGTGTCGAGATGCGCTTTGAGACCGAGGCGGCATCAGCCTCGGACTATATGATGAGCTACGACGTCGTTGTGGCTTCGGACGGGCTGAACTCCAAGTCACGGGCCGAGTTCGCAGATGTTTTTCGACCCGATATAGACCAACGACGGTGTCAGTTCGTCTGGCTGGGTACGCATCAGAAGTTTGACGACGCCTTCACTTTTATTTTTGAGGAAACGCCAAAGGGCTGGGTCTGGGCACATGCCTATCAGTTCGACCGGGATACGGCGACTTTCATCGTGGAATGCTCACAACAGACCTTCGATGCTTTTGGGTTCGGTGAGATGACCAAGCAAGAGTCCATCGCTTTGTGCGAAGACATTTTCAAAGATCATTTGGGCGGCCATCCCTTGATGAGCAATGCCAGTCATATCCGCGGCTCGGCCTGGCTGCGGTTTCCTAGGGTCTTGTGCGAAAAATGGAGTTACAAAAACCTGGTATTGCTGGGAGATGCCGCAGCGACCGCACATTTTTCCATTGGCTCGGGAACAAAGCTGGCACTGGAAAGCGCTATTGCGCTGGCTGACTTCGTCCATAAAGAAGATACGCCTGAAGCGGCTTTCGCGCGGTATGAGGACGAGCGTCGTCTTGAAGTGTTGCGCCTGCAATCGGCAGCGCGGAACTCGGTCGAATGGTTCGAGAATGTCGAACGTTACCTCGATCAGGATTCGGTTCAGTTGAATTACGCGATGCTGACACGGTCTCAGCGGATCAGCCACGAGAACCTGCGCCAACGCGATGCCAACTGGCTGGGGCATGCCGAGGCCTGGTTCATGCAGCAGTCTGGGGGCGCTGTTGATGGTATGGCCCGGCCCCCGATGTTTGCGCCATTTCGCCTGCGGGGGATGCAGTTGAAGAACCGGATCGTAGTGTCACCCATGGCACAGTACAAGGCGGTTGATGGGTGCCCGGTTGACTGGCACCTGATCCATTACGGTGAAAGGGCCAAAGGTGGCGCCGGGCTGGTATACACCGAAATGACCTGTGTCAGCGCCGAAGGCCGGATCACCCCAGGATGCCCGGGGCTTTATGAGCCCGAACACGAGGCCGCATGGGCTCGACTCACCGAATTTGTCCATGCGGAAACCGACGCCAAAATATGCTGTCAAATCGGCCATTCGGGCCGCAAAGGTTCAACCTGCATCGGGTGGGAAGGAATGGACCAGCCGCTGAAGGAAGGAAACTGGCCTTTGATATCAGCTTCGGCGATCCCTTGGTCCGACGGTAACGCTGTGCCCAGCGCGATGGATCGTGCAGATATGGATAGGGTCACGTCCCAATTTGTGACCGCAACCCGGATGGCAGATCGTGCTGGGTTTGACATGATCGAACTGCATGCGGCGCATGGCTACCTCATCTCGTCCTTTATCTCTCCTTTGTCGAACACGCGCGACGACATGTATGGGGGCAGTCTTGAAAACCGTATGCGTTATCCGCTTGAAGTTTTTTCAGCTATGCGGACGACCTGGCCCAAAGATAAGCCGATGGCGGCGCGCATTTCTGCCAATGACTGGGTCGGACCTACTGGCGTGACGCCGCAACAAGCTGTGGATATAGCGGCGATGTTCGATGCGGCGGGTGCAGATATAGTGGATGTTTCCGCCGGGCAGACTTCGACCGATGCTAACCCGGTTTACGGCCGTATGTTCCAGACCCCTTTCGCGGACCGCATTAGAAACGAATGCGGCATCAGTACTATGGCGGTGGGGAACATCTATGAAGCCGATCACGTAAATTCGATTCTCATGGCCGGTCGTGCGGATCTGGTGTGCCTTGCCCGGCCTCATCTGAACGATCCGTACTGGACCTTGCACGCGGCTACGGCGTTGGGGGACCGGCAGGAAACTTGGCCCCGCCCCTATGAAGCCGGGCGGGATCAGGCCTGGCGCCTGGCAGATCGCATGGCGGAAACGGCGGGTGAAGTATGAAACATGTCGTCATAACCGGCGGCGGCACCGGCGTTGGTGCGGCTATAGCCCAAGATTTCGCGAATGGCGGAGCAGCCGTTACCATTTTGGGCCGTACAGAGGCCAAGCTGCAGCAGCAAGCCTTGCCGTATGTCCTTTGTGATGTGACCGATGACAAGCAGGTCCTAGCTGCTATTGAAACAGCACGGGCAGAACGCGGCCCGATTTCAATAGCGATTGCGAATGCCGGCGCGGCTCATTCGCTTCCGTTTCATCGGATGACCGCCGATGATCTGCGGACCCTGACGGATGTGAATCTGGTGGGTGTTTTCAATCTATGGCAGGCGGCTTTGCCTGACATGCAAGCCGCAGGAGCGGGCCGTCTGATTGCCATCGCGTCCACCGCCGGTTTGAAGGGCTATCCATATGTTTCCGGCTATTGTGCGACAAAACATGCGGTGGTCGGGCTGACGCGGTCTCTGGCGGTCGAACTTGCGGCGACGGGCATCACCGTCAATGCGGTTTGCCCGGGGTTTGTGGAAACGCCGATGCTGGATCGCTCGATTGCGAACATCGTCGAGAAGACGGGAATGAGCGCGGAAAATGCGGTGAAAAGCCTGAAAAAGATAAATCCACAGGGCCGTTTCATCCAGGTCGAAGACGTAGCAGGTGCCGTGAGGTGGTTGTGCTCGGATGCGGCAAACTCAGTCAATGGCCACGCGCTTAGCCTGTCCGGAGGCGAGATATGAACCCAAACCCGCTTCAAGCACCATTGGAAGACCCTTCCAAAGAGAGATTGCGGTTATGGCTGCGGCTGCTCAAGACCACGCGTGGCATCGAGGCGGCGCTAAGAGAGAACCTCAGGGTAGAGTTCGACACGACACTGCCGCGTTTCGACGTGATGGCAGCCCTGTCGCGGTTCGAAGATGGGTTGAAGATGAGCGAAATCTCGGGTGCGCTGCGCGTTTCGAACGGGAATGTGACCGGAATCGTGGATCGGCTGGCTGATGACGGCCTGCTAGTGCGTGTACCTGTGCCTGGGGATCGCCGCGCCCATCGCGTACGCATGACACAAAAAGGATGCGAGGAATTCGCACGTCAGGCCGCGGCGCATGAGGCGTGGATATCCGATATTCTTGGCCAGTTTTCCGCCGAGGACGCCCGCACTC
This sequence comes from Ruegeria sp. YTSA226, assembly GCF_059609905.1. Taxonomy (NCBI): domain Bacteria; kingdom Pseudomonadati; phylum Pseudomonadota; class Alphaproteobacteria; order Rhodobacterales; family Roseobacteraceae; genus Ruegeria; species Ruegeria sp. YTSA226. Next base: position 66,142 of record NZ_JBXWMQ010000007.1, read on the forward strand.
TGACAACCGAACTCACTATTTCGGAGGAAATCGATGACTAGTGAAGTCAAACATTTTCGCTGCGAAATCCGGAACCGGGTTGCAACGATTGCACTGAACCGACCAGAGCGTAAGAACCCTTTGACCTTCGACAGCTATGCCGAACTGCGCGATTGGTTCAGGGATTTGGTCTATTCAGAAGAGGTAGATGCAGTGGTGTTCGCCTCAAATGGTGGCAATTTCAGCTCGGGCGGAGATGTGCACGATATCATCGGTCCGCTAACGCGCATGAAGATGAAGGACCTGTTGCTCTTCACGCGAATGACCGGAGATCTCGTCAAGGCGATTGTGAATTGTGGCAAGCCGGTGATTGCTGCGGTGGACGGTATTTGCGTGGGGGCCGGGGCCATCATCGCTATGGCTGCGGATTTGCGTATCGCCACCCCGCAGGCCAAATGTGCATTCCTGTTCACGCGGGTGGGGCTGGCAGGGTGCGATATGGGGGCCTGCGCCATCCTGCCCCGTATCATCGGGCAGGGGCGTACGGCCGAACTGCTCTATACCGGACGCAGCATGACCGCTGATGAGGGGCTTTCCTGGGGGTTCTACAATGCGGTGGTTGATCCATCCGAGCTTGACGCTACCACGCAATCTCTGGCTGACCGTATCGTGGCTGGCCCCAATTTTGCGCATATGATGACCAAGACCATGCTGGCGCAGGAGTGGTCTATGTCGATCGAACAGGCAATCGAAGCAGAGGCGCAGGCCCAGGCGATCTGTATGCAAACCGGAGATTTTGAACGCGCCTACAAGGCCTTTGTTGCAAAAGACAAACCAGTATTCGAGGGCGATTGATGGCAGATCAGAGCTTTCTTTCGTGGCCATTCTTTGACCCTCATCACCGGGGCTGGGCGGATCGGGTGCAAGAGATTGCTCGGGGACTAGCTATTGACCATTGCGACCCGGACCAGGCTTGTCGCGATCTGGTCCGCCAGCTGGGCGACGCCGGGCTGCTGCAGCCTACTTCGGACGAAAATGGCCAATTGGATGTCAGGACGCTGTGCCTCAGCCGTGAAACACTTGCCCGCCATGATGGGTTGGCCGATTTCGCCTTTGCAATGCAGGGGCTTGGAACCGGTGCGATCTCGTTGTTCGGCTCAAAAGGCCAAAAGGCGCATTGGCTGCCGCAAACGCGCTCTGGTCAGGCTATCGCGGCCTTTGCATTGACTGAACCTCAATCGGGGTCGGATGTGGCAAATTCGACAATGACGGCTATCCGTGATGGCAACGACTTTGTCCTGAACGGTGAAAAGACATGGATATCGAACGGGGGTATCGCAGATGTCTACACCCTGTTCGCCCGTACTGGCGAGGCACCCGGGGCCAAAGGGTTGTCAGCTTTTATCATCACTCCTGATCTGAAGGGTTTCGAAGTTGTCGGGCGACTGGACACAATCGCGCCACACCCATTGGCGACTTTGCGTTTCAATGATGTGCGTGTGCCGGCTAGTGCGATGATCGGTCAAGCTGGCGCAGGATTTCGTATTGCAATGTCTGTGCTGGACCTGTTCCGCCCGACGGTGGCCGCCGCTGCGCTGGGATTTGCACGACGCGCGCTGGATGAGGCGCTGACACGGGTATCGGAACGGCAGGTGCAAGGCGCCCCGTTGTTTGATTTGCAGATGGTGCAGGGGCACATCGCCGAGATGGCATTAGATGTCGATGCTTCGGCGCTTTTGATCTATCGGGCAGCGTGGGCCAAGGACAGCGGAGCGGCGCGCATTACACGTGAGGCGGCGATGGCCAAGCTGTTTGCTACCGATCAGGCGCAGTTGATTATCGACAAGGCGGTTCAGTTGTTTGGTGGCGACGGGGTGCGTTCTGGGATGGCGGTTGAATCTCTGTACCGAGAAATCCGTGCCTTGCGCATCTACGAGGGCGCCTCGGACGTTCAAAAAGTAATTATTGCACGTCAGACGATGGCCGCACACATGGAGGGAAGGTGATGCTTGGACCGTCTGCACATACCGACACGTTCAGCCGCGATAACCTGCCCCCCCAGGATCAGTGGCCCGACTTCCTGTTGGCGGGTTTTGCATATTCCGATCATGTGAATGCAGCATATGAGCTGACCGATGCCATGGTTGCCAAGGGCTTTGGTGATCATACCGCTTTGATCGGCAATGGTCGGCAACGAACATATAAAGAGCTCAGCGACTGGACCAACAGGCTGGCACATGTATTGGTCGATGACTTGGGGGTCGAGCCGGGAAACCGGGTGCTGATCCGATCGGCTAACAATCCGGCAATGGTTGCGTGCTGGCTTGCCGCAACCAAGGTGGGTGCGGTCGTCGTCAATACTATGCCGATGTTGCGCGCTGCAGAACTGACGAAAACTGTCGATAAGGCGGAAATCCAGTTTGCATTATGTGATACCCGGCTGATCGACGAAATGCAGTCCTGCGCCAGTGATAGCCGGTTCCTGCAGCGGGTCGTCGGGTTCGACGGAACTTCAAACCACGATGCCGAGCTTGATCGTCTTGCACTTGAAAAGCCGGTACAGTTCGATTGCGTTAAAACCGGGCGCGACGACGTGGCCTTGTTGGGTTTCACCTCCGGCTCGACAGGTGAACCCAAGGCCACCATGCATTTTCACAGAGATATTCTGATCATTGCCGACAGCTATGCGCGTGAGGTGTTGCAGGTCGTTCCAGAGGACGTTTTTGTTGGTTCTCCACCTTTGGCCTTCACATTCGGGTTGGGTGGTTTGGCGGTGTTTCCGTTGCGGTTCGGCGCGACTGCAACCCTGTTAGAACAAGCCTCGCCTGCGGGCATGATCGAGATAATCGAAAAATACAAAGCGACTGTCTGTTTCACTGCGCCAACCGCCTATCGGGTCATGCTGCAGGCGATGGATGACGGTGTTGATCTGTCTAGTCTGCGTGCGGCCGTGTCGGCGGGCGAGACCTTACCGCAGCCAATCTATGACGAGTGGATTTCCAAGACAGGCAAACCAATGCTCGACGGGATCGGCGCGACCGAGATGTTGCACATCTTTATTTCAAACCGGTTTGACGATCACCGCCCGGCCAGTACCGGCAGGCCGGTTACCGGATATGAGGCCAAAGTGTTAAACCCAGACGGTACCGAAGCTGCAGTTGGGGATATCGGACGCCTGGCTGTACGTGGTCCGACAGGGTGCCGGTATCTGAATGATAAGCGGCAGTCGGGTTATGTAACAGATGGATGGAATATCACTGGTGACAGCTTTTATCGGGACGCGGAGGGGTATTTTCATTTTTCTGCGCGCAATGACGACATGATTATCTCGGCCGGATACAACATCGCCGGACCCGAAGTCGAAGCCGCACTTCTGGCGCATGAGGCCGTTGCGGAATGCGCGGTGATCGGCGTCCCAGATACTGAGAGGGGTCAAATTGTCCAAGCACATGTTGTTCTGGCTTCAGGCACGGCTGATGACGCTATGCGCGAAGCCCTTCAGGCTCATGTGAAATCTATGATTGCCCCGTATAAATACCCGCGCTCGATCCGGTTCTGCGATGATTTGCCCAAAACCGCGACCGGAAAAATCCAGCGTTTCCGCCTGAAATCATGATCAATGTATGTAGAATATAGCGGGCAGAAAGAATGTAAGAAAAAGACCGAATTGCCAAAGGCATAGACCGAACGTTGAGAATAATGACATAAATCGCGTTCATAGGGCCAACGAAGGGAGAAGACGATGAAGAGACTATTGGCGGCTGCAGCGATCACCGCGCTGTGCGCGACGGGTGTTACAGCGGAAGTTAAGGTGGGGATGATCACAACGCTTTCAGGCGGCGGGGCCGGTTTGGGCATCGACGTACGGGATGGGTTCATGCTTGCGATTGCTCAATCGGGGCGGGATGATATCGAGGTGGTGATCGAAGACGACCAGCGCAAACCGGATATCGCGGTACAGCTGTCAGACAAGATGATCCAATCCGAACGTGTAGATGTGATGACCGGTATCATCTGGTCAAACCTGGCGATGGCGGTTGTGCCAGCCGCCGTGAACCAGGACGTTTTCTATCTGTCACCCAATGCGGGCCCGTCACCTCTGGCGGGGAAGGGCTGTCACCAGAACTATTTCAACGTCGCCTGGCAGAACGACAACCTGCACGAGGCCGCGGGCGCATACGCCAATGGTGCGGGTTACAAGAGCAGCTTCATACTTGCTCCGAATTACCCGGCGGGCGTCGACGCGCTGACTGGCTATAAACGCTTTTTCGAAGGTGATCTGGCCGGTGAGATCTATACCGAGCTTGGCCAGACTGATTATGCAGCTGAAATCGCGCAAATCCGCGCAAGCGATGCGGATAGCGTATTTTTCTTCCTGCCCGGCGGGATGGGGATTTCGTTTCTGAAGCAATATGCCGACAGCGGGATCGATCTTCCAGTTGTTGGCCCAGCCTTCAGCTTTGATCAGGGCATTCTGCAGGCGGTAGGCGATGCGGCGCTGGGCGTGGTGAACACTTCGCAGTGGAACAAGGATATCGACAACCCGACCAACGCTGCCTTTGTTGAAAGCTTTCAGGCAAAATACGGACGTCTTCCCTCGCTTTACGCCAGTCAGGGATTCGATACCGCCAACCTGTTGCTTGCCGCGCTTAACAAGGCTGACCCGTCAGATGTGGATGCCTTCCGCGAAGCGCTGAGGGCGGCGGATTTCAACAGCACACGAGGGGATTTCAGCTTTGGCCCGAACCATCATCCGGTTCAGACCATCTATGCGCGCGAAGTGATCAAAGAAGGTGATGTATTTACCAATAAGATCCTTGGCGTAGCTCTTGAAAACCACTCTGATGCCTACGCGGCCGAGTGCAAAATGTAACTGAATTTCTGCCTGCCCCTAAAAGTGGGCGGGCAGATCACCGGAGTTTCCATGTCCTCGATCCTGATTATCGAGCAGATCCTGAACGGGCTGCAGTTCGGCGTCATGTTGTTTTTGATGGCTGCTGGCCTGACGCTGATCTTCGGGGTGATGGGCCTGATCAACCTGGCCCATGGCTCTTTGTACATGGTGGGTGCATTTGCCGCTGCAGCAGTTGCAGGGGCGACCGGGTCATTTCTGCTTGCTTTGATTGCTGCTCTGGCTGCGGCCGCACTGGCAGGGGTGATCGTAGAAATGCTCGTTATCCGGCGGCTTTATCAGGCACCACATTTGGATCAGGTTCTGGCCACCTTTGCACTGATCCTGATCTTTTCCGAAGGGACAAGGTGGGTCTTTGGGTCTTTCCCATTGTTCCTGGATATTCCAGCTGCACTTTCGGGTCCGATCACGCTGCAGGGCGGGATTGAATATCCCCTCTATCGCCTAACCCTGATCGGGATTGGTCTTGCTGTTGCTGTAGGTTTGTGGGCCCTGATCGAACGCACGCGTTTGGGTGTGCAGATACGGGCCGGTAAGAACGACCGGGAAATGATTGCCGCACTGGGCATCGACATCTCGAAACTTTACACGTTGGTCTTTGCACTAGGGGCGGGGCTGGCGGGGCTTGCCGGTGCTTTGGTTGGGGCAATTCAGTCGGTACAGGTGGGCATGGGTGAACCTGTTCTGATCCTGGCCTTCGTGGTTATCGTAATCGGTGGCATAGGCTCAGTTCGGGGGGCGTTCATCGGGGCGCTGTTGGTTGGGCTAACCGACACGCTGGGCGGGGTTTTCCTGCCCGAGCTGTTCAAACTGTTCATGGAACCGGGAGCCGCTCAGAAAAGCGGCTCGGCTCTGGCGTCAATGGGAATCTATGTTCTGATGGGATTGGTCCTGATCTGGCGCCCAACAGGTCTGTTCGGAGCCCGCGCATGAGAATGAATGAAAGATACATCAATGGCCTGATGATCGCCGGCCTGCTGGCGCTGCCCCTTTGGGCGCTGGCCGCGGACCAGCCCTTCACAATCACGCTTGTGACGCGGGCGGTGATCTTGGCGCTTGCAGCGGTTGGTCTGAATGTCATCCTGGGAATCGGGGGGTTGGTCAGCTTTGGCCATGCTGTTTTCTTCGGGATCGGCGGCTATGCGATGGGCATTCTGACCTATCACGCGCAGACCTACACGGCACTGGATCTGGGCTTGATTTCTATCGAAGGCAGTAAATCCATGCCCGTGATCTGGATAGTTGCGATGCTTACTTCGGGCATTGCTGCCTTTTTCGTCGGTCTTCTGTCCCTAAGAACGTCAGGCGTTTATTTCATCATGATTACGCTGGCCTTCGGACAGATGTTTTACTACTTCGCGATTTCTTGGGCGCAATACGGGGGCGAAGACGGATTATCCATCTATGTTCGCAACGGTTTTCCCGGCCTCAACACATTGGATCCGATCCAGTTTTACGGCATCTGTTTCGCGCTGCTATGTCTCGTCCTGTTCCTGTTTGCGCGGATGCAAGCCGCGCCATTCGGGCTGGCTCTTAATGCGACACGGCAATCTACGGCGCGAGTCGAGACTGTGGGATTGAACCCCATGCGGCTGAAACTTCTGGCCTTTGTTCTGTCCGGCGCTGTCACTGGTCTGGCCGGGGCGCTGTTTGCCGATCTCAACCGGTTCGTTTCGCCGTCTATGTTCAGTTGGCAGCTTTCGGGCGAATTGATTGTGCTGATAATCATCGGAGGTGTCGGACGCCTGATGGGTCCGGTAATTGGGGCTTGCGTGTTTGTCGCGCTCGAGCATTTTCTGGGTGAACTAACCGATTTCTGGCATGTATATTTGGGTATTGTTCTGCTGTGCATCGTTCTGTTTGGTCGCGGTGGCCTGATTGGGCTGCTAACCGGGAAAGAGGGGGCACATGTCTGATCCCGTCCTTGCCACCGAGAGTCTGAACAAAAGCTTTGGTGCGTTAAAGGCTACGGATAACGTCTCGATTGATCTCAGGCGAGGAGAGATCCACGCCATCATTGGTCCGAATGGAGCGGGAAAATCCACGTTGATCCAGCAGATTTGCGGAGGTTTGCAACCGGATTCGGGGCGTGTTTTGCTGTGCGGACAGGATGTGTCGGACCTGGGCACGCAAAAGCGGGCAAGGGCAGGGATGGGGCGGACGTTCCAAATATCTGAACTGTGCATGGAAGATACGGTTCTGGAAAATGTCGTGTTGAGCGCCATGGGGGCGGAAAACCTCGTATGGCGGTTCTGGAAACCTGCCTTGAAACGGTCAGAGCTGCTCGAAAGGGCCGAGGCTGCGCTGGAAAGGGTGGGCCTGGGCGATGAACGCGAAACGCGTTGCGCAAATCTCAGCCATGGTCAACGCCGCCAGCTTGAAGTCGCCGTGGCTTTGACTTTGTCACCTCGGGTCTTTGTCATGGATGAACCGATGGCCGGGCTTGGCGCTGGAGGGTCCAAGCGGTTGACCGGGTTTCTTGACGGTCTGCGGGAAGAGGCGCCCATCCTGCTTGTCGAACATGATATGGACGCCGTTTTTGCGCTGGCTGATCGGATCAGCGTATTGGTCTATGGCAAGGTGATTGCAACCGGGACGGCAGATGAAATCCGCGCAAGCCGTGAGGTGCGCGATGCCTATCTGGGGGATGAGGCATGACTTTGTTGCGGGTAGAAAACCTGACCGCGACATATGGCGTCAGTCAGGCTTTATTTGGTGTCGATCTTTCTCTGGCGCAGGGCGAGGTTACAGCCCTTATGGGGCGCAATGGGATGGGCAAGACCACGACTGTCAAAGCCATTTGCCGGATGATCCGGTCCGAGGGCACCCTGTCGCTGAACAATCAGAATCTGCACGCTTTGCCCAGCTATAAGGTCGCGCGTCTTGGTGTCGGGCTGGTACCCGAGGGGCGCCGGTGCTTTGCCGACCTGACGGTGCGCGAGAATCTGATCGCCGCTGCCAGACCCGGTGCCTGGACATTGCAGAAGGTGGCTGAACTGTTCCCACGGTTAGAGGAACGTCAGGGCCAAAGGGCAGCCTCACTATCCGGCGGAGAACAACAGATGCTGGCTATCGGGCGCGCCCTGATGACAAATCCGCAGCTCTTGATCCTCGATGAAGCAACCGAAGGGCTGGCTCCGATCGTGCGACAGGAAATCTGGTCGGTCTTGCATCGCCTGAAACAGGAAACCAATGTTTCGATCCTGTTGATCGACAAGTCTCTGAAAGAGTTGGCGCTGGTGTCTGACCGCGCGGTCATTCTTGAGCGCGGTAAAACAGTCTGGTCTGGCGCGATGGTGGATCTCGGTCATGACATCACAGAAAAATATGTGGGGGTCTGATGACTTTTGAATTCCACCAAAAGGTTCTGTTCAAACATTGCGACCCGGCGGGGATTGTCTTTTTCCCGCGCTATTTCGAGATGATCAATGATTGCGTTGAGACCTATTTCGATCAGGTGCTGTGCAAACCGTTTGAAGAGATTCATCCTGTTGGCGCAGTGCCTACCGCACAGATACAAACCCGATTTTCAGCGCCCAGCCGTCACGGTGACCATTTGATATTCCGGATGAAGATCACAAAGATCGGACGCAGTTCAGCCGAATACTCGGTCGTGGCCAGTTGTGCGCAAGAGGAGCGACTGACAAGCGTAGCAACGCTTGTTCATGTAGATTCAAAGGGCGGTCCAACGGCCTGGCCCGCAGACATCCGTAAAAAACTCGAGGCATTCAGGGACGACGCGCTATGAGCCACAAGACAATTCACCCCGACGGCTGGTTGCCTGCCAAAGGATATGCCAATGGCGTTTTGACCAAAGATGGAACGTTACATATCGGCGGGCAAATAGGATGGGACGCGAACAAGAAATTTGTCAGCGGCGGGTTCATCGGACAGATGAAACAGGCGCTGCAGAATATCGTTGATATTGTCGAGGCCGCTGGTGGCTCGGCCCGCGATGTGACCCGCCTGACCTGGTTCGTAACAGACAAACGCGAATATCTGTCTCTGCAAGCCGAAGTTGGGGCCGCCTATCGTGAGGTTTTCGGCAGGCATTTTCCTGCGATGTCAATGATCATCGTGGCGGGTTTGGTCGAAGACGAGGCCTTGTTGGAAATTGAAGCGACAGCACATTTATCCTGAAGGCAAGCGACATTGAAACGGGCCCAGCGGAATGAATTTGAGCGATTTTCACCATAGGAGGTGAGAATTCTGCCAAACCTCTTTTCTGAAATCACAGGGCCGCCGAAGCGGGTTGCAGCGGCCTAAACCGGGCTGGATTTTGCGCTCGTACCAGAGTGAAAAGGCCAACGTGCAGGGCGTAACCAAGTCATTTGGGCGACCGATTGAATGGTGAGGGGAGACAAAGACAAACTTCCGCCGCTATTTCGTCAGATCAATCACAAATTCATATCTCAAACAGATCCTCAACAAAACATGAGGGTCGACGCAGTGAAAAGAGTCACAAGGCATCTAAGTCTCGAAAGACGGCGGTTGTCGCTGATTGCGGCTCTGGCTTTTGCCTCGGGTTTCACTCTTTACTCACATATAGAGGCAACGCGTTTCGGATTACCCGTCCCGGTTGTTATCGGCCTGATCTATATGGCTGTCATTGTATGCGCGACGGCTCTATCCACCTATTTCCTTCCTGGCTTGCGCCGCGTCACGGATACGGTGGCGATGACGCGTCTGGCATTTGCTCTTTGGGTGGCCGGAACCCAAAGCCATGAGATCGCAGCCTCGCCCACAATCAGCGCCGCCGTTGTGGTAGGGGGCGCGATCTTCGTGTTGCAAACGGGTTCTTTGGTTCAAAAGCTGGCCGGTAATCGACCGGATTTCGGCTTTGTCCCTCACATTGTTGGAAACACGCGTCTGTTTCTGGCCTGGTTGGATAACGCCTGCGAATATCAGGGTGCCCGGGTCCAGCCGGTATTTGCAGGAAAGACGCCTCGAACGGTGGTCTGATGGCAAAACTCTGGTTTATTTGGTCAGCGTTGCACAGGCCGTCTGGGCCCATCTAAGGGCCAGAGGCGAAAGATGCGGCCCGACCTGTCTGAGAACCTTGACATGATAGTCATTGATCCAGTCAATTTCTGACTGATTCAGCATATCTGGCATCAACATATCCGTCTGGATCGGGATCCAGGTCATGTTCGAGAACTCCAGAAATCCGTCATCTGCCTCGACAATTTCGAACAGGTTTTCGATGCGAATGCCGAACCTGCCGGCCTCGTAATATCCCGGCTCGATCGACATAACCATGCCAGGCATCAGGTCGACCGGGTTGTAAGGTTTGCCAATGCGCTGCGGATGTTCATGGACAGACAACCGGTGGCCAATTCCATGACCCGTTCCGTGGTCATAATCCAATCCCAGATCCCACAGCGGGCGGCGACAGATTGCATCAATGTGATGGCCCTGTGTGCCTGCAGGAAAGCGCAGCGTGGCCAGAGCGTGAAAGGCCTTGAACACTGCGGTATAGGCCCGGTCATATCCATCAGGCCGCTGAGGCCCGAACGAAAAGCTGCGCGTGGCATCCGTTGTGCCGGTGTCGTACTGCCCCCCGGAATCCAGCAGGTATGTGCCCCGCGGTTGGATCGGAACGGTATTGTCGACCTCGGTAGCGTAATGACACATCGCGGCATTGCCATCGGCGGCCGAGATTGTGTTGAAGCTTTCGTGGATGAACCCATCCTGAACGCTGCGGAAGGCCAATACCCGCTGTTCTGCTTCGCGCTCGGTCACCGGTTCAGCCTGTTTCTGTACCTGAGCCGCCAGCCAGGCGCAGAATTCGGTCCAGGCGATCCCGTCCCGGATATGGCAAGCGCGCAACCCTTCCAGTTCCGTTGTATTCTTGCGGGCTTTGGTTTTGCTTAACAATCCGTTGACCGGCACGCCCTTTGCTCCGGTACGCTCCAGCACTTGTTTGACCGCCGTCGGCGAAAAATCGGGGTCGAAAATCACAGCTTGGCCGGGCGCTGTAAGATCACTGAGTGTAGACAGAAAACCATCCGGCGCCTGAACCGAAACATTTTCCGGCATGTGGTCAGTGACATCGGCATCCAGTTTTTGGTCAGACACGAACCAGTGAACCTGGCCCGAGCTTTGCAACAGAAGGAAAGAGTTGGGAACAGGGTTGAAAGCCACGTCTGAGCCACGCACATTAAGCAGCCAGGCGATGTTGTCGGGCTGAGTTTCCACCAGCAAGTCGGCCTCTCGGCGTGTTAGCTCAGTGGCCAGATCCGAGATCTTTTCACCCGCCGCCCGGCCCGAAAACTGAAGTGGAAATGGCTCGATCTGTCCTTGGGGGGCAGCGGGTTGGTCGGTCCAGATTGCATCGACCGGATTTGAAGCTGTCGCCACCATCGTGGCACCGCTGCCTTCCAGCCCGCGCTCAAATCGGTCAAACCAGACCGGCGGTAGGTGCATCGAGTCAAAGCCGATTTTCCATCCTTTCTGTGCAACGGCGGCCAGCCAGTATTCGGGCGGCTCGTTAAACAGATGATGGTGCGAGAAAACAGCCTCGGCACACTGGTTTGCAGCCTGTACCACATAGCGGCCATCGACAAACAAAGCGACAGTTTCGGGTGTGACGATGGCCATGCCTGCCGAGCCGCTGAAGCCAGTTACAAAGGCGAGGCGTTCATCATGAGGGGCAACATATTCGCCCTGATGTGCGTCGTAGCGGGGCACGATAAAGGCATCCAGACCTTGTGCTTTAAGCTCTGCGCGCAAGGCCGAAACAATCGCGGATCGGTCGGTTCCGGGGGCATCAAGCATCGGCATTTATCTCTTCAACATGGTGACAGGCGACCTCGCCACGATTTTCAAAAGGCATCAGGGCAGGCACTTTGGTTTCGCATATGTTGCTGGCGTGAGGGCACCGGACATGGAACGGACACCCTGAGGGCATGTTCAGTGGTGAAGGCAGCTCTCCCTCAAGCCGCTTGACGGCACCGCGGTTGTCGGGGTCCAGCGAAGGGGCGGCTGAAAGCAGAGCTTGGCTGTAAGGGTGGGAGGGGGCGGAAAACAAAGTTTCGCTGTCGCCGATTTCAACGATCCGCCCAAGGTAGATTACCGCGACCCGGTTTGAAACATGACGGACAAGCCGCAGGTCATGGGCCACAAACAGGATTGTCAGATCAAGTTCCCGCTGCAGGTCCAGCAACAGGTTTACCACCTGCGCCTGAACCGAAACATCTAGTGCCGAGACCAGTTCGTCCGCAATCAGAACTTCGGGTTCGACCGCCAATGCGCGCGCAATGGCGATCCGCTGACGCTGACCTCCGGAGAATTCGTGCGGCAGCTTGTCTTGCGCGTCCTTCGGAAGGCGGACCAGATCAAGCAACTCGGCCACACGGTCGGGAATTTCTGCTTCTGGGCGCATGTTGTGAACGCTCAGGGCTTCGGCCAGAATTTGCTCTGTCGTCATCCGGGGATTGAGCGATGAATAGGGGTCCTGGAACATCATCTGAACCCGGCGGTTATAGGTGCGGTCAGCTTTGATTTCGCCGTCGAATATGTCCTGACCTTCAAAGTAGATTGAACCGTCGCTGGGCTTATGAAGGCGCACGATACACCGGGCTAGTGTGGACTTTCCACACCCGGACTCTCCGACGACGCCCAGAGTTTCGCCGCGGGTCAGATCTAGGCTGACACCATTCAGCGCCCGTACTTCGCGACCAGGACGCCGCGAAATGACATCGCCGATGCTGCGGCCCATTGGGAACCGCAGATGCAGGTCGCGGATTTGCATCAGGGCAGTCATGCGGCGTTCCCTTGGGTTTTGGTTATCGGGTTGAAACAGGCGACCTGTCTTTGATCGGTGATCAGGGTCATCGCTGGGCGCTCTTGCGCGCAGGCGTCTATGCATGCGGCACAGCGCGGTGCAAACGCGCATCCGGCAGGCAGGGCATCCAGTGCGGGCGGCACTCCGGGAACAGAATATAGCGGCGTGCGAGGAGCGATGTTTTCGGGCACAGACCGCATCAGACCCACAGTGTAGGGGTGATGCGGTGCCCGCAGCACATCGCGGACCGGCCCTTGTTCGACGATCCGTCCCGCATACATAACGGCCACGTTGTCGCAAGTCTGGGCAACCACGCCAAGATCATGGGTGACCAGCACAACCCCCATATCCATATCCTGCGCTAGTCGCAGGATCAGATCGAGGATCTGGGCCTGAATGGTCACGTCCAGAGCTGTGGTGGGTTCATCCGCCAGCAACAGTTTGGGTTCTGCGGCAAGCGCTATTGCGATCATGACCCGCTGGCGCATTCCGCCGGAAAATTGGTGAGGATAATCCTTCAAGCGTTGCGCTGCCGAGGGGATGCCGACAAGGTCCAGCATTTCGATTGCCCGATCCAAGCGCGCGGCGCGGGGCAGGTCGGTATGGGCACGCAGGGTCTCTTCCAGTTGCAGTCCGACTGTCAGCAGCGGGTTCAGCGAGGTCATCGGTTCCTGAAAAATCATCGCGATTTCGCGACCCTGAAACCGACGAAGAGCCCTGTCTGACATGGATATCAGATCACGCCCATTCCAGCGCACCTGGCCGGTCACGTCGCCATAGCGGCGCGCCAGCCCCATGATCGAGCGCAACGTGACGCTCTTGCCCGACCCGCTTTCGCCGACCAGCCCCAAAACCTCACCCCGGTTCACGCCGAAACTGACATTGCGCAGCGCAGGCAACGCGCGACCGTTCTTGTGAAAGGTTGTGCATAGCCCGGTTACTTTTAGAAGTTTCGTTTGGTCCTGCATCGCTATCCCCGCGGTCTCAGCAGATCGGCAAGCCCATCGCCCAAAAGCGAAAAGCCAAGGCCGGTCAGAACGATGGCGATGCCGGGCATCAGGCTCAGCCACCAGGCGGTCGAGATAAAGTTGCGCCCTTCGGCGATCAGCACGCCCCATTCGGCCTGCGGTGGTTGCGCCCCCAACCCCAGATAGCCAAGGGATGACCCCAGCAAGATCACCAGCGCCATGTCGGTCATCCAATAGACGATAACCGGCGTTATCGCGTTTGGCAGCAGGTGGCGGAAGATGATGCGGCTGTCGGAATATCCCATCACCACCCCGGCCGAGGCATAGTCATTCCCCATTTGAGCGATCACCTCGGCCCGCATCAGGCGCGCATAATAGACCCAGTAAACAACTGAAATCGCGATATACATGTTGATCAGGCCCGGCCCTAGAACCGCAACCACGGCAATGACAAGAACCAGGAAAGGAAAGGTGATTACAGCGTCAACGATGCGGCCAAAGATCATGTCCGCGATGCCGCGATAATACCCGACCAGCGCGCCAACCGTTATACCGGTGACCAATGCGAATACAGTCCCGAAAATTGCCATCTGCATGTTGACCTGATAGGCCCAGATGACGCGGGATAGGCTGTCGCGCCCTAACAGATCTGTGCCGAACGGATGTGCCCAGGATGGTGGTTGGCGCAGGGCCAGATAGTCGATTGCGCTTGGGTCATAGGGCGCGAATACGCCGGGAAACAGGGCAAGCAGCACCGAAAACCCGATGATGATGCACCCGGCCACGAACCCAGGTTTGCGCAAGGCCCGCTGCATGAAGGTGGGGCGCTGCGAGGTGCTGTTGAAGGTCGCGTCACTCATTGCAGGCGCATCCTTGGGTCAAGGCGACTCTGAAACAGGTCGGTCATCAGGAAAACCACGGAAACCAGAACAGCAAATGTCAGGGTCAGCCCCTGAATCAGGGGGTAGTCGCGGGCAAAGATAGCCTCGAGCATCAGGCGCCCCATTCCGGGCACGGCGAATACGGTTTCGGTGACCAATGTCCCGCTCATCAGATTGCCGATGGACAGGCCCAGCAGGGTTACCGTGGAAATCAGCGCATTGCGCAGGACGTGGCGACCCAGAACCAAACGAGGCGGCAGGCCTTTGGCACGCGCGAACTGAACATATTCGGCGTCCAGAACCTCGATAATCGCGCTGCGCAGGTTCCGCATGATGATGGCCGAGGTGTAAAGCGCTACGGTCACTGAAGGCAGGAACAGGTGATAGAGCCGCTCGGTAAAGGTGTCGCCATATCCTCCGACCGGAAACAGGCGCAGCTGTGCTGCCAGAAAGGTCAACAGAACGAGGCCAATATAGAACACCGGCATCGACAGCCCGATCTGAAAGACGGTGCGGATCACCGCATCAGGCCAGCGGCCCCGGTTGAGCGCAGCAACAAAGGCCAGCGGACCGGCAATCAGCAGCGACAAAACCACCGAATACACGGTCAGGAAGACAGTGATAGGAAGACGGTCAGAAATCACATTGATCACATCCGAGCGCATCAGGATAGACCGACCCAGATCGCCCTGCACGGTATTGGTAAGGAACAGCCAGAATTGCACCAGCATAGGTTCGGTCAACCCAAGCCGTTCACGGATGGCCTGGATGTCGGCGTCCGAGGCACGATCACCGGCCATCGCAATGGCAGGGTCTCCCGGTAGCAATCGAACAAGAAGAAAAATAATGATCATGACCAGAAAAAAGGTCGGGATCATCATCAGGAGTCGTTTGAAGATATAGGACAGGCTGGACAAAGCGAGCTCCGCAAATTTGTCCCGCCGCCTGAAAGCGGCGGGACCAGGGGTCTTACCTTAGCGGCTGACGGTTGCTTGATCGAAGATATTGTTGCCCAGAGGGGTCTGGACATAGCCTTCGACAGCCGAGCCAACTGCAACGGCAAAGGGGGTCTCATACATGAACAGCAGGGGGGCTGCTTCGGCATAGAGCTCTTGCATTCGGGCGAATTTCGCTTTGCGCGCCTCGGCGTCCATTTCACCGGCGGCTTCGTCGAACAGGGTGTTAAACTCGGCGTTTTCCCAGCCGGTTCCTACTGCCTTGGCCGTGGGTGTGTGGCCCAGCCAGCCCACCACCTGACTGGGATCATTTACATCGTTGACCCAGCCATAGGTGTGAATGTCAAACTCACCTGATCGGTTCTTAGCGCCGCGTGTTGCGCCGTCCACTTGCTCGACCACAAGATCGACGCCCAGAGGAGCCCACATCTGCTGAAGCGCCGCAAAGATGGTTGCATCGTCCGCAGAACCTGCCAGCGTGGTAAAGGTGATTTCGGTTCCATCGGCAAACCCGGCCTCGGCCAACAATGCCTTGGCCTTGTCCACGTCATAGCCATAGAGCGGGGTCATGTCGGCGGCATATTGGGTAGCCTTGGCCATCAACGGCGAGCTCATCGGTTGACCCGCGCCATGCAGTACCAGCCCGATCAACGCTTCTTTGTTGGTGCCATAGTTCAGCGCCTGCCGGACGCGGGCGTCGGCCAGTGGGTTGGCAGAACCATCGGCTCGGTTATCGCGCGTATTGATTGGCGAATAGATGATCCGCGTGGACGGATAGAGGTTCATGTTGATGTTAGAATCCTGCTCCAGCTCGGCCACACGGCTGAACGGGATGAATTCTGCGGCATCAACTTCTCCGGCCTGCAAACTCAGAATGCGGGTAGCGTCATCCGGGATGATCTCAAAATGTACGGCATCCAGATACGGCAGAGCTTTGCCGTCTGCGCCCATGCGCCAATAGTTTTCATTGGCGCAGAAATCCATCGATGCTCCTTGTTCAAAGCCACACAGATAGAAGGGGCCAGAGCCTACTCCGGCGGCTGTGGCGGCAAATATCGCAGCGGATTTTTCCTGATCTGTTGCACCTTCTGCGGCCTCAAAGGCCGCTTTGGACACGATTGCCGTGTTGAATGTGGCCAGCATGGACAGGATGGTTGGATCCGGGCCGCCAAGGGCAACCGTGATCGCGTTTCCATCTGCGGTAACCGCGTCGATCGAACCCAGCAAGCCAGCCCAGGGGCTCAGGTCGGGATTGCGCGCTCGATCGAGGGAAAAGACTACGTCGTCACCTGACATGGGCGTACCGTTTGCGAATTTGATCCCCTCGCGCAGGGTCAGCGAAACCGTTTTACCATCGTCAGAGACTGTATAGGTCTCAGCAAGGCCGGGTTCGACGGAATTGCCGTCGGCACTGCTGCGCAGCAGGGTGTCGAACAGGCTGCCGACCATCCAGATATCAGGGTTGCGATCCGCATAGATCGGATCAATCAGGCGCGACCCGTCATAGCGTGCAAAGTTGAGTGTGCCGCCTCTTTCCTGTGCCAAAGCAGGCATGGCCAGGGTAGCGGCAACGGTTAGTCCCAAAACCGTCTTCAATTTCATAATCAGTCCTCCCGCAGAATGAATTCATGCTCGGGGCGACCATATCCGATTCTTAACAATACTAAAGCTTTTTTTAGTGGTGGGTGAAAAATGGCCAAATGTATTTAGACTGACCTCTGTTCGGTTGGTCAATTTAACTTGCCACAAAGCCGGAATCATTGATCGGAGAGGTTGTTACCCAAAGCTCTACGGCTTCTACGTCCCCCAATACGACTGAGAAATGACGGGTAGATGTGTCGTGGTGAACGACGTCACCTGGCGACATAATGAAAACCTTGTCACCAAGGTGATATTCAAGCCGTCCCGAGATCAGATAGCAAAACGCCTCGCCCTCATGCCGCATCTTTTCGGAAACGTGCCCCGGGGGGCGATGAACGATCTGTGGGTTGAACAATGCACCGGTAAAACCAGGGCCCAGCTTCTCATAAAACCTGCCCCGCATACCCAAGGAATATGTCTGGCGGTTGTCCTTTGCCACATATTCGCTGAACACCTCGGGTACGCTGAGCAGCTTTTCGATGCTGGTTTGAAGTGCCGCGGCAATCGCCATCAGCGAGGTCAGCGAGGGTGAGCTCAGGCCGCGCTCGACCTGAGACAGAAAGCCCGTTGTCAGATCAGAGGTCTGTGCGACCTTGTCCAAAGTCAGGCCCATCGCCTTGCGCCGCCTGCGAATTGCCTGCCCCAGCTCGGTCGGCGTGCCCTTCGGCTTTGATTTGTCGCGCGCGTTTGCTGCGTTCATTCCCTGTCTCCCGGAATAGTGGGTTGCCGCGCATTCAACCGGATCGCAGAGGAAATATCAAAATTTTTTTAGCAGAGGTAAATTTTTTTGGGAAGATCCGGGTGTAAACCTTCAAACCCCTCAATTTTTCCAACGGCTTAGTATCTAGCGAAACAGAATCAGAGTTTGATTGAGTGACGCCGATCCGCCGAGATCATGTCGCGGATGTTCTGGACGATTTGTTCCGCATGGGCGCTCGCCAATCGGTCGGCCTCGGTGATGTCCTGCGCCGCTATAGCTGCGATTATGTCGTCATGCTCCAGGGAATACCGATCCGGCAACCGATCCCCAAAGGACGAATAATAGGGCCGCATGATCCGTTGCCCTTCGTTCAGCAATCTGCGCGTCAGGCTTTCGTAATATGGGTTGCGCCCTGCTTTGGCGATTGCATTATGAAGCTCTGCATTTTTTGCGATCATGGTCAGAACGTCATTTTTGGCAGCTGCATCCGAAAATTCCTGCTGCCGCATGCGAATGTCGCACAGATCCTGGTCCTTTCGGTATTCGGCGGCCAGCCGGGTTGTAACGCGATACATCAGGGTCATCGCATCAAAGAATGTGTGAAGATTCAAAAAGTCTATGGGCGCCACGATGCTCGCGCGGTTCGGCAGTGTCGCCACCAACCCTTCCGACGTCAGCCTGACAAGGGCTTCACGGATCGGGGTGCGCGACATCGAGAACCGCTTGCTCAGCTTGGCCTCGTCTATGGCGCTGCCGGGCGCAAGGGCGAGGTCGATGATTTCGTCCCGCAGGGTTTCATAGACGAACTGAACGCCTGATCCACGTTTGCGGCCGGCTTCGACCGGCTTTCGTTTTTCCATGTCAGAGCATTCCCTAGCCGCTGGATCGCGGTCCATCTGCGTTCGCACATCAATTTTGCCACACGTACCGGTGCTAAGTCGAGTGTTAATCCCAGCCAAAAACCAGTTGTTTTTCACATATTTTAGGGCCTTATTCCTTATTGTCGAAAATTAGTCGACAAACAAAATATTTAAAGTAGACTGACGGCAAGATTACGCAAATCCCTAACCCGGTGGGGCAATCCACCGGCCCGGGAAAAAAATTACGGAGACCCAAATCGTGAACCCGAATGTCTTTTCCGGATGTATCCCGGCCCTGATGACGCCCTGTCGCGCGGATCGCAGTCCTGACTTTGAGGCGCTTGTGCGTAAAGGTCTTGAGCTGATCGAGACGGGCATGTCCGCGGTTGTCTATTGTGGCTCGATGGGTGATTGGCCCCTTTTGACCGATGCGCAGCGTATGCAGGGCGTCGAGGCGTTGGTCGGGGCTGGTATCCCTGTGATCGTGGGAACAGGCGCGATCAATTCGGCCCTGGCAATCCAGCATGCGGCACACGCACAGAAAGTGGGCGCCAGCGGCTTGATGGTCATTCCCCGTGTACTGTCACGCGGCGCGTCCATGACTGCGCAGCGGCACCACTTCAAAGGTATTCTGGCCGCGGCACCGGATCTTCCCGCAGTGATCTACAACAGCCCTTATTACGGATTTACCACCCGCGCGGACCTGTTTTTTAATCTGCGCAAGGACCACCCGAACCTGATTGGATACAAGGAATTCGGCGGCGCCGAAGATCTGCGGTATGCCTCCGAAAACATCACCAGCGGTGATGACAATGTTTCCCTGATGGTCGGCGTGGATACCGCGGTGTTCCACGGAATCGTGAATTGTGGCGCAACCGGCGCCATCACTGGGATCGGGAATGTGCTGCCCGATGAGATTCTGCATCTGGTGGATTTGTGTCAGGCGGCGGCCAAGGGCGATGCCAACGCGCGTGCCCGGGCGTTGGAGCTTGAGGCGGCTTTGGGCGTTTTGTCGTCCTTCGACGAAGGCACCGATCTTGTGCTCTACTACAAACACTTGATGGTTATGACGGGTCATCCCGAATACACGCATCATTTCAACGAAACAGATGCCCTTACTGACAGCCAGCGCGGCTATGTTGAACAACAGTTCAGACTGTTCCGTACCTGGTACGAGAACTGGGCTAGTCAGGCCGATTCTTCGGCGCAAAATGCAGCGTGAGGATTGGGTATGTCGTTGAATAATGGATATGTTTTTCGCGGTCAGCACTTGATTGGCGGTCAGTGGGTTGGAGCTGATGAAAGCTTTGCCTCCAGCCCCGTCTCGGGTGAGGGGAGCAACTTTGCTGCGGGAACGCCTGAGTTGGTTGATCAGGCCTGTACCCTAGCCGAGGCCGCCTTTGGAGATTACGCCAATCGCAGCCGAGCGGATCGGGCCAAGTTCCTGAATGCTATCGCGGATGAGATCGAGGCCCGTGCCGAGGCCATCACCAGCATTGGCAGTGCAGAAACCGGTCTGCCCGAGATGCGTCTTCAAGGCGAGCGGGGACGCACGGTTGGTCAGTTGCGCATGTTTGCCGATTTCGTCCAGGATGGTGCGTATCTAGAGCGCCGCCATGATCTGGCGATGCCGGAACGCCAACCCGCCCCACGTCCTGACATCAAGATGATGCAACGCCCGGTTGGCCCGGTGGCTGTTTTTGGCGCCTCGAACTTCCCCTTGGCATTTTCGGTTGCCGGAGGTGACACCGCATCGGCACTGGCTGCAGGTTGCCCGGTCGTGGTCAAAGGCCACCCCGCCCATCCGGGCACCGGCGAAATCGTCGCTGATGCCATCCAAGCAGCGGCCAAGGCGACCGGTATGCCCGACGGCGTATTCTCATTGGTGCAAGGAGGGGACCGCAGCATTGGAGAAGCATTGGTAAAGCATCCGGCAATCCGTGCCGTGGGCTTTACCGGTGGGCTGGCCGGAGGCAGGGCACTGTTTGACCTCTGCGCAACGCGCCCAGACCCGATCCCGTTCTTTGGTGAATTGGGCTCGGTCAATCCGATGTTTGTTCTTCCAAACGCTATGGCCGCCAGAGGTGAAGAGATCGGCAAAGCCTGGGCGGGGTCGATGACCATGGGGGCAGGGCAGTTTTGCACCAATCCGGGCGTTGCCGTGATGATCACAGGCGATGATGCTGACCAATTTATCGATGCTGCTGCGAGTGCCCTGAGTACAGTACCATCACAGACCATGCTGACCGATGGGATTGCCGAGGCATTTCGATCCGGCCAATCGCATTTGGCCGAACATCCCGCCGTGCGCACGATCCATCAAGGTTCCACGGCAGGCCGTTCAGCTGAACCGGCGCTATTCGAAACCGATGCCGAAGCGTTTCTGGCTGATCCCAGCCTCAGCGAAGAAGTGTTTGGGCCCGCATCGCTGATTGTGCGCGTGGGCTCGGAAAAAGAGATGGTTGCCTTGTCAGCCCAGCTGGACGGGCAACTTACGGCCACGATCCAGATGGATGACAGCGACACCGCGCTGGCGCAGCAACTCTTCCCGATTCTGGAGCGCAAGGCCGGGCGGTTGCTGTTCAACGGCTTCCCAACCGGCGTCGAGGTGGTAGGGTCCATGGTCCACGGGGGGCCTTATCCTGCCAGCACGAATTTCGGCGCGACAAGCGTCGGCACAATGGCCATCCGCCGTTGGCTGCGACCCGTAGCATATCAAAACATGCCCGCCGCACTCAGCCCCGAAGATCTGGAAGGCTCGACGCAATAAGCGGTGAACCACAGGGCTGAGGCAAGAAATTCCTTCGGCCATATCAAAGGCTTTGGCCCCGGTGAACGGGGCCGGGCAGGGACACCCAGATCGGCTGTCCCGTATCATCCGCAACACTCTGCCATAGAAGCAGATCACCGGAAATTCCGCGTCAATCGACGTGCAAAATCGGGCTTTGGCCCATAACAGGAGGACAAGATGAAACTCTTCTCGAACTTTGCCGCCCTGGCGGTAACAGCCACGCTTGCAATGCCCGCAAGCGCCGCAGAAATTGAATGGAAGATGACCGCAGCGATTGGTGAAGGTTCATTCTTTTACCAGAACTTCATGGAACGATTTGCGGCTAATGTGGACACACTGACCGCGGGACGCATGCATGTCCAACCTTTTGGCGCAGGCGTTCTGGCCCCGGCCTTCAAGGCATATGAAGTAGTTCAGGACGGCATCGTCGAAGCCGGACATTCCACGCCGTCTTATCTGGTAAACCAGGACCCGACCAATGCCGTTTTCGCCAGCTTCCCCGGTGGAATGTCCGGCGAGGCGACCCTGCACTGGATCTATGAAGGCGGCGGTGAGCAGATGCTGCAGGATTTCCGCCGCGAAGAAATGGGTCTGCACACGCTGGTCGTTGGGATCGGTACGTCTGAAGTGATGGCGCATTCGAACGTCAAGATCGAAACAACCAACGATCTGAAGGGCGTCAAATACCGGACCTCGGGCGCATGGGCCGCTGTTCTACAGGACAGCTTTGGCGGCGTTCCGACGGTTGTCCCGGGAAATGAAATCTACACTTTGCTGCAGCGTAAGGGTGTGGACGCGGTCGAATGGTCGACACCAGGAGGCAATATCTCAGAAGGTTTCCACGAGGTTGCGCCCTATATGATCATGCCCGGCGTGCATCAGCCGTCCTTTCTGTGGGAAGTCTTCGTCAAACAGGAAACCTGGGATGCTCTGCCCGAGGATATCAAGCTTCAGGTTACCGCAGCGGCCAAGCTGACAACATACGAAAGCTTCACACATTTCGGTCACGCGGACATTCAAGCCATGGCTGCCTTCCGCGATACCAAAGTTGAAATCATCAACATGGTACCAGCGGAATCCGAAAAGATCCGCGCCGCCGGGCGCGATTGGGCCCGTAGCCAGGCTGCCAAAAAAGCCGAAGACGGAAGCGCCCGGATGCAAGAGGTTCTGGACAGCTACCTCACCTATCAAGCGAACTGGGCCGAGAATTCGGGTTATTTGGTTCGCGACAGCGCCGAATAGGCTCTGCCCTGACATTGGTTGGATGACCGGATATTCGTGCCGGTCATCCGTTTCCGGGGACATACATGACCACTATTCTCAGAGTCATCGACGCGATTGCTGGGGCGCTGGCCCTGCTGGGTCGATGCGTAATTTTTGCCCTGATCGTGGCAATGCTGTACGAGGTTGTTGCTCGCTATGCGTTTGGTGCGCCGACGCTTTGGGCGTTTGATATCTCGTACATGCTGAACGGTTCGGTTTTTCTGCTTGGGGCGGCTTATGCCCTGCGCTGTGACGTGCATGTCAGGATCGACTTTCTGTCGCAGCGTATGCCAATGCGGGCGCAGCAGCTGTTGAACGGTGCTGTCTTTCTGTTGGTCATGACACCGATCACGACCATTTTTGCCTGGGTTGCAAGCAAAAAAGCCGGGAAAGCACTGATCACCGGAGAGGTCGAAAGCGTCAGCCCCTGGGCGCCGGTTGTCTGGCCGTTTTACACGGTCATCGCCGTTGGTCTGGCGGCCTTGGCGCTGCAATTCCTGGCTGAGGCGATCAAGTTGCTTTCGGGGCGCAAGAACCCTGGTGAGGCGCCCGGCGAACTGGACGGCATGGAAGAAAACCAATGACACCATTACTGATGTTTGCAGCCCTTTTTGTGCTGGTCTTTGCCGGAGTGCCGGTGGCCTTTTCGCTCATCATCATCTCCGTCGCCTTTGGCTACATGGTGTTCGGTGAGCTGATCTTTTTGCAGCTTTATGGTCCGCTGCTTCATACGGCTTCGAATTTCGTACTGGCAGCAATCCCTCTGTTCATTTTCATGGGGGCGATACTTGAGCGTTCGGGGATCGCGAAACGTCTGTTCTTTGCATTGCAGTTGTGGCTGGGCGGCTTGCCCGGTGGATTGGCGCTGTCGACGATTGCAATGTGCGCAGTTTTCGCCGCCGCATCCGGTGTTGTAGGTGCGGTCGAGATAGTTGTGGGGTTGATGGCCATCCCAGCCATGACCAAAGCGGGTTATCGTAATGACCTCATCGCGGGAACAATCTGTGCAGGGGGCTCACTGGGGACAATAATTCCACCCTCGGTCATTGTGGTCGTCTATGCGTCGATTGCGCAGCTGTCGATTGGCAAGCTGTTTGCCGCATCTATCCTGCCCGGCTTGCTGATGGTGGTGTTCTTCGTGATTTATATTTTGGTGCGCAGCATGGTCCGACCTGCTGACGCTCCTCCGTTGCCACAGGCAGAGCGCGCGATGCCAACCGGCCGTAAGATGAAGGTGACGTTGACAGCATTGTTGCCCCCGCTGGCATTGATTGTCCTGGTGCTGGGCTCGCTTCTGGCCGGTGTTGCCTCGGCTACCGAAGCTGCCGCAGTCGGGGCCGCCGGTACGATCCTGCTGGCTTTGATGTTTCGGGAACTAAACCTGAAACTGATGTCCGAGGCACTGAATGTGACCCTGCGCATCACCGCTATGATCATGTTGATCGTGGCCGGAGGCACGATGTTCACCAGCATCTTTGCGGTCACCGGAGGCGGACAGCTGGTGCGCGATACCGTTGCCGGGATCGGGTATGGCAATGCCGGTATCATCGCATTCTTTTTGTTGGTGGTCTTTTTCGCGGGCTTTGTACTGGACTGGGTGTCGATCGTTCTGATTTTCATTCCGATCTTTGCCCCGATCGTGAAATCCGCCGGAATCGATCCGATCTGGTTTGCCATGATGGTTCTAGTGGTGATTCAGACTTCGTATCTGACACCGCCAATGGCACCGTCGATTTTCTATCTTCGCTCAATCGCTCCGCGTGACATGAGCTATGGGCAGATGTATCGCGGCGTGTTGCCCTTTGTAGGGGCGCAAATGCTGGTTCTTGTGGTTATCATCCTGATCCCCGAAGTGGCGACATGGTTGCCAGAGATATTGGTCGGGCTTTGACATAGATCTTGGTCTTGCCCCTTCAGATGCCTGGCCCTGTTCAATGGGCTAGGTCATCGCCCTAGTTGTTTCGAAAGATCTTTCGGTTCCGGTAACTTGTCCGCATTCTGCGCCGCCCATTGATGCATCTCATACAGCAGTGGAAGCAGGCTTTGACCCAGAGGTGTGAGGCTGTATTCGACATGCGGCGGTATGGTCTTGAAGTCTTTGCGAGAGACAAAGCCCGTCGTCTGCAACTCGGTCAGCTGGCGCGTTAACGTTCGATGCGTGATGCGCCCGAGGTTTCGCTGAAGCTGGTTGAACCGGCAGTCCCCCTGCGAAAGCCAGTAGATGATCAACAGCTTCCATCGACCTGAGATCGCCGAGATCAATGCTTCGATCTGACAATGATCCTCTAACTCATCATGTTTCAAGGCAGTATCCTAGATGACCGTACTTGTTCGTGTGAACGTGCATTTTTAGATAGGGGTCAGAACGTTATGCCGCAACGGGGGGACCCTATGGCGAAGAAGAAAATTGTGATCATTGGCGGGGGCTATGTCGGGTTTGAAGTTGCCCGGGAACTGGACGCTTGCGCAGACGTCACCCTGATTGAGCAACGCGAAGCGTTCGTGCATCCGCCTGCAGCGATCCGCGCGCTGGTTGAACCCGCCTTGCTGGACCAGATCATCCTGCCATACGACAATCTGCTGCAATCGGGTAAGGTCGTGCGCGGGCGCGCCGTTTCGGTTTCTGAAACCGAGGTCACTTTGGAATCTGGAGCTGTCTTTCCGGCGGACTATATCCTGATCGCCACCGGATCATCCTATGCAGCGCCGTTCAAGCCGTCGGGTGACAGCATTGCGGATTTTCAGCAAGCGAGCAAAGACGTCAGCGCGCAACTGGCCAAGGCGAATTCAGTTGTGATCGTAGGGGCAGGCGCTGTCGGTACAGAGCTTGCGGGCGAAACAGCCTCGGCACATCCGGGTAAATCCATCACCCTGGTTTCGTCGGATGATACCTTGTTTCCCAAGTACCCGGCCAAGCTAGGCGCGCAGCTCAAAGGTAAGTTGGAACGGCTGGGGGTCACTGTCATTCTCGGCCAGAGGGCGCAGGATTTACGCCATTTGGATCGGCCCTACGAAGGATCCGTGAGCTTGACCGACGGTAGGGTGATTGCGGCCGATCTGGTATTTCCGGTGGTTGGATCGAAACCCCAATCGTCTTTGGTTCAAAGTCTTCCGGGCGTGTCGGCTGATGCATTGGGTAGGGTCAAAACCGACAAATGGTTGCGACCGTCAAGCTATCCGAA
The DNA here is from genome assembly GCF_059609905.1 of Ruegeria sp. YTSA226. Classification (NCBI taxonomy): domain Bacteria; kingdom Pseudomonadati; phylum Pseudomonadota; class Alphaproteobacteria; order Rhodobacterales; family Roseobacteraceae; genus Ruegeria; species Ruegeria sp. YTSA226. The sequence goes on from NZ_JBXWMQ010000007.1 coordinate 92,061, forward strand.
TGTCTTCGTCGGCGGTGACATTGCCGACATTGGCGACGGAATGACAATCGTAGCAACGGCACGGCAGAATCCGTGGCTGATCAAAACGCTTAAGAAAGTAATCGAGGGCGCACCCGTTGAAAGTCAAAAACCCTACGCGCCCTGGAAAAAAGCACCCATTCTGGTGCCCCTTGGCCCAGTCATCGGCAGCAGTTGGCTTTTTGTGACAGTGGGTGACTGGATCACACGCAAGATAAAGGGGAAAGATATTTTCATTCCCAAATATCGAAAGGCTTTTGGGATTTCGAGCTCCGGAAAATAGTTCCTCCTGAACATTGCGATTTGCTAACGTTCAGGTATCCCGCACAGATGATGTCTGTGATAATCGTGTTGGCCTGCCTCTAGTCGTGTGCGAGGTTGCGACTGGCTTGTACCTGCTGAATATCTTTCGGCCATGTGGAACGGATATAGGCCAGAACATCCCAAATACCGTCATCAGTCAAAGTGCCTTCGAAACCTGGCATGCCACTGTTGAAATTCTTGAAGCCGCGTGCGGCCAGTGTCTTTGCACCGCCGAATTTGGTGTAGTCAAACAAAAGCAGGCTATCATGGTGCCATGTGTGCCCGGTCACGTCATGTGGTGGAGCAGGCAACACACCGTCTTCACCCGGTGTTTGCCAGTTGGGTTGGCCTTCCAGGTTAACGCCGTGGCACGCGGCGCATTGATCTACGTAGAGCCTCTGTCCATTCGCCACGTCTCTGTCTGTAAACGTATGATCCGCGGCAACGCTGGAATAAATGCTGCATAGGACCAAAATAAATAAGTGCCTGGTCATCTCCACCCACCTCAATTCGGAAGCGTCAGAACGGTTGTTAGTGTCGCCGTAGTTGTCAGCACCGCTAGAACGATCAGCGCCTCAACTTCGATGGATCGGGCGAGGTGCTGCGCTGCCTTGGTATCTCCGTCCAGCATTGCCGGAACAAATCGAAGCTTGTTCGCGGCGGCTAGGATCAATAGCAGCCCTACAAATAGTACTTTGAGCAACAGGGCCTGCCCATAACCAGTGGAAATGAGCGCTCGGAGATCACCAACAAGCAGCCAAGCCATCCAGAAACCTGCGACGATCAATGCGGGTACCATCAGTGCCGCAGCTTGGCCATACCTATGCCCAAGTGCAGCAGCGTCTGCAATTTTCTCAGGTTGAAGAGCCATACTCCGCAGCGGGCTGAAGATGCCTACCCAGAAAGCTACACAGAGCAGGTGTGCTAGTAACAAGAGTTGGGTACCAAAATTCTCTAGATCCGATAGGTGCCCGATCTGTGCAAAGGACCACAGAGCCATCGTGCCACCCACAAGTGCGATCCCTAAACCAAAGCGCGGAACAGACAATCCGACAAGGATCATTGCTGCGCCTATCACTCGATAAACAAATACATCGCCTACGGATGTCTGCCAGAGTAATCCAAGCATCTCGGGGTCGACCAGCCCATCCGCTCCACCTGTCAGGAGGGCACCACGAAGCATGAACCCCAGTGCCGTCGCAATGAGAGCAAGCCATGCCAAGGCCATGGATTGGCGTTTCATCGCCAGGCTTATCGGTGTGACCAAGCTGGAATAGAGACACTTAACGACCACAAGGCCAGTGGCCCCCGCAAAGCCGATATAGAGTGCTAGCTTTGCGAGGATTGCAGCAATTCCCCAGATGTCTGGCATGCTCATTCCACAGTAAAGGTAAACGCGCCCTGCATCGCATGACCGTCCTCACCTAAACCGCGCCACTCGATGACATAGGTGCCCGCGCCATTGCCTGGCAGTGGAATTTTGAACTTCTGAGCAAATCTTGCCTGGTCGCCCAAATCCAGTCGTACTGCCCCGTGTTCTTCGTGTGCCATCTCTATCCGGGTCAGCCGGATGTCTTTCGAGAAATTGAGGCCAACTTCAGCAGGCACAGTCGTTACTGTGGTTCCGTCTGCAGGTGTTGTTTCTGTGACCTTGGAATGCGCCAGCGCAAAACTAGGGAGCGCAGCCAAGAGTATAAGCATTACAATCTTCTTCATGGGGCTATCCTCAATTTATTCCATTGGCGCGCTGGATTTCACGAATGTAGGCGATCACCATAGCGACGTCACCTCGCGTCAAGCCGTCGACGGGCGGCATGTCTCCAAACTGCCAATGGTGACTTCTTACACCCTGTGAAACCGCCCTCTGAAACGCTTCATCAGCGTGGTGACTAGGTTCGTATATCTTGTGGATCAGTGGCGGTCCTGCGCCGTCAATTCCGACCGCATTGACACCGTGGCAAGTGGCACAGGAGGCATCAAAGACCCGCTGGCCGATTGCTGCATTGCCCTCAATAGGCGGCATCTGAATTGCGACTAGGCCGTCTCTTGAAACTGTCGCCTGGGGGCTGGCTTCTTCGATTGGGTCTGAACGAAAAACTATGAAAGCGGCAACAGCCGAGACGACGCAAGCGCCGATTAACACGTGACTTTTCTTCATGGGTTGAACCTGACTTTGTAGAAGCTGGAAGTGCTGCGGCACATCGCAAACAGCCGCAAGGGCCGGTCACTTAGGCGCGCGCGGATTTTGGCAGCTTCGAAGGTCAGGGGGTCTGTAGGGGCTATCTGGTTCAGTCAACTTGGATTGGGATCCAATCTGGAACTCTCGGTCAAGCTGATATTGATTCCACACGACTTGGCTGTTCTGCGAGATCAGTACGACGGCTTGGCAAAGCGAAGGGTTACACTCTCCGGTTCCGGCATTATCCGTGTCGTGATGGCTGCTTTGGGCCGAGATGTCAGGGATGCTTTTCACCGCGGCGGAGTGTCCCGCCGATTGCATATGGTCCCCGCAGTGAAGCCCGACGCAGGCATGAGACTCGCCACCAAATCCGGCCAGAATGACCAGAAGACTCGTCAATAGCGCAAATGTGTTTCGTCGGATGACCATGATTCCGGACGCTAATGCAGCGGAACACACAAGACAACGCCTGCAGTTTCATTATGCCCCACGCCGTTCTAAAGGAAATTACGACGCTGATTTTCGTGATGGGGCATTCCCCGCTCTTGTCCGGCGCGCGATTCTCATCAAATGCAGAGAGTCCGGGTCTATTTTGATTTCTATCAGTCGAGCCTAGCAACTGATTAGCGGCCAAACGGCAACACAGGTCGCAACATTGTCAACGCGCAGAATCTCACTGGAACCAGCCAAGTTCCAGCCGTGCGGTGCCAATAATTTGGGGCAACGTAGTGGTCTGAGGGTGCTGGTGTTTCTGCTTCTTTGACCCGCGTTCAGACGCGCTTATTGAGAACTTTGAACCAAAGATATATTTTGACCGGATTGCGAACGAAAAGGAAAGTTCATGATCAGAACTACTGCACTGGCGCTCCTAGCGCTCCTTTCGGCTACCTCGGCATTCGCAACTGTTGGGCTGTATTGCGAGGCCCCTGATGGATCAGGCGCTGTATTTGATGTCGGATTGGGAACTGTCCCTGGTCTCGCAGTCGTAAGCGCGACCATTCACGCAGACGGCAAACACTGGAGCCTTACTGAAGTCGATGGTGCGATACCAATCATCGTGGCACAGGGGGCCGATGTCGATATGCGTACTGTAATCGACTTCGCCGATCCCGAATACAGTCGGATCGTTGCCTCTGTTCGATTGATAACCGCTGTCGAAGGAGACGAATCCGTCACTGTAGGCACGCTCACGATTCCGGAAATCGGTGCCTTCCCGCTGGTTTGCGAAGGGCCGTAGCCGCCCGATGTTGTTCAATGTACGGGGCTAACTCGGCGGAAGCGGTCATCCGAAATTCTGCTTTGCTCAAATGTCTGAAATTTGGCCGAGAGCGAGAGTAGTTTTAGATTGGAGGTGCCGCACGTTCTGTGACCAATTGTCTGGCTACGACTCTTTCGCGATGAATCATGTACAGCCCTGCACTGATGATGATTGCAATACCAAGTAGGCTAAGCGTGTTCGGGAAGTCATTGAAGACAAGATAGCCGAACAGGGTCGCAACTGGCAGCTCAAAGTACTGCAAAGGTGCCAATGTGGCTGAAGGCGCGAACGAAAGCGCATAGGTCATCATCATGTGGCTCACCGTTGCAAAAAAACCAGCTCCCAAAAGCCACAACAAAGCGATGTCTTTCGGCCAAACAGGATCGAACAGCTCCGAACCAGAGCCTTGCGCAAATATTAAGATTGGAATGGAAAACAGGCTGGCAATCAGGCCAGTGTGGAATTGCAGAGCCACGGGATGCATCCGACGTGACAATCCTCGCGTCACAAGAATGTAGAAAGCGAAAGCAACTGCCGTACCAAGCGGAATTATTGCAACCGCGCCGAAGGCCGCGAAACTGGGCTGGATGACGAACATTACCCCAACAAACCCGACAAGAGCTGCCCCGACACGACGCGGACCTACGTCTTCACCAAGGTAAAACTTACCAACCAACAAGACAATGAACGGGGCCACAAACACGATTGCCAACGCATCGGCGAGTGGCATCACACGGATGGCAGCAATGAAGCAAAAAGTTGCGAACAGCAAAAGTAATGAGCGGAATGCGAGTACGATCAATTTGCCTCGCGCTACATGCAACGACAGCCCCATTATCCAGACGAACGGGGCCATCAACACGCACTGCACTACAAAGCGAGCAGCCGTAATCTGCCCAACTGGTACGCTAGCCGACGCGAGTTTTGCAGCTACGTCCAGCAAAGGAGCGGTGAGGCAAAATCCAAGCATCAGTGCAACTCCCGCAAGAATGCGATCCGTAGATTGAGGTATGGAATCAGCCGAGGACATCTCATCTTGTAGAAACGTCGCTAAACGCGTGTCTGTTCTCTATGCGACGCGGAGCAAAAATCCCTCAACTTGCGAGTTGGGGGTGGGTTCGAATTTGCGCTAACAACGAACATCAGGTTCGATGAGATGCGCAGCAGCAGATGGCCGGTTCAAAATTGGTCTACAAGCTCTTGATCTCGATTGCTGCTGCGATGGCAAAGGCGTCTTCAAGCTCGACGCTCAGATGCCGAACCGTGCTTACCATCTTTGCATGACCCAAGAGCAACTGAATCGCCCGAAGATTTCCTGTCTTTTCTTGTCGAACTGCGTGACTTTGGTTCGGCGCATTGAGGGAGTTCCGTAGGCGCTGGCCCCAAAGCCAATGGGCTTCATCCAGTCCCGGACAATCCGCGCATACTGGCGTGTTGAGATGTGTAGGAAAACCAAGTGATAGATCCGCGGTCACAGCAACTTCTTTCTTCCCAAGGGAGACACATACAAAAAGCTGTAATTCCGACCCCTGTGAAGCTCTTGGTGATCGATCTGCTTGTTCGCGAATTCGAATTGGTTACTATTGTCGCATGACAAATTGGAAACCATCCCGAGATACGCTGAGTTCACCGCTGCATACGAGCCTTGCCACGATGATTGCAGGCGCGATCGAAGACGGCAGTTTGTCACCGGGACAGAAATTACCAACACACCGGAAACTGGCTGATGACCTGAGGTTGAGCGTTAATACCGTCAGCAAAGCTTACGACATTCTGCGTCGCCAAAACCTGATCGATGGTCAGATTGGGCGTGGCAGCTATGTTGTCGACACTGACAAAACCGACGGACAGCCATTCAAGTTAGAGTCAGAACCTCGAAACTTGTTCGACATGTCGATTTCGCGCCCCTTGTTTAATGGCCTGCATGTTGAGGCGATGCAATCAACGCTGAGGACTTTGCATGCCGGGCTCGACCCGGCAATATATCTTTCTACACGCCCGAATGTAGGCCACGAAACTCACCGAAAAACGGGAGTCAAATGGCTTTCACATTGCGGCCTTGAGACAAATGCAGATTCAGTCCTCATGACGAACGGGGTAACGCATGGAATGTCGGCAGCAATGTCTGCGATATTGCGTCCTGGCGACGTCATTCTGTCAGATATGGTCACGCATCACCTCTTGGTTTCGAGTGTCGCATATTTCGGATACCGACATGTTGGCCTTGAAACTGATGAGCACGGAATCCTGCCCGATGCATTGGAAAGGGCGTGCGTTGATAAGTCTCCTAAAGCATTGTATTTATTACCATCTCTTGCCAACCCTAATGTACACATGATGCCAGAGGAACGTCGGCGCCAAATTGCTGCAATCGCCCGCAAACATAAGCTGCATATTATTGAAAACGATGCGTTTGGTCCGGTCGCAGCGGATCGCCAGCCGCCTGTTTCGATGTTCGCACCAGAACTGTCGGTCTACCTGACAACGTTCACCAAATGCACGGTCAGCGGGTTGCGTGCGGGTTATGCCGTTGCTCCGGACCATTTGCTTCCTGCATTGACAGCGAGACTGATCGTATTTGGTTGGATGGCAACGCCGCTGATCTGCGAACTTGCCTCACGCTGGGTGGAAGATGGCACAGCACAAGCGCTGGCGGATTGGCAGCGCGCAGAAATAGTCAAGCGGTATCACATAGCAACGCAAGAGCTTGCTGGTTTTAAATGGACGGGCCATCCGGCCAGTTTGCATCTTTGGTTGCAGCTCCCTCCAGATTGGGATTCCAACAGTTTTGTCGCCCATGCCCGCGAACTAAATGTTGCGGTGTCCCCTGAAAGCCCATTCCTTTCTCCCAAGGCTACCCCAACAAATGCAGTGCGCATTTCGGTGGGAAGCATTCGCGAAATCGAACGTTTTCGCCAAGCTCTGAAGCTTCTGGCCGGTTTACTTTTGCGCCCACGCGAGCCTTTGCCGCAATTCGCTTATTAGAATGTAGCGCAACAATATAATAATTGACTCGCAGTACAATCTTCGGGATGTGGTGGAACATCACTAACAAAGAAGGTGATATCTGGGAGGATATGATGACCAAGACTGCACGTTTTACCCTGCGCGTCTGCGCACCCCTTGCTGCTGCATTGCTAACCTCAACTGCCGCTTATGCGGACAATTGGCGCTATGCTATGGAAGAGGGGCTGACAGATCCGCAAGGCCTGTACGCCACCAAGTTCAAAGAGGAAATCGAAGCCAACTCGGATCACACAGTCCAGATTTATCCTGTGGGTACGCTTGGTGAATCGGCCGACGCCATGGAGCAGGCCCAGGCTGGATTGCTGCAGTTCATTGATCAATCTCCAGGTTTCACCGGTGCGTTGATCCCAGAGGCCGAAGCCTTTCTGGTGCCATATATCCAGCCGACGGACCCTCAAGTCGTGCGCAAGTTTTTCAAAGAAGGCGTCGCTGTAAACGAGATGTTCCACGATATCTATCGCGAACAGGGATTGGAATTGTTGTCGGTGTTCCCGGAAGGTGAAATGGTGGTCACCACAATGGAGGAATTTCGGACACCTGCCGATTTGGAAGGTATGAAAATTCGGACCATGACCTCACCATTGCTTTTGGAGACTTACACGGCCTTTGGCGCTTCCCCGATTGCCATGCCTTGGGGCGAGTTGATCGGCGGACTGAAAACTAAAATGGTTGACGGGCAAGAAAACCCGGCAATTTGGATCGAGGCCTATGATCTGGATAACCTGACTAATGTGATGACTTATACCGGACATGGTCAGTACACGACTGCTGTGATGGCAAACGCAGAGTTTTACGACGCGCTAGGCGATGCGGACAAAGAACTTGTTCAGAATGCGTCGCAAGTCGCACTCGATTATATTCTTGATGTTGCCGTCGAACTGGATGCAACCGGTCTGGCAAAAATTCAGGAGAGCAATCCGGGCTACACAATAAACCGGCTAACCGAGGAAGAGCGTGCACCCTTTAAAGAACGTGCAAAAGCGGTCGAAGCAGCCTTTGTCGAAAGAGCGGGCGAACGTGGCGCTGCCATCCTCGAGCAAATGAAGAAGGATCTAGCGGCTGCGCAGCAGTAGCGCTTTGCCACAGGCATCCATCACGTTTGCGATGTGTTCATCTGAAAAATCGGTGCAGGCCCAGAACCATAGTTCGGGCCTGCAATTTGGAAATAGTAAACCGGCGATCAGCCTATATTGCGAATGTTCGGGGGGAATATGAGCGAAACGACGAAGAAAAAGTCGGGCCTTGCCGGAATTGTTGATGGCATTGACAAGGGGATCGCTGCGCTTGAGCGGGTGATCATGGCCACAGGCGTCATTCTGATGGCAGTCAACACCATCGCAAATGTCATCAGCCGGTTTGTTTTCAACCACTCCATTATATTCGCCGAAGAGTTGAACAGTATATTCATATTGTTGGTGACATTTGCTGGTATCGGCTACGCCGCGCGCCATGGTCGGCATATCCGCATGTCCGCCATCTCAGACGCGTTACCCGAACGGGTCAGAAAAATCTTGATGGTTGTAGTCACGGGAGTCACCGCTGTGCTGTTGCTGCTCTTGGCGTGGTACGCTGTGCAATACATCATCAGCATGTACGCCAAGGGGCGGGTCTATCCTGCCCTCGGATTCCCTGTTTATCTCAGCTACATCTGGGTGCCGATTGGGCTGTTTGTGACCGGGGTTCAATACGCGCTCACTTTCATCAAAAATCTTCAGGAACCTGAAATCTACCTGTCAACTGATCTGCGAGAAGCAGATGCGCGGGAACTGGAAGTGGAGCTTTAACCATGGCACTCTTAATGTTTTCCGCAATGGTTGTCCTGCTGTTTATGGGTTTCCCGATGATGGTACCCCTCATTGCCGGCGCGTTCATCGGCGTGATCGAGTTGTTTGGCACAATCGACAAAACTGAGTTTATGATTCAGCAAATGTTGGGTGGTATCCGGCCCTCTTCATTGATCGCCGTGCCTATGTTCATTCTGGCAGCGGATATCATGACACGTGGCCAGTCCGCAGGGCGGCTGATTGATATGGTCATGGCCTTTGTTCGCCATGTTCGAGGGGGGTTGGCCGTCAGTACAGCTGCGGCTTGCGCATTGTTCGGTGCCGTGTCCGGGTCCACCCAAGCCACGGTCGTTGCGGTGGGAACGCCACTCAGGCCCCGAATGCTGAAAGGTGGCTACAAGGATTCTTTCATTTTGGCCCTGATCGTCAACTCAAGTGACATCGCGTTCCTGATCCCGCCCAGTATTGGTATGATCATCTACGGTGTAGTTGCCAAGGCCTCCATCCCTGAACTGTTCATCGCGGGCATCGGGCCCGGATTGTTAATCCTGTTCATGTTCTCGGTCTACAGTATGATCTACGCCAAAATAAATGACGTCCCCACTGAACCGGCCGCCACATGGTGCGAACGCGCGGTAGCGGTTAGACGGGCCTTGTGGCCGCTGGGTTTCCCGGTTCTGATCATCGGCGGCATCTTCTTCGGCATTTTCAGCCCGACCGAAGCCGCAGCAATCAGCGTGGCCTATGCGGTGTTGCTGGAAGTCTTCATTTTCAAAACAATGAAAATCACCGGCCTATACCAGGTCGCCCTGTCAACGGGCATGGTAACGGCGGTAGTTTTTATTTTGGTGGGTGCAGGTGCTGCCTTTGCCTGGGTTCTGTCATTCGCGCAGATACCGCAACAGATTTTGGGCGCTCTTGGCATTGATGAAATGGGGCAGATCGGCGTCCTGTTCACAATCGCGATTGCGTTCTTCATCGGCTGTATGTTCGTGGATCCCATCGTGGTCATCTTGATCTTTGTTCCGATCTTTGCGCCCGTGGTCGAGAAAACCGGGCTGGACCCAATTCTGGTCGGCACTTTGATCACATTGCAGGCCGCCATCGGCTCGGCCACCCCGCCGTTCGGATGCGATATCTTCACGGCGGTAGCGGTGTTCAAACGTCCCTATCTGGAAGTAATCAGAGGAACGCCGCCTTTCGTGATCATGCTTTTGAGTGTCTCGGTCTTGATGATCTTCTTCCCGCAGGTGGCACTGTTTTTGCGCGACATCGCATTTAACAAATAAAAGGAGCGACAAATGTTCAAATCAATACTCGCTGCTTTTGACGGGTCTGAAGGATCAGAGGCCGCCCTTCGCAAAGCCGCTGAATTGGCTAGGTTGTGTGATGCGGAAATGTTGGTACTGACGCTCTACCGTCATCATTCGATACTGGAAGGATCGATGTATGTCATCGATGCAGAAAAGCCTGATGATATTGACGGGATCATGCGCGATCACGCAAAGATAACTGCTGAACGCGGCGCGTCCATTGCGCGCGAGGCGGGGTGCGAGAACATCCGGGCCTTTGTCAAAGGCGGGCCAACGGCGCGGACTATCGTCAGCTTTTCCAAAGAACATGAGAATGACCTGATCGTCATGGGCAGCCGGGGATTGGGATCGATTGAGGGCTATTTGCTGGGCAGCGTCTCTCACAAAGTGACCAGCCTTGCGCAATGCCCGGTTCTGGTGGTGTGAGGATGGCAATGGCTTTGGATATACAATCTTCGACTTCGTCTGTGGCTCTCGCGCTGGATGCTCGCCCTGTCACACATCGTATCGGGCTGGTCACGCTGGCCACGGATCATACGACGGAAACTGATTTCGCACGCATTCTGCATGGGCATGATGTGGGCGTATATGTAAACCGGATCGGGTTTGAAAACCCAACCACACATGAAAGCCTTTTGAAGACAGGGCCGCTGCTGACCGATGCCGCAGCAGAGATCCTGCCTGGCGAGGCGCTAGATGTATTGGTCTATGGATGCACTGCAGCTTCGGTAGTGTTGGGGAACGACAAAGTGGCCGAGCACATGAACAGCGCAAAGCCAGGCACGCCATGCGTCACACCCAGCTCGGCAGCCTTTGATGCATTTGAGGCTTTGGGGGTAAAAAAAGTAAGTGTTCTTACGCCCTATACGCAGGATGTGACGGATTCTCTGGTCACCTATTTCTCGCAACACGGCCTCGACGTGGTGAACGCTGTTTGCTTTGGATTGTCCGATGATCGCGACATGGCGCGCGTCTCAATGGACAGCATTATCGAAGGTGGTGTTGCTGCGTGCGATCCCGATGCTGATGCGCTTTTTATTTCCTGTACGGCGGTGCGTGCCGCCCCATGTGTCGCACAATTGGAGGCCCGGCTTTGCAAACCGGTTGTTACCTCCAATCAGGCGATGGTTTGGCGCTGCATGAGGCATCTTGGGATTACTTCGAATTATCCCGCGGGCGGTATGTTGTTCAGTAAATAGGAAGAAAGTCAGGACAAGAGATGAGCTCTGAAATCACACTTCAGGATAGTTTTGCTGCGCGCGCGCGGATCGCACAGTCGATCCGGGTTACACCGACGATGTCTTCAGACGTGCTGAGCAAAACCACGGGCAGTGATATTCGCCTCAAGCTGGAGCAAGGCCAGATCACCGGTAGTTTCAAGCTGCGCGGGGCATCCAATGCTGTGTTGTCACTTAGCGATGCGCAGCGCGCCAAAGGTGTGGTAGGTGTATCGACGGGCAATCACGGGCGCGGTTTGGCCTATGCGGCAAAGCAGGCCGGGGTGCGGTGTATCATCTGCATGTCCGAGCTGGTTCCACAAAACAAAGTGGATGGGATCAAGGCGCAGGGCGCAGAGGTGCGCATTGTCGGGCGTTCTCAGGATGACGCACAGGTAGAAGTTGACAGGCTGGTCGCCGATGGGATGGTCATGCTTCCCCCGTTTGATCATCGCGATATCATTGCCGGGCAAAGCACCGTTGCACTGGAAATGCTGGAACAATCCCCGGATCTTGAAACGGTTCTGGTGCCGCTGTCGGGCGGCGGGCTGATTTCCGGCGTCGGGATGGTGATGAAGGCGGTTAATCCGCAGGTCCGCGTTATCGGAATTTCGATGGAGCGCGGGGCGGCTATGTATGAAAGCCAGAAGGCGGGGAAACCGGTTCTGGTCGAAGAACTGTCGACACTGGCCGACTCGCTGGGCGGTGGGGTTGGATTGGACAACCAGCACACTTTTGCCATGACTCGTGCCTTTGTTGATGATCTGATTCTTGTGACCGAGACCGAGATCGCTGCTGCTATCCGCCACGCCTATTGGCAGGAACGTCAGATCATTGAAGGGTCCGGCAGTGTCGGCATTGCCGCGCTTCTGGCGGGAAAAATCAAAGACCCAGGTCGGTGCGTCGCGCTGATCTCGGGGCAAAACATCGACATGCAACTGCACCACCGGATCATCTCCGGCGAAGATGTAGATGTAACGGCGGAGGGGTAGGATGCCGGAGATCAAAATACTGACCGAGGCCGAACTGCGAGATCTGGTGCCACTGGATATGGACGCGGTGGACTGCATCGAACAGGGCTTTACGACGCTCGCCGGGGGCAAGGTTATCATGCCGCCGATCATGACACTGATGGTCCCCGATCATAATGGCGAGGTATGTGTAAAGTCTGCTTATGTCCCCGGCATAGACAGCTTTGCCATGAAGATGAGTCCTGGCTTTTTCGATAATCCCAAGCTGGGCCTGCCCAGCACATCAGGCTTGATGGTGCTATTCTCAAGCACCACTGGCGTTCTGGAAGCTTTGCTTCTGGATAATGGTTATCTCACGGATGTGCGCACCGCCGCTGCGGGAGCGGTATCTGCGCGCCACCTTGCGCGCGAGGACGCGACACGCGCGTGTATCATCGGTGCTGGTGTGCAGGCGAAGCTACAACTCAAGGCGCTGACCCTTGTGCGCGGCATCGAAAGCGCTGTGATCTGGGCGCGGGATGCGGCCAAGGCCGAAACATTGGCTTCCAGCCTTCGCGAAGAACTTGGGGTCGACGTCACGGCCAGCACTGATAGGGCGGGTGCCGTGTCCTCGGCAGATATCATCGTCACGACAACCCCTTCGGACATTCCGCTGATCAAAGCGGACTGGCTGCAACCGGGGCAGCTTATCATTGCGATGGGTTCGGATCAGGAACACAAGGTCGAGCTTGACCCGGGTTGTCTTGCCAAGGCAACGCTCTATGTGCCCGACAGCCAAGCCCAATGCGCCCTCAAAGGCGAACTGCGCAGCGCCATTGCGGTGGGCATTTTCCCGGCTGATGGCAGGTTTGCTGAACTGGGTGATATCACCTCCGACAAGGCGCCGGGGCGACAATCCGACAGTGACATCATTATTGCTGACCTGACAGGTACGGGTGTCCAGGATACCGCCATTGCCACGCTTGCTCGCCAGCGCGCGGAAAACTCAGGCAAAGGCACCACGTTTTCAAGCTAACAACGGATTAATTCTATGCCAGAACCAAAACTCCACTTCTCACGCGATGAGTTCAGCCAGCGCATTGCAAAAACCCGCGCCGCCATGGCCGAACGTGGGCTTGACCTTCTGATCGTGACGGACCCTTCGAACATGAACTGGTTGACCGGCTATGACGGTTGGTCTTTTTACGTGCATCAATGCGTAGTGCTGAGTCTCACTGGCGAGCCGGTCTGGTACGGCCGTGGACAAGATGCCAATGGCGCGCTTCGCACCTGCTTTATGGATCCCGCCAATATCATCGGTTACCCGGACCATTATGTACAATCCACCGAACGTCACCCGATGGATTACCTGTCGGCACAGCTGGCCGATCGTAAGCTGGATAAGGGCCATATCGGCGTTGAGATGGACAACTACTGGTTCACAGCTGCGGCCTTTGCGGCGCTACAGCACCACATGCCAAATGCCAAATTTTCCGATGCGACTGCGTTGGTCAACTGGCAGCGCGCGGTAAAATCTGAAACCGAGCTGGAATATATGCGCCAAGCAGGCCGCATTGTGGGCCGTATGCATGAACGTATCTTTGAAAAGGTCGAGCCGGGCATCCGCAAATGCGATCTGGTGGCGGAAATCTATGATGCGGCCCTACGCTATGACGCACAGATCGGTGCGGGCGGAGACTATCCCGCGCTGGTGCCACTTTTGCCCTCAGGCGCGGATGCCTCAGCCCCGCATTTGACATGGGACGATCAGCCAATGAAATCCGGCGAAGGCACGTTTTTCGAGATCGCAGGCGTCGTCAAACGGTACCACTGCCCGCTGTCGCGCACGGTCTTCCTTGGAAAGCCCACGCAAACATTCCTCGACGCTGAAAAGGCTGTGCTTGAGGGCATGGAGGCCGGGCTGGAAGCTGCAAAAGAGGGCAACCTCTGCGAGGATGTCGCCATTGCCTTCTTCAGCGTGCTAAAGAAATACGGGATCACCAAAGATAACCGCACCGGTTACCCGATCGGTGTCAGCTACCCGCCTGACTGGGGCGAACGGACCTTCTCGCTTCGTCCCGGCGACAAGACGGTTCTGCAGGAGAACATGACCCTGCATTTCATGACCGGCCTCTGGATGGAGGATTGGGGTTTTGAGATTACTGAAAGCATCCGCATCACCAGATCTGGCCATGAGTGCCTGGCCAACGTGCCCCGCAAAATGGTTGTGAAGGACTGAGTAATGACACCCAACCCAATTTCCCCGACGATCCCGCTGGATAGCGATGGTATCCACCACGGTTTCCTACGGCTGCCTTACAGCCGGGATGACAGTGCTTGGGGGTCAATTATGATCCCGCTAACGGTTATCAAAAACGGAGATGGGCCTACAGCTTTGCTGACCGGCGCCAACCATGGCGATGAATATGAAGGGCCCGTGGCGTTGCAAGAACTGACGGTTACGCTAAAGCCCGAGGACATCACCGGACGCGTGATCATCGTGCCTGCCTTCAATTATCCCGCTTATCGCGCCGGCTTACGCACCTCGCCCATCGACAAAGGCAATATGAACCGTGCCTTTCCGGGCCGGCCAGATGGCACCCCAACCGAAAAGATTGCCGACTATTTCCAGCGCGTTCTTTTGCCAATGGCCGATATTGCGGTGGATTTTCACTCGGGCGGAAAAACGCTGGATTTCGTGCCCTTCGCGGCGGCCCATATCCTTGAAGATAAAGCCAATGAAGCGGCCTGTTTCGCCGCGATGGCCGCCTTTAACGCCCCCTATTCGGTGCAGCTACTGGAGATCGACAATGTCGGAATGTACGACACCGCGGTCGAAGATATGGGTAAGGTTCTGGTTTCAACAGAATTGGGCGGTGGTGGCTCTGCAACAGCCAAGTCGATTGCTGTTGCAAAAAAGGGCCTGCGCAATGTGCTGATTCACGCTGGAATTCTGAAGGGCGAGATGCAGATTGATCCAACCGTGCGCCTGGATATGCCCGATGGTGACTGCTTTGTTTTCTCGGAAGACGATGGCCTCTACGAGCCGATGGTTGATCTTGGTGAACAGGTCAGCCAAGGCGATGTTGTGGCCCGCGTTTGGCCCGTTGATCGCACCGGGATTGCCCCGATTGAATACCGTGCCAAAGTTGCGGGCCTTTTGATCAGTCGCCACTTTCCCGGTCTCATCAAAGCGGGCGATTGCGCGGCGGTGATCGGGTTGAAAGTTGGATAACTTTATTCCCCGGAGGTGAGACCATGCGGCTCGACGCCCGCGATCTGGATATTCTACGGGTGCTTTCAACCGACGGGCGCATCACAAAAACGGCATTGGCCGACCGTGTTGGCCTGTCGCCCACCCCCTGCTGGGAGCGGCTGAAAAAGTTGGAAAAAGCCGGGTTGATCAAGCGATATAGAGCCGAGATCAACCTGCGCAAACTTGGGCCACATGTAACTGTCTTTGTTGCGGCCGAACTGTCCGATCATACCGCTGCCAGCTTTCAGGCTTTTGAGGCCGCAATGCAACGCTATGAAGAAGTGTTGGCCTGCTGGGCGCTTGGCGGAGGATTTGATTACATCCTGCAAATAGTGACGCGCGATATCGATGCCTATCAACGCCTGATTGATGAAATGCTCAATGCTGACATAGGGCTGGAAAAATATTTTACCTATATTGTCACCAAACCAGTGAAGGGGCAGGGCGTTCCGCCGATTTCCCTCATTGCTGGATGGCAGGAGTAACCCTCTGCCTGAGAGATGATTTACAGCAGAATACTCTGCTTTGGACCCGAAATTTGGTCTCATCCTTTGCCTGTAATGCCCGACATTGTCGGGCATCGAGGGAGAGGTATCCATGAAAGACACTGCACTTTCTGCGCGCGATGATATTGCTGACAAATCTTTGGCGCGCAGTTTTTCCTATGTGAATGGTAAATGGTGTGCAGCTTCGTCGGGTTACACCATCCGCGTCACCGATCCGGCAACTGGCGATGTTATCGGTGAGGCCGCCAGCCTTTCGGCAGAGGAATCCTCTGCCGCCGTGGATGCGGCACAAGCTGCCTTTCCGACCTGGTCGGGCCTCTTGCCACAAGACCGATCCGCCATTCTGCGCCGTTGGTTCGACCTGATGCTGCACCACAAAGAAGATCTGGCACGGATCATGGTACTGGAACAGGGCAAGCCCCTGTCCGAGGCGCGCGGTGAAATTGATTATGCTGCGTCTTTTGTAGAATTCTACGCCGAAGAGGCCAAGCGACCCAATATTGAAGGCGTCACCAGCCATCTGCCCGATGCCGAGGTCGAGGTTTGGCTAGAGCCGGTCGGGGTGGTGGCAATGATCACACCGTGGAATTTCCCTGCTGCCATGCTGACCCGCAAAGCAGCAGCAGCCATGGCCGTGGGGTGTACGGTTGTGGCTCACCCCTCAGGTGAAACCCCGTTTTCGGCCCTCGCGTTGGCTGAACTGGCGGAAAAGGCGGGTATTCCGGCGGGCGTGTTCAACGTGGTCACCGGCCAGGCCTCGACCGTGGTCGAACCTTGGACGAAAGACACCCGTGTTCGGGCACTCTCGTTCACAGGCTCCACCGAAATCGGACGGTTACTTTACCGTCAGTCCGCCGACACAGTGAAAAAACTTGTAATGGAACTAGGCGGGCATGCACCGGTGATTGTGTTCAAAGGGGCCGATCTTGAAATTGCGGTTTCTGAAACGATCAAGGCCAAATTCGCCACATCCGGGCAGGACTGTCTTGGCGCCAATCGGATATTTGTGGAGCGCTCAATTTACGACGCATTCTGCTCGCAGTTCACCGAAGCGACCCGCAGGTTGTCCCTTGGTATCGGTATGGACGACCCCGACATCGGCCCTCTGATGAATGAAAAGGCGGTTCAAAAGCAGGAAGAACATGTCGCCGATGCGCTGGCCAAGGGGGCCAAACTGGCGTGCGGAGGTGCAAGGGATCCTCTCGGCCCGCTGTTTTATCAGCCCACGGTTCTGACCGACGTGACTGCCGATGCCGTGGTTATGTCAGAGGAAACATTTGGCCCTGTGGCGGCCATTGCGCCCTTTGATACCGAAGAAGAGGTGATCGCCCGGGCCAATGACACCGAATACGGTTTGGTTGCGTATCTGCACAGCCATGACCCACGCCGTATTTACCGCGTATCTCGTGCATTGCAATTTGGCATGGTGGCGGTGAATCGCACCAAGGTCACCGGCGCGCCGATCCCCTTTGGCGGCACCAAACAATCCGGTCTGGGCCGTGAGGGGGCAAGACGGGGAATGGAAGAGTTTACCGAAATCAAATATGTCTGCCGCGACTGGGCATGAGGAGTGAAAAGATGCTGAAGAACGATCAACTTGACCAATGGGACCGCGAGAACTTTTTTCATCCCTCCACTCATCTGGCCCAGCACGCGCGGGGCGAAACAGCGACCCGTGTGATCAAAACCGCAAGCGGGGTCCATATCGAAGACCGTGATGGTACCAAATTGCTGGACGCCTTTGCAGGACTTTATTGCGTGAATGTGGGCTATGGCCGTCAGGAAATTGCCGAAGCGATTGCGGATCAAGCCCGCGAGTTGGCCTATTATCATTCCTACGTGGGCCACGGCACAGAAGCCTCCATCACGCTGTCCAAGATGATCCTTGATCGCGCGCCTTCGAATATGTCCAAGGTCTATTTCGGCCTGGGCGGTTCAGATGCAAATGAGACCAACGTCAAATTAATATGGTATTACAACAATATCCTGGGCCGCCCCGAAAAGAAAAAGATCATCTCGCGCTGGCGAGGGTATCATGGCTCGGGCCTTGTCACCGGGTCGCTGACTGGGCTGGAACTATTCCACAAAAAGTTCGATCTGCCGCTCACGCAGGTGGTTCATACCGAAGCGCCCTATTATTTCCGCCGCGATAATCTGGACCAAAGCGAAGCCGAATTCGTCGCGCATTGCGTTACTGAACTGGAGGCGCTGATTGAACGTGAAGGCGCTGATACAATCGCCGCGTTTATTGGCGAGCCGGTGCTGGGAACCGGTGGTATCGTGCCCCCGCCCGAATGCTACTGGGCCGCCATCCAGGGCGTATTGCGCAAGCATGATATCCTGTTGGTTGCCGATGAAGTTGTGACCGGGTTTGGCCGCCTGGGCAGCATGTTCGGGTCGGAGCATTACGGCTTGGAATCCGATATCATCACCATCGCCAAAGGCCTCACCTCGGCCTACGCGCCACTGTCAGGTTCGATTGTTTCTGAAAAAGTGTGGAAGGTGCTGGAACAGGGCACGGATGAAAACGGCGCCATCGGCCACGGCTGGACCTATTCGGCACACCCGATCGGGGCGGCGGCCGGTGTGGCAAACCTCAAACTGATTGATGATCTGAACCTGATCGAAAACGCAGGCAAAGTCGGCGCTTATCTGAAGCAGTCGATGAAGGATGCACTGTCAGCACACGCCAATGTCGGCGATGTGCGCGGCGAAGGAATGTTGTGCGCGGTCGAGTTCGTGAAGGATAAAGATAGCCGCACCTTCTTTGACTCCGCGGACAAGATCGGCCCGCAAGTCTCAGCCGCTCTTTTGGCACAGGATAAGGTCATCGCACGCGCTATGCCGCAAGGCGACATCTTGGGCTTCGCGCCACCGTTTTGCCTGAGTCGTGAAGAAGCTGATACCGTCGTCGCCGCAACTCTGCGCGCGGTTACAGCAGTATTAGGCTAGGGGATGTCTGTCTCGCCCACCCTTGGCTGAGTGGATAGTGGTCGACATTACCGCATCAAACTCCGGGGTGGGCACAGCACTCGATTGAGACCGCTTTGATTTGGCAATATTGCCTGGATCAGGCCGCAATTCCAAGATTCCTTACTATACGGTCCAATCCGGTCAAAGCGGCCAAGATTGAAACTTGAAACAAGCACACGTCACAATTGTCGCAATGTGCTACAGACCAGATATTATCAATCATGGGTGGAGCGGCGGAAAAGTCCGCAACGTGTGGGTTGTCATTCCTGTAGCCAGACAGACGATGAAGCAGGAAGAGCTCAAGCGGAAGTTGGAAGATTTCGAAGTTCCGCATAGGAATTTTGAAGAGATGTTCGAACCGGTCGCCGAAATTCTGTCAAAATCTTGGAAAGTATGGAAAAAAAGCGACTATAGGGGCAAGAGAGTGCTGCTTAGAATGCTATTTGTTCAGAAGGGAAGTTACTCTTCCAAATCGGATCTTCGAACCGGTGAATTATCTTTTCCATTCAGATTCTTAAGTGACGCAAAATATCTGAATGAGGTTTTGGTGGAGCCTAGGGGAGTCGAACCCCTGACCTCTTGCATGCCATGCAAGCGCTCTCCCAACTGAGCTAAGGCCCCATACAGGTACTGCAGAAGCAGTGGGCGGACGTTTATGAGACAGTGGCGCTAAGCGCAAGTCCAAAAACAGGCGTCGCCGTTAAAATTTTGCAACCAGATTGCAAATGGCGCGAGGCGGCGCGAGGCCGCCTCTGACCGTGATCAGCTATCGTCCTCTGCTGGAATGTCAGTGATGTCGTCCAGCGGAACTTCATCACTGCTGTCATCATCGTCATCCAGCAAATCATCATCCAGATCGACTTCGACATCGTCGTCGTCATCCAGAACCAGTTCTTCCTCAGGCGCGTTTTCGCGCGCCTTGGCCGATGCGGCATCTTCTGCATCTGCTGCGATCATCCGGCTTTTACCGGTTTCGAGTTCCACGATCTCGCCGGTATAAGGGCTAACGATCGGGTCTTTGTTCAGGTCATAAAACCGTTTACCGGTGGTCGGGCAAACGCGCTTTACACCCCATTCTTCCTTGGGCATGTCCAATCCCCTTGATATCAGGTGAGTCGTATCGACGATTCAGGTCAGGTGCCACAAGCAGCGGGCACTGTCAAAGCCTTTGAGCAGGAGAAACAGACCTATGGGAGATCACGCACTGCCAGGATCGCCTCCGGTGCCGCTGACATTGCGCAAATCGGCGCGGGCACGGCGGATCAGTCTGCGTATATCCCAGTTGGACGGGCGTGTTACACTGACCTATCCAAATGGCGTTGCTGAATCAGATGCGTTGAACTTTGCCCGCCAAAAAGAAAGCTGGATTCGGCAGCACCTGAGTGATCGGCCAGACCCCTCGGTGGTTCAATTTGGGCAGCATATTCCTGTTGAGGGCACCCAACGGCGCATTGTCCGGGCAACGGGCCGACGCGTTCTGTTGCAGGCGGACCAGATTTCAGTACCTGAAGGCGCTGAAGCGCGACGTTTGGCGCGCTTTTTGAAAGAACTGGCACGCGACCGGCTGACCGGCGCATGTGATGACTACGCAGCGATGTTGGGTAGGGCTTATGCCAGCATCTCCATTCGGGATACCCGATCGCGCTGGGGATCATGCAGTTCTGAGGGTGGGTTGATGTTTTCCTGGCGGCTGATTCTCGCTCCACCAGACGTCCTGCATTATGTTGCCGCACATGAGGTGGCGCATCTGGCCGAGATGAACCATTCCCCAGCCTTTTGGGCCCAGGTCGAGCGGTTATTCGGAGATTACAAAGAACAGCGGCGCTGGCTGCGCGACAACGGGGCGCAGTTGCATCAGTTCAGATTTGACGCGCCTGCGAGTTGACCTGTGCGGTGTTTGTGATCACATAGAGACATGTTGAACACACGCCCCTCGGAAACGCAGACCGCAACGCATGACCGGGTGTACCGGGCCCTGCGATCCCGCATCATGCATGGCGACATCGCCCCCGGTCAGGCACTGACCTTAAGGGGAATTGGGAAAGAGTTTGGTGTCTCGATGACTCCGGCCCGCGAGGCGGTGCGTCGGCTTGCGGCTGAAGGGGCGCTGTTTCTGTCGTCCTCGGGCCGCGTCTCGACGCCCGAGCTGACCAATGACCGGATCGAAGAGCTTGCTGCGCTGCGGGCCTTGCTTGAGGTCGAGCTGGCCAGCCGGGCATTGCCCCGTGCGCATATTGCCCTGATTGACCGATTGCAGAGCATCAACATGACGGTGGCCGAGATGGTCACCAAACGTGATGCCGTTGGATATATTCGCACCAATCTGGAGTTTCACCGAACTCTGTATCTGCGGGCGCAGGCCCCGGCGATGCTGGCGATTGCCGAAACCGTATGGTTGCAGCTTGGGCCGACGATGCGCGCGCTTTATGGGCGGCTGCGGCGAACGGAACCACCGCATCACCACAAGCTGATAATTGCGGCGCTAAAGGCCGGGGATGAGCCGGGCCTGCGCCTTGCGGTTCGCTCGGATGTTACACAGGGCCTGCGGATGCTGGTCAGCTAAGCGGCTTGTTGCCGAAGCTGCCGAAATCGCCCGGTTCGGTATCGCTGTTCTGGCCCCGGCGATTTCTCTGCGCTAGGCTGTGAGAAATCACAATAAGAGCAGTTTTCAACCATGATTGATCGACGGTTATTTTCCCTTGGGCTGGGCTCCGGCTTGTTGGTTGCCTGTACGGACAGCGTGCCTTCTTCTTCGGCGCCGGCCGCGCGCATGCAACCGGTTCGGAACGCGGGCTGGGACGCCTGGGTGGCGGGCTTCAAAAGCCGCGCGGCCGCACAGGGGATTTCGCAAAGCACAATTAACCGCGCCTTCCAGGGCGCGGGATATCTGCCCGGAGTGATCGAGCGGGACCGAAATCAGGTCGAGTTCAAGAGGTCGCTTGAAGACTACCTGGCGATTGCAACCTCGGATGAACGGATCGCGACCGGCAAGCAAATGCTGGTGCGTCATGCGGGAACGCTGTCTCAGATCGAGGCGCAGTACGGCGTGGACAAAGAAGTTGTCGTGGCAATTTGGGGGCTTGAAAGCCGTTATGGTGCGCGGCGTGGGGATGTGCCTGTTGTATCGGCCCTGTCGACGCTGGCCTATGACGGTCGGCGCGGGCAGTTCTTTGAGAGCCAACTGATGGCAACGATGAAGATTCTGCAGAACGGCGACACGGCGCCTGCCAACATGACAGGTAGCTGGGCCGGTGCCATGGGGCACACGCAGTTCATCCCGACCTCTTATCTGGCCTATGCGGTAGATTTCACCGGCGATGGACGGCGCGATATCTGGTCCGACGACCCAACGGATTCGCTGGCATCAACGGCGGCTTATCTGGCGCGTTCCGGTTGGGTGCGTGGGCAGCCCTGGGGCGGTGAGGCCGGGACGGTATCCGGTACGCCGGTTGCTGTGCTGCAACCCCAGGTGCCAGGGCCCCGCATTGCCGTGTTCCGCAATTTTCAGGTGATCAAACGGTATAATAACTCGGACAGCTATGCGATCGGGGTAGGGCATCTATCAGACCGAATTGCCGGAGGGGCGCCGTTCCAGGCCTCGTTCGGCCCGGATGAGACTGGGCTGACACTTGAGAACCGCAAAGAGTTGCAGCGCCGTTTGACATCCGCGGGCTACGATACGCAAGGGGCGGATGGTGTCATCGGGAATAACACGACATCCGCGATTTCTGCGTACCAGCGGGCCAATGGGCTGCCCGCGACCGGAGAGCCCTCAGTTGCGCTGCTGAGGCAGTTGGGGGGCTGAGGGTTACGCAGCCAGCCCTTTTGAGCCGATGTCGAGGAATTTTTGACGACGATCTCTGATCAGGGCGGCGGAATCCTTGCCGTCCAGATCCTTGAGCATCGCCGTAATCGCATCCCGCACGGAGTCCACGGTCGCAGCGCGATCGCGATGTGCGCCGCCCTTGGGTTCCGAAATGATCCGGTCGCAAACGCCCAGCTTGTGCAGGTCTTGCGCGGTCAGCCGCAACGCTTCGGCTGCTTCGCGCATTTTCTCTGAATCTTTCCAAAGGATCGAGGCGCAGCCTTCGGGTGAAATGACCGAATAGACCGAATGCTCCAGCATCGCGACACGGTTTGCCGTTGCAAAAGCCACCGCACCGCCTGATCCACCTTCGCCGATGATGACCGAGACCAACGGGACGCCGATCTTCAGGCACATTTCGGTCGAGCGGGCAATCGCCTCGGACTGGCCGCGCTCTTCGGCGCCTTTGCCGGGATAGGCGCCAGCCGTGTCGATCAAGGTGATAACCGGCAGTCCAAAGCGTCCTGCCATTTCCATCAGTCGGACAGCCTTGCGATACCCTTCGGGGCGAGCCATGCCGAAATTGCGTTCGATGCGCGATTTGGTGTCGCTGCCCTTTTCGTGGCCGATCACCATAACGGGTTGATCGTTGAACCGCGCCAGACCGCCGATCACGGCCAGGTCGTCAGCAAAATTCCGATCGCCTGCCAGAGGTGTGAATTCGGTGAACAGATCTTCCACGTAGTCTTTGCAATGGGGACGTCCAGGGTGACGAGCGACCTGACATTTTCTCCATGGCGTCAGATCGGCATAGAGTTCGTCCAACAGCTTTTCAGCCTTGGCATCCAGAGCGGCGGCCTCTGCGGCCACATCCATCTCTTCATTGGCGCGCGCCAGTGCACGCAGTTCCTCGGCCTTTCCTTCGATCTCGGCCAAAGGTTTTTCGAATTCCAGATACTGGGTCATGACGCCTCTCAACGCGGAAGTTCCCTGCTATATGGCCTGACGTTGCCCCGGATGCAACTCAGCAAGATTTAAAGGGTTGGTAGGGGTGCCCGTATTCACCCTCAAAAGGACCTTGATGACCGGTCATTGCTAGCCTTCGAACGTTCTCAAACGGGCCAAAGCACAGGGTAGAGCGACGCGACCAGCAGCCCCGCCATCACCCAGTTGAACAGCATCAGTCGGTGTGGGTTCGTGAGAATCCGCGCCATCTGCTGCCCGAGTACCGTCCACGTGCTGACCGAAGGTAAATTGATTGCGCCGAAAACAATCGCGACACCAACGATGGCGTTCAGGGAGCGATCGGGAGTGTATACGGTTGTTGCTGTCAGGGCCATGGCCCAGGCTTTTGGATTGACCCATTGGAATGCTGCGGCCTGTAAAAACGTCATCGGTGTCCCCGCAGGTGCGCCCGCTTCGGCTGGGGCCGAATGCGCGATTTTCCATGCCAGATACAGCAGATAGGCCACCGACGCCGCTTTCAACACGGTATAGCTGATCGGATAGGCATCAAACACCTGCACCAGCCCCGTTCCGACCAGAAGGACCATGACTGTAAAGCCCAACCCGATTCCGAACATATGTGGGATTGTGCGTCGAAACCCGAAATTCGCGCCCGAGGCCATCAGCATCAGGTTATTGGGTCCCGGCGTGATCGACGAGACGAAGGCAAAGGTGACGAGGGCAAAAAGCAATTCAGGGTTCATAGCGCAGATAATTGATGGAATCCGCCCAAATGAAATTGCGTTTGCGCTGGTTATTGCGGTAATTCTGCAATTAATGATCAAGTTGGATGATATAAATCGCCATATATTGCGTGAGCTGACACGTGATGGGCGGATAAGCAACCTTGAATTGGCCGATCGGGTCGGGCTGTCAGCCTCGGCCTGTTTGCGCCGTGTTCAGGAATTAGAGCGCGCGGGCGTGATCTCGGGCTATCGTGCTGTATTGAACCCACCTGCGCTGGGCATCGGCTTTGTCGCCTATATCGGCGTTGGGCTGGGCGAACATACAAAGGCCGCTCAGGAAGGGTTCGAGCGTGCTTTGCAGCGCGCGCCTGAAGTGGTGGAGTGCCATAACATCACCGGCACGATCGAATACCTGTTGCGCGTGGAATGTGCAGATCTGTCGTCTTACAAAACTTTTCACACCGAAGTTCTGGGGACTTTGCCCCATGTCACGTCGATCACGTCCTATGTCGTCATGGGCTCGCCCAAGGATATGCGGGCCTGACATTGGAAAGATGATTCTGTACCGACTTGCCGGAGTTGGATTCACGTTTTACTGTCTTGCCAAAGAATTGACCAAAAATGGGGACAACCCCAACCGGTCGTATTCAGGGAGAAGACGATGAAACTTGTTCGGACCGGAGCACTGGTCGCAACTTTGGTGATGATTGCGGGTGCATCTTTTGCAGCTCCGTTAAAACTGCAACCTGCCAACCCACAGCCTAGCCCCAAGGCGGGATTGAATGTGAATTACTTTGGCACTGGCAATCAACACAAGAAGATCCGAGATCTGAGCCATGCAAAAAGCATGCTGTCTAAAGCGCAGCCCGGACAACCGTTGCGGGGCTTGGATTACAGGGACACCAGTAAGGGTCAGGACGTCATGACGTTTGACGGCGCTTACAATGTCGCCGCCGAAATTACGGGGTACATGCGGTTCGACTCTGCTGGAATCTACGAGTTGGAAACGTGGTCAAATGACGGGATAGAGGCATTCGTCGGAGGCCAGAACATTGGACAAGTCTCGGGCATTCAGGGCTGCGAGGCCAATCAGCGGACCGAAGTCGATGTGCCCAAAGCCGGGTGGTACGCGCTCAAGATCATCTATTTCCAGAAGCTCGGAACATCCTGTCTGATGATGAAATCTGGTAAAAAGGGCGAAAGGTTCACCTGGACACCCAATGATGTCTTCGGACGGTAAGAAAAAGGCGCCCGGTGAGGCGCCTTTCTACTTTTAGCTATTGGCAGCGATCAATTCGGCCTGGGCCACGATCACCTCGGCCTGTTTGATCGAGGCGATATCCACCAGACGCCCCTTGTAGACCGTCGCACCTTCGCCATTGGCCTTGGCCTTCTCCATTGCGGCCAAGATCTCGCTGGCCTCTGACACGGCTTCATCGGACGGAGTAAAGACCTGGTTGGCCAGTGCGATCTGCTTGGGGTGGATTGCCCATTTGCCGACCATGCCCAAAGTGGCAGAACGTTTGGCCTGCGCGATATAGCCTTCGTCATCGCTGAAATCGCCGAACGGTCCATCCACCGGCAGCACGCCATGGGTGCGGCAGGCGGCAACGATGGCGGCCTGCGCCCAGTGCCACGGGTCGGACCAGTGTTTTTCACCTTCGCGCAGCATGTAATAATTTTCCTGCGTGCCGCCGATGCCAGTTGTCTGCATGCCCATCGAGGCCGCAAAGTCGGCGGCCCCAAGGCTCATGGCTTGCATCCGGGGGGACGAGGCGGCGATTTCTTCGACATGGGCGAGGCCAGCTGCGGATTCGATGATGACCTCAAAGCTGATTGGTTTGGTACGGCCTTTTGCGCGTTCGATGGCGGTGACCAACGCGTCCACCGCATAGACATCCGCCGCACAACCGACCTTGGGGATCATGATCTGGTCCAGTCGATCTCCGGCCTGCTCCATCACATCTACGACATCGCGGTACCAGTAAGGCGTATCCAGTCCGTTGATTCGTACGGACATGTATTTGGAGCCCCAATCAAGGGTGCTCAGCGCCTCGATGACATTGGCACGTGCTGTATCCTTGTCAGATGGTGCAACCGAATCCTCAAGGTCAAGATTGATCACATCCGCCGCAGAGGCCGCCATCTTGGGGAACAGCTTGGTGTTCGACCCGGGGCCAAACAACTGACAACGGTTGGGGCGCGCGGGGGCGGCGGGTTGAATGCGAAAGCTCATCTGGACCTCGTGCAGGAAAGGAAATTGCGATTTTGTTGTCTTATGAGGTATTAAATTGCGCAGGTCTCCGCAAGCATGTTTGTGCATCTGCGTCAATGCAGTCGCAGCATTCGCCGCAATGCGCCGTGTCTCTGGTGATTAAAGTTTAATCGCTTTAAAAACTTGAAAGAATTTTGCGCAAGCTGAGATATTTGCGCGAAATTTTCCTGCGGGATCCAGCGATGCTGGGCGAAATCGAGAAACACTCGCCTTGCCCGTCCCATAGCCTGCGCCAGAATCAAAGGAGTGCACCGCAATGATCGAGACACCGTATCTGTTGTTTTTGGGCGATGCGCCCGACCAGTTGGCGGCCAAGGTTGCCGTTGGAATCAAGGACTGGCGTCCGGAAAACGCCGTGGGTCAATACCGGATGGAGGGCTGTAAAGCCGATCTGGGCCTGACCGACATGTCCCTGGCTAAGGCCAAAGAGGCCGGGGCCAAGACTTTGGTCATTGGCGTGGCCAATCGTGGCGGTGTGATCAGTCAGGAATGGAAAAAGGTGCTGGTCATGGCATTGGAGGAAGGTTTCGACCTGGCCTCGGGCCTGCACAACCTTTTGTGTGATGAACCCGATCTAGTCGCAGTCGCCGAAGCAACAGGCCGCAAGCTGCATGATGTGCGGGTTCCGTCGGTCGACTATCCAATCGCCAACGGCATCAAACGTAAAGGTAAGCGCTGTCTTGCCGTGGGCACCGATTGTTCGGTTGGCAAGATGTACACCGCGATGGCTATGGATGCCGAGATGCGCAAGCGTGGCATGAAGTCGACCTTCCGAGCTACTGGCCAGACTGGCATTCTGATCACCGGTGACGGTGTACCGCTGGACGCGGTGATCGCAGATTTCATGGCGGGATCGGTCGAATGGCTGACACCCGACAATGATGACGACCACTGGGATTTGATCGAAGGGCAAGGGTCACTGTTTCATGTGTCATATTCCGGTGTGACAATGGCGTTGATCCATGGCGGTCAACCGGACGCGTTGATCCTGTCCCATGAACCCACCCGCGAGCATATGCGCGGTCTGCCGACCTATAGTTTGCCATCTTTGCAGGCTCTGCGGGACACGGCGCTGGCGCTGGCCAAGGTTGCCAATCCTGAGTGTCAGGTCATCGGTGTTTCGGTCAACACGCAGCATATGAGCGAAGCAGACGCATCCGCCTATCTGGCACAGGTCGAAGCCGACATGGGGCTGCCCGCGACGGACCCGTTCCGTTTTGGTGCAGGCAAGCTGGTCGACGCGCTGGCAGCAGTATAAAGCGGTCTGGTCCCGCCGGCCCGGATCTAAATTGGAAAATCCGGGCGGCTCAGCCAGGAAAAGGTATGTTATGCAAATTGACGTCTCTCGCGATGTATTCAGGCTGGCTCAGGTCTTTACAATTTCACGTGGGTCACGGACCGAGGCCAAGGTTCTGACTGTACGCATTTCTGACGGCCAGTATCAGGGCTGGGGCGAATGTGTGCCCTATGCGCGTTATGGTGAAACACTGGATTCGGTCGAGGCTGAAATTGCCGGATTGCCCGACAGTTTCGACCGAGTGCAACTGATAGACCTATTGCCTGCGGGCGCTGCACGGAATGCCGTAGATTGTGCGCTGTGGGATCTTGAGGCCAAGCGTGCCGGTAAACGCGTCTGGAATCTGGCTGGGCTGCCTCAGCCGGGCCCCGAAATCACGGCCTATACATTGTCATTGGACACCGCCGAGGCGATGCAGGCGCAGGCGGCTGCGAATGCACATCGCCCGCTTTTAAAGATCAAACTGGGCACGCCGGATGACATGCCCCGACTTGAAGCCGTTCGCGCAGGCGCACCGGATGCGACAATCATCGTGGACGCAAATGAAGGTTGGTCCGCCGCCGTTTACACCGATCTTGCGCCACATCTTGTGCGCCTGGGTGTGGCCTTGGTCGAGCAACCTCTGCCCGCCGGTGACGATGACGCGCTGATCGGGATGGAGCGCCCGGTTCCCGTATGCGCCGACGAATCCTGCCATGATCGTGCCAGCCTGCCCAAACTGAAGGGCAAATATGATGTGATCAACATCAAGCTCGACAAGACCGGAGGTCTGACCGAAGCGCTGGAGCTGCGCAAAGCGGCGATTGCTGAAGGCTATGACATCATGGTCGGCTGTATGGTCGGCAGCTCTTTGGCGATGGCCCCTGCGACATTGCTGGCGCAGGGTGCGATGGTAACGGACCTTGACGGACCACTTCTGTTGGCCGAAGACCGCGACAACCCGCTGACTTTTGATGATGCCGGAGTGTACCCGCCATTGGCGGCGCTCTGGGGCTAAGGAGATTGACATGACCCGCACCGTTTATGTGAATGGCGACTACCTGCCCGAAACCGAAGCCACAGTGTCGATCTTTGATCGTGGCTTCCTGATGGCCGATGCCGTGTATGAGGTGACCAGCGTTCTGGACGGCAAGCTGATCGACTTCGAAGGCCACGCGGTCCGCCTCAAGCGCTCGCTGGACGAATTACAGATGGCTGAACCCTGCGCGAAGGACGAGCTGCTGGAGATCCACCGCAAGCTGGTTGAGTTGAACGGCATTGAAGAGGGGCTGGTCTATCTTCAGGTCACGCGCGGCAGCGACGGCGACCGGGATTTTGCATTTCCTGCGGCTGATACCAAACCCACACTGGTTTTGTTCACCCAAAACAAGCCGGGTCTGGCAGACAGCCCTGCTGCCCGGAAAGGTGCCAAGGTCATCTCGATCGAGGATATCCGTTGGGGCCGGCGCGACATCAAGACGACACAGCTGCTCTATCCCTCGCTGGGCAAGATGATGGCCAAGGCCGCGGGCTGTGATGATGCCTGGATGGTCGAAGGCGGCTATGTGACCGAGGGCACCAGCAACAACGCGTATTTTGTCAAAGGCAACAAGATTGTCACCCGGCCCTTGTCGAGCGACATCCTGCACGGCATCACCCGCAAGGCCGTTCTGCGAATGGCAGCCGAAGCGCAGATGGTTGTCGAAGAACGCCTGTTCACTATCGACGAGGCCAAGGAGGCTGATGAGGCGTTCACCACCTCTGCCAGTGCTTTTGTCATGCCTGTGGTTGAAATTGACGGCACAGCGCTGGGCGACGGCACGCCGGGACCCATAGCCAAACGTCTGCGCGAGATTTATCTGGACGAAAGCCGCAAGGCAGCACTCTAAAGAAATCCCATGCTGGGCGTTTGTGTGGCATGGGGTGGTCGCAACGAATTTGACAACATTTGGTGCCGCGTGCAGATCTTGGTCGGGATGAACGGCGCAAAGAAGGTGCGGCACCAAAATCTCTGAGCGCGCACTGAACACGATAGTTGGTGATCCTGCATCCTGACAGGCCGCTTTGAGAATAGGCATACTCAGCCTGACAAAGGGTATTGGTATGGCCGAAACCAGGCGGCATATTACGCGCTGAGTTGCGGTTTTCAGGAGCCAACTTCACACATGATGATGGCGAAGCCCCTACGTGTTGCTGGTGTAGCTAGGGGGCAGAGGGCCGGAGATGCCCCGTCACACGACCAATGGGCCTCAATGGCGGCTATTGGTGCCGATGAAAATGTTGGTCTATCATGTCCTCCTGTGGTCCATTTCAAATGAGTTAACTTATGGCCGATCCATACTCTGACCTCGGCGCGCAAGATACCGCCCTTCAAGAGCGGATCGCAACAGCAATGGAAGTGCGCTGTTTAGAGCCTGCGCAGATTGCAATTCGCAAAGCCTACATGGAAAACCTGAGGCTCCCCAAAGGTGCACGGGCGCTGGAGCTTGGTTCAGGAACAGGACACGTTACCCGAGATTTGTTGGAGCTTGCAGGAGCCGCAACGGCTCATGGAATTGAACCCTCGCCCGTCATGGTCGCACGGGCCCAGAAGAGCTTTGGGGATGATGATCGACTTAGCTTCGATATCGGGGATGCCAAAAACACAGGTTTTGAAAGCGAGACCTTTGACCTTGTGTTAATGCACACGTTGTTGTGCCACGTCCCTGGACCTGAAGACGTTGTCCAAGAGGCCTTCCGCCTTTTGAAGCCCGGAGGTGTGGTGGCAATTTGTGATGGCGACTACAGTACCGCAACTGCGCAGATCGCGGACTTTGATCCGCTCGATCAACTCATCAAATTCATGATCAATCAAAATGTCACTAATCTTTGGATAATGCGTCAGATTTCAGGCATCCTGGTCGATGCCGGATTTCAACTTGGGGCCCGGAAAGGTCATGGATATGTGGCAGAAGGGGAAGCGACCTATTTTCTCACCGTAATTGAACGCGGAGCGGACCGCATGGTGGAAGAGGGTCTGTTATTTTCCGAAACTGCAGAGGCTTTGAAATCAGAAGCGAAACGCAGAGTATCTGCCAAGATGTTTTTTGGTTTTATGTCCTATGTGAGCCAAATCGCAAATAAACCCAAGATCGTTTGACCGTTCTCAGTAATCGGGCAGACAGACATTGCACAGCATCCGGCCTTCTTGGTTCAAAGCGGACCCTACCAGTTACCAGTAACAAAAAAGGCCGCCCCAAACGGAACGGCCCTTTATTCACTGTCTCTTTACAGAGGATCAGGCGGTCAGAGCAGCCTGAGCCTGGGCGACGATCGCGCCGAACGCTTCCGGTTCGTGCACGGCCAGATCGGCCAGAACTTTACGGTCCACTTCAATACCGGCCAGGTTCAGGCCGTTGATGAAGCGGGAATATGTCAGGGCTTCGTCATGCGAACGTACAGCAGCGTTGATCCGCTGGATCCACAGCGCGCGGAAGTTACGCTTGCGGTTCTTACGGTCACGGGTTGCATATTGGTTGGCCTTGTCTACGGCCTGACGGGCAACCTTGAAGGTGCTTTTGCGGCGGCCATAGTAACCTTTGGCGGCCTTGATAACCTTCTTGTGACGGGCGTGAGTTACGGTTCCACCTTTAACGCGGGACATGTCTTAATCTCCTCTTATCGATCGTAGGGCATATAGCCCTTGACGATTTTGGCGTCGGGGGCGGACAGGGTGGTGTTGCCACGGGCATCGCGGATGAATTTTTTGGTCCGCTTGATCATGCCGTGACGTTTGCCGGCCTGGCCAGCAAGGACCTTACCGGTCGCAGTCACCTTAAAGCGCTTTTTGGCGCTCGACTTTGTCTTCATCTTAGGCATTTCCGTCTCCTTTCGGGGTTCGGTTCGAAACGCGACTCGGCATGCCATCTCGGCCGGTCACGCGATCAGAAGCGCCGTTTACGCAAGTTCGACCATACTGGCAAGGGGGTTTTGGATGGAATCTGCAATTTTAGCAGCCCAGTCAGGCACCGGGGCGACGCAGGCCGCCCCGGTGGTCTATTTAGTGACCGTATTTGCGGATCTCACCGCTTTTCAGTCTTTCACTATACGATGCCAGTTCCTGACGAACGATCTTCATCAGGAAGTAGAGCGCAAAGACGTTCACAACCGCCATCGCAAAGATCGCCGCATCCGAGAAGTCGATAACCGGGCCGAGGTTGGCCGCAGCACCGATCACCACGAAGACGCAGAAGATGATCTTGAACACCAGCTCTTTGGTGTGCCCCTCACCGAACAGATAGGTCCAGGCCTTGAGGCCATAGTAGGACCAGCTGATCATAGTCGAGAAAGCAAACAGGATCACCGCAATCGCCAGAACATAGGGGAACCAGCTGAACGCGCTGCCAAAGGCGGCAGAGGTCAGGCTGACGCCCGAGTTGCCGTCAACGGTCGCAATAGCGCTTCCTGCTTCGTTCAACATATAGTTGCCGGTCTCGGGGTCGATGATCAGCTGCTGTGTGATGATGATCACCAGCGCGGTCATGGTACAGATCACGACCGTATCGATGAACGGCTCAAGCAGCGAAACAAAGCCTTCTGTGATCGGCTCCTTTGTGCGCACCGCCGAGTGGGCAATCGCAGCAGACCCAACGCCGGCCTCGTTCGAGAACGCGGCCCGTTTGAAGCCCTGGATCAGAGCACCGACCATTCCGCCGGCCACACCAAGACCGGTAAACGCACCGGCAAAGATCTGACCAAAGGCCCAACCGATCATATCCGCATTCATGACGATGATGACCAGAGCCGCCGCGACATACATCACGCCCATAAAGGGCACAACTTTTTCAGTCACTCGCGCGATGGATTTAAGTCCACCGACGATCACCATGAACACGACAACCGCAAAGACCACACCGGTGATCCAACCCGGGTAATTCCCGACGATGCCTGCAATCTGCTGATGCGCCTGATTGGCCTGGAACATGTTGCCCCCGCCCAGCGCTCCAAGAATACAGAAGATCGAGAACACAACCGCCAGAATCTTACCTCCGGGCAGGCCAAGCTCGTCAAAACCCTTGGACATATAGTACATCGGGCCGCCCGAGACGCTGCCGTCTTCGTATTCGTTGCGATACTTTACGCCAAGTGTACATTCGGTGAATTTTGACGCCATGCCCAGAAGACCAGCCAGGATCATCCAGAAGGTCGCCCCGGGGCCACCAATGCCAACAGCAACGGCAACGCCTGCGATATTGCCAAGCCCGACCGTGCCCGACAGGGCAGTGGCCAATGCCTGAAAGTGGCTAACCTCACCAGCATCGTTGGGATCGGAATAGTCGCCTTTGACCAGACTTATCGCGTGGCCGAAAAAGCGCATCTGCACAAAAGCAAAGTACAGAGTAAAGACCGACGCCGCGATAACCAACCACATCACGATCCAGGGAAATCCTGTCCCGGGAATTGGTGCGAATATGAAGCTAACGAATGGCCCAGTGATATCAGCAAAAGCCTGATTGATCTTTTCGTCCAACCCGGGCGCCTCTTGCGCGGCGACGGGGCTGGCCATCAGGGTGGCGGCTGCCAATCCCAGTTGAGATAGTGTTTTCATTCCTGTGCCTCCCTCAATTCACGACCGTGACCGGTACATCGGCATGCATTACAAGGTTTTGCGTTGAGCTGCCGAAGATACGCTTTTTGAGGCCATCCGCGGACGAGCGTCCAACGACAATCTGTACGGCCTTGCTGTCTACCGTGATGGCATTCAGCGTTTCAGCCACATCTCCGTGGCGCACCACTCCGGTCGCGGCGAAACCCGCGGCCTTCAGGGCGTCGACGGCGGGTGCCACCACCCGTGTCGTTGCTAGTTCAATCTCCTCCTCACGCCGCATGTGCCGCTTTGCGTTTTCTTCAGGTGTCTGAAAAGTGTAGGGCGACCATTCAATGACATATGCAACCAGAAGCTCGCATGAACCAATTCTTTCAGCCAAATCTTTGGCGAAGGCGATGGCACGTTCTCCGGATTCTGTCCCGTCCAGTCCTATGACAATTTTTGTTGTCATCTCGTTCCTCCATTTATTGTTCATTTGACCGGGGCCCGTGCCCCCGGCAGGGCAGCCGGAACTTGGAGCATTTATTGTAGACTGCCCTCAAGTCAGTATCAGGAAAAATCACTAGGAAATGGTATTATTTTTGGTCTATTCTCAGTAAATTATCCCATTATGCGCCAAAATTACAGGGAATTTACCTAATGGACAGAGAATTGGACAAGATCGATCAACGCATCCTGCAGGAATTGGAAGCCAATGGCCGCCTGCCAATCGTCGAGCTTGCCATGCGGGTAAACCTGACCAACACCCCGTGTTCCGAGCGTGTAAAACGACTGGAAAGAACCGGCTATATCACCGGATACAGCGCCGTTCTGGACAAGGAGCGGTTGGGTCTCGGGCATATGACGGTTGTGCAGGTTTCCCTGGCTGCAACGTCTGAGAACTCATTGGATAAATTCAACGATGCCGTGCGCGATGTCACCGAAATCGAAAGCTGCCTGATGGTGGCGGGGTCGTTTGACTATCTGTTAACCGTTCGCACACGCGACATCGCCCATTTCCGCCAGACCCTGGGGGAAAAGATAAATAAGCTTCCGGGCATTCACCAGACCAGTTCCTTTACCGTGATGGAAATCGTCAAGGAACCGGTCGGGCAGAATGTCATACCCGCCTGATCAGCCAGGATCCGTGTTATAGATCAGCCTTTCGTCGCAAGGCGCGATCCGCAGGATATTGGTCGTGCCGGGCACGTTGAACGGAACACCAGCGGTGACAACGATCTGATCCGTGTCAGTTGCAAATCCACCAGAACGAGCAGCACGGGCGGCGCTGACGACCGCCCCTTTGAAACGCTCAAGCTCGGGCGTCATTACGCAATGGCAGCCCCAGCTCAGGCATAACCGACGGGCCGTTCCCTTTGCCGGGGTCATTGCAATGATCGGAACTCCGGGGCGTTCGCGCGCGGTCAACAGCGCAGTTGTGCCGCTTTGAGTGAAACAACAGATGGCCTTGATATCCGTTTTCTCGGCAATTTCGCGAGCGGCGGCGACGATGCCGTCGGCCACGGTAGTCCCCTTCGCCGTGCGCGATGCTGCGATAATCTGATCATAAGTGGGGTCGGCTTCGACCTCGATGGCGACCTTGTTCATGGTCTGCACGGCCTCGATCGGATATGAGCCAGCGGCAGATTCCGCACTCAGCATGATGGCATCCGTGCCTTCGTAGATTGCGGTTGCCACATCTGAAACCTCGGCGCGTGTGGGCATCGGGCTTTCGATCATGCTTTCCAGCATCTGTGTGGCCACAATCACCGGCTTGGCGGCGCTACGGCACCGGCGGACCAGACGTTTCTGGATCGGGGGCACCGCGGAAACCGGTAGCTCCACGCCCAGATCTCCGCGCGCAACCATAATGCCGTCAGAGGCATCGAGGATGTCGTCAAACGCTTCAACCGCAGCAGGCTTTTCAATCTTGGACAGGATCGAGGCGCGCCCATCGGCCAGTGCCCGAGCCTCAAAAACATCCTTGGCCCGCTGAACGAAACTCAGCGCCAACCAATCCACACCCAGCTGGCAGACGAATTCCAGATCACCACGATCCTTGGCGGACAAAGCGGCCAAGGGCAGCACGACATCCGGCACGTTCACGCCTTTTCGGTTCGAAATTGTCCCGCCGACCTCGACGGTACAATTAGCATGATCCTGGCCGCAATCCTGTACGATCAGGCGAATTTTGCCATCATTGACCAAGAGGCGCGCACCGGGTTCCAGCGCAGCAAAAATCTCGGGATGGGGCAGGCATACGCGGCCTGCGTCGCCCGGGGCCGGATCCAGATCCAACCGAAACACGGCACCCTCGATCAGCTCTTCCGCATCATTGGCAAATACGCCGACACGCAGCTTTGGCCCCTGCAGATCTGCAAGAATGGCGATAGGGCTGTCCAGATCCTTTTCGACCTGACGGATGATCCGGTGCCGCTCGCGGATTTCGTCATGGCTGCCATGGCTCATGTTCAGGCGAAATACGTCGGCTCCAGCTTCGTGCAATGCGCGAATGGTGTCATAGTCATTGGACGCCGGCCCCAGCGTCGCCACGATTTTCACATTTCTCAGGCGTCGCATTGACCTTGTTCTCCTCAAATCATGTCCTGAATTTGCGCGAATGTTACCGCAAACATCGACTCTGCCCGCTTATTGCGCAATTCCCTTTCCGAAGCAACTGTCCTAAACCTGCCGGAAACAACATGACAGGCTTATGACGTATTCTCCGTTTTTTATCCATGGCGCGGATCGCCCTTCCCGCTGGCTGATCACATGTGACCACGCGACCAATACTGTTCCACCGGGAATCAATGGTGGGGATCTTGGCTTGCCGCGTGAGGATATGGAGCGCCACATCGCCTATGACGTGGGCGCCTATGAAGTATCGAAACATCTGGGTGAAATTCTGAACGCCCCTGTGATCGCGGCGAATTTCTCGCGCCTTGTGATCGATCCGAACCGAGGCGAGGACGACCCGACTCTTGTGATGAAATTGTATGATGGGTCAATCATTCCCGGCAACCGTCACGCCGATGCGGATGAGCGCGAGCGGCGTCTGAACATGTGTTACCGCCCTTACCATAGGGCATTGGTTGAGCTGGCCGCACTGCCCCATGCGGTGATCGTGTCGATGCATTCCTTCACCCGGCAGTTGCGTGGACGCGAACCGCGTCCCTGGCATGTCGGTGTGCTGCACACTCCGGATGAGCGTTTTTCGCGCCCACTGATCCACCGGTTGCAGGCTGAAAAGGACCTATGTGTTGGCGTCAATGAACCGTATACTGGCGTTCTGCCGGGCGATGCGATCGACAAGCATTGCACTGCCTTTGGCCGCCCTAATGCGTTAATCGAACTGCGCAATGACCTGATCGCCGACCACGCGGGGCAGCGCGCATGGGCCGAACGTCTGGGAATTGTCCTGGAAGACGCCCTTTCGCAAAGCGAATTGTGACTTTTGGTGGCTGAGAGCCTGCGCACCATTGAGCGACCGAGCCCGAAACCCCATATATCAGGCGAAAGGAGGCGATCATGACGCAAGAGCTTTTGACATCTGTTTTCGGCTGGATGGCGGTGATCAACCTTGCTGTGTTGCTGTTTTCGACCCTGATGGTCGTGCTGATGCAGGATTGGGCGGCTGGCATCCATAGTCGGATGTTCCAAATGGACCGCGCGGATGTAAAACGTGCGTATTTCAGGTATCTGGCCAATTACAAAATTCTGGTGCTTATCTTTTCCATCGTGCCCTGGCTGGCGTTGAAACTGGCCTAGCGCACTCAGGTGTTGCTGATGATTGAAACGGCCCGCTTGGGTTGTTAGGTCAACTTGAACATATTGGGCAAGCATCCGGAGCGAGAACATGGACCAGAAAACCGAAACCGAACTTCAGGCCGCCGCATTCCGCAGGTTGCAGCAGCACCTGATTGAAGACCGGACCGATGTTCAGAACATCGACATGATGAACCTGGCCGGATTTTGCCGCAACTGCCTGTCGCGCTGGTATCAGGAAGCGGCCAATGAACATGGCATTGAGATGGACAAGGACGAAGCCCGCCAGATCTTTTACGGGATGTCCATGAGCGAATGGAAAGCCAAGTATCAGACCGAAGCCAGTCCTGAAAAGCAGGCGGCTTTTGAAGTCTCATTCGAAGAAAATGTCGGCAAAAAGAGCTGAACGTGAAAATAGAAAGGCCCACCATTCCGGCGGGCCTTTTCTCAGTGAGGCGGCTGTCAACAAAGGTTTCACGGCGTCCGCTACATTCGCTT
The DNA here is from genome assembly GCF_059609905.1 of Ruegeria sp. YTSA226. Lineage (NCBI taxonomy): Bacteria > Pseudomonadati > Pseudomonadota > Alphaproteobacteria > Rhodobacterales > Roseobacteraceae > Ruegeria > Ruegeria sp. YTSA226. The sequence goes on from NZ_JBXWMQ010000007.1 coordinate 129,721, forward strand.
CTTACAGTTGTTCCGATCCGAAAGCGACGGGCGCGGCGAATTGCGCAAATGCCCGACTTTACCTCAGCGCTCCTAAGATTTTGCCTTTAAGGCCTGCGCCCGACATTTACGCTTTCTCCGAATTAAGGGATGGTTCTTCTGCTGACTTTCAGTGCAAGAAAGGATGTCTTTGCTCTTACTGACGGGTATGAAACGTGTTGAAACTGATCAAGAATGCGCGGCTCTATACGCCTGAGCCTGTTGGTTTAGGCCATATTCTCACCGCGGGTGAACGCATTATTTACCTCGGTAGCACTCAACCCGAACTGCCGGATCCGCTTCAGGCTGAAGTCGTTGACGTCGAAGGTGCATCGGTTGTTCCGGGTTTGATCGACGGACATGCGCATATCACGGGTGGTGGCGGTGAAACCGGGCCAGCCAGCCGGGTGCCGCCGATGGTCCTGTCCTCGTTCACCCGTGCCGGGGTCACCTCGGTTGTCGGGGTATTGGGTACGGACGATCTGACCCGCAACACGCAGACGTTGGTGCAGCAGGCCTATGGGCTGCGGGAGGAGGGGCTTTCGGCTTGGTGTCACACTGGTGGCTATCACGTCCCTCTGACCACCCTGACCGGTTCCGCCCGGGGTGATATAGTATTCCTTGATCCGGTTATCGGCGTCGGCGAACTGGCGATCAGTGATCACCGGTCAAGCCAACCGACAATGGACGAGTTTCTGCGGATCGCAAGTGAGGCGCATGTCGCGGGCCTGATGACCGGCAAGGCAGGGATCGTGCATTGCCATATGGGCGACGGCGACAGGGGCCTTTCGATGTTGGAACAGGCAATCGAGACCTGCGAAATCCCCGCACGCGTCTTCAATCCAACTCATGTCAATCGCAACAAACCCCTCTTTGAACAGGCTGTCGCGTTGGCGCGGCACGGATGTTACATCGACGCGACCGCATTCCCTTGCGAGCATATCGAGCCGGGCATATCAGCCGCCGAGGCCTATATCCAATTTCGCGATCTGGGTGGTCGTGCGGACCGTTTCACCATCAGCTCTGACGGCGGTGGCTGCTTGCCGGCCTTTGACCGTGAAGGCAATCTGACACGGTTCGGTGTGGGATTGTCGGACACTCTGCCCGAAACACTGCGCGACTTGACCGATAAAGGAATGCCTCTGTCTGATGCACTTGCTCCGATGACCTCTAATGTCGCCGATCTGCTCAGGCTACATCGAAAGGGCCGTTTGAAAGTGGGTATGGACGCCGATCTGGTGGTTCTTGACGAAAACACCGCTGTGCGGCATGTGATGGCACGGGGGGAATGGCATGTCCGCGATGGCCAGATAGCCCGGCGCGGCATGTATGAACAGATTTGAACGTCCGCGCGGTCCCCGGTGGCTGCCCGCTATAGCTCCGGAAGGTAGTTAAGATATGTGCCCTGCACCCATTGATGCAGAGACCCCGCGCGGGTTCATCATCCCGATCGGCGGTGGCGAAGACCGCGTCAAGGAAATGCAGATTCACCGCAAATTCGTGGAGCTGTCCGGCGGCGGCGATGCCGATATTGTCGTGATCCCGACAGCCTCGATGCTGGAAGAAACAGGGCCGGATTATAACCGCATTTTCTCTGAGCTTGGAGCCGGTCAGGTTGAGTTCCTGCCCATCTCGCGCCGCGCCGATTGCGACAATCCCGACTATGCCGAGATGTTGGACCGCGCCACCGGGATATTCATGACCGGCGGGAACCAGCTGCGCTTGTCGGCGATTCTGGGTGGCACGCTTGTTGCTCAGAAAATCCGGCGCCGGAATGCGGCGGGGATACCGATTGCGGGAACCTCAGCCGGGGCGTCGGTCATGTCCGAGCATATGGTTGCAGGCGGCAGCAGCAATTCCGCCCCAGCCGAAGGCAATATCACTCTGGCCCCGGGCATGGGTTTGACCAATGCAGTCATCATTGACCAGCATTTCACGCAGCGTAACCGCCTGGGGCGCCTGTTAACCGCCTCATCTTTCAACCCTTTCCTGATCGGGTTGGGCGTTGACGAAGACACGGCGGCCTTCATTGGGCCCGATAACGTCCTTGAGGTAGTGGGCAGCGGAACGGTCACTGTGGTGGATGCCAGCCATCTGACGCATTCATCGATGTGGGATGCCCGCCGCGGAGAGGCGTTGAGCCTTCTGGGACTTCGGCTTGACGTTCTGGGCGAAGGGTGCCGTTATGATCTGACGGCTCGCCAGGCGTTTCCGCCGGATGAGCATATGGCGTTCTGTACATTGCCGGACCTGTCCGGGGACGAGGGCGCCGGCGGGGGAAAATAAAAACTAACCAACAGGGTGCCTCATGAAAGTAATTTCGACCAACGTCTTTGTCGGCCCGAATGTTTGGGCAAGTTTTCCGGTTATTCGCCACGTTATCGATGTGGGTATTCTGGAAGAATGGCCTTCGGCAAAAATTGGTTCGGAATTTATCGACGCTCTGGTCGCGGCACTTCCCGGTTTGGCAGAACATGGCTGTTCCTATCGCGAACCCGGCGGGTTCATCCGCCGCCTGCGCGAAGATGAGGGCACATGGCTGGGTCATGTGCTGGAACATTGCGCTATCGAGGTGCAGAACGTAGCTGGTACGGATGTGACTTTTGGCCGAACGCGCGGCACTGGCGAACCCGGCCAGTACAACATGGTCTATGAATACCGCCAGCGCGATGTCGGACTGGATGCGGGCAAGCTGGCGATGCGTCTGCTAATGCATCTGTTGCCACACTCCCTCAAGGACCAGGTGGATTACGACTTCGATCCGGATTTCAACTGGGATGATGAGTTACGCAGCTTTGTGCTGCGGGCGCAGCGCAAAGAATTTGGCCCCTCGACCGGCTCGTTGGTCAAGGCGGCACAAGAGCGGGACATTCCGTGGATCAGGCTGAACTCTGGCTCGCTGGTGCAGTTCGGACACGGGAAGTATCAGAAACGCATCCAGGCTACCATCACTTCTGAGACCAAACATATCTCGGTCGAGATTTCCTGCGACAAGGAAGATACCCACAATCTGCTGAACGATCTGGGCCTGCCGGTACCACAGCAGCGCATGGTCTATTCGGCGCGCGAGGCGGCAAAAGCAGCGGGGCGTATTGGATTTCCTGTCGTCGTCAAGCCGCTTGACGCCAATCATGGGCGTGGTGTTTCGATCAATCTGAATTCAGAGTCCGAGGTCGAGGCCGGTTTTGCCGAAGCCAAGGAACATTCTCGCAGCAGGGCCATTCTGGTGGAAAGCTTCATCACCGGTTTTGACCACCGAATGCTGGTTGTGAACAACAAACTGGTTGCGGTGGCCAAGCGTGTCCCCGGACATGTCGTTGGTGACGGCACACACACGATTGCCGAACTGGTTGACATCGTGAACCAGGATCCGCGCCGTGGCATCGGACACGAGAAAGTGCTGACCATGCTGGAAATCGACAATCAGGCCAAACGCCTGATGGAGAATGCGGGCGTGACCGAAGAAACCGTGCTGTCGGAAGGCGAGATCTTCTATCTCCGTTCAACGGCAAATCTGTCGACGGGGGGTACAGCGATTGATCTGACGGATGTGGTGCATCCTGACAATCGTGACATGGCCGAACGCGCCATAATGGCGGTTGGATTGGATGTGGGAGGTGTGGATTTTCTGATCGACGACATCACCAAATCCTACAAGGATATTGGCGGAGCTATCGTCGAGGTGAACGCCGCCCCGGGCTTTCGGATGCACGTGGCGCCGTCCGAAGGTCAGCCCCGCGACGTGGCGGGCAGAGTGATCGACATGTTGTTCCCAGCCAATGAGGAAACCCGCATCCCGATTGCGGCGATCACAGGAACCAACGGCAAGACGACGACCTCGCGGATGCTGGGGCATATTATGAAAACCAGCAGCAAGACCGTTGGCATGACCTCGACCGATGGCGTCTATGTGGACGGTAAACTAAGCGTCAAGGGCGATATGACGGGACCGAAATCCGCACAGATCGTCCTGCGTGATCCGGCGGTCGATTTTGCGGTGATGGAAACCGCACGCGGCGGGCTTGTGCGGTCCGGTCTGGGCTATCAGCGGTCGAACGTGGCGGCGTGTCTGAATGTCTCGGCCGATCATCTGGGTCTCGGCGGCATAAACACGGTCGAGGAGCTGGCCGTTGTCAAGCGCGTGGTGGTTGAAAGCGCTGTGGATACTGCAGTGCTGAATGCCGATGACATCAACTGTCTGAAAATGGCCGACTACGCTCAAGCGGATCAGATTTTCTATGTCACGACCAATCCAGCGCACAGTCTGGTCAAGGAACATATCAAGGCCGGCGGCAAGGCTATCGTGCTTGAAAAAGGCATGAATGGTGACATGCTGACCATCTATGACAACGGGCTTCATATCCCGGTTCTGTGGTCGCATCTGATCCCGGCGACGTTGGAAGGCAAGGCAATTTTCAACGTCCAGAATGCGATGTTCGCCGCCGCGATGGCCTATAGTTTCGGCGTGGACCTAGATAATATCCGTCATGGGCTGCGCACCTTCGACACCAGCTATTTTCAGGCACCTGGACGGATGAATGTCTATGACGAACATCCCTTCAAGGTGATCCTCGATTATGGCCATAACCCCGCCGCGCTGAAAGCGATGGCGGCGCTGGCCGATCAGTTAGAGATCAAGGGCCGCAGGCTGTGCGTGGTAGCGATGCCTGGCGACCGGCGCGACGAAGATATTGTCGATGGGGCCGCCGCCCTGGCCGGACATTTTGATCATTTCATCTGCAAGGCAGATGACCGCCGTCGCGGACGCGGGCATGACGAGGTGCCGCAGATGATGCGTCAAGCCCTGATCGACAACGGCGTGGATGCCGCAGCCATCACGGTCATCCCCGACGAGGTTGAAGCGGTCAGTGCCGCGTTGGTGCAGGCCGGACAGGGCGATCTGTTGGTGATCTTTGGTGATGACACAACGCGCTGCTGGAAACAGATCATCTATTTCAATTCTGATGGCGAAGAACCCGAGGTCGCACCTGTGGCAGCCCCCGCCGAAACCTCGTTCGAAGATATGTTCGAAGGCGACCAGAACCTGATCCGGGATGAGCGTGGCGTGCGTCTGGCCCGTGAAATCAGCGAAGACGCGGATTGAGCGGAGGCACCGGAATGGACCGGATCGAAGAGCTTGAGACCGCGCTGACAATAGAAAGCGCGACCGTTGACCATATTCAGGTGGATGACGCCCGGCGTCTGACCGGGCCGGGCCTGCTATGGAACCGACCCGGCGCTGTGATGGATGTTTTCTTCACTGATATCGACGCGACGCAGATCACCGACTTGTGGGAGAAGCATGCGCGCCGGGTTCTGGACGCACTGGGCTGGCAGGGGCAGGGTCTGATCCACCGTACCTTTACGGGCGGCGTCAATCTGGCGATCTCGGCACCGATGGATCAGCTCTATTCCGGGATATTCGCAGCGCAAACCGCCTGGCATTTCTGTGCTGCAGAACTGCTGGCATCCGAGCCCGGAGATTTCGATCAGATGGTTGCGGATGTCAAAGGCGTCATGGAAATGGAAGCCAATCCCGCACTGATCGCCTTGATTGCCGCGGCTGAGGCGCATGGCGTGGATATCCTTTGCGATGATGACGAGGTGTCGATCGGGCATGGTACAGGCAGTCAGACTTGGCCTGTTGATGGGCTGCCCACCCCGGGTGAGGTGGACTGGTCTGCGCTGCATGATATCCCGGTCGCGTTCATCACTGGAACCAACGGCAAGACCACTACGACCCGGCTGCTTGAGGCTATCGCGCGCGCTTCGGGCAAGGTCGCCGGGCTAACCTCGACCGAGTTTGTCCGCGTGGGCGATGATATACTGGACCGTGGCGATTACTCGGGCCCCGGCGGCGGGCGGATGTTGCTGCGCGATAAAAGGCTGGAGGTTGCCTGCCTTGAAGTTGCCCGTGGGGGCATCCTGCGCCGGGGTCTGCCGACCCGCGCCGCCACGGCGGCGGCTGTCACCAATGTGGCGAACGACCATCTGGGCCAATATGGGGTCAACACGGTGCCGGAACTGGCCCAGGCCAAATTCGCCGTACATCGAACATTGGCCGAAGGGGGCGTGCTGGTCCTGAATGCCGATGATGACTTTGTCCGTGCCGAGGCGAAGAATACCTCGGCGAATATCTGGTGGTTTTCGCTGGACGCGCAGAACGACCTGATCCGCCAGGCGCGCGATGCAGACAGGTGCTGCGCCTATGTGCGGCAGGGTGATATCGTGTTTTTCGACGGTGCGGCGGAACAGGTGGTGATTGCAGTTTCCGATGTTCCCCTGACCATGGGCGGCGCTGCGAAATACAATATCCTGAACGCGCTAGCGGCCTTGTGCCTGGCTTTGGCGCTGGACTTGCCCGTTCAGGCGGCTCGGGATGGATTGGCCGGGTTCAAACCAGACGCCAAGGATAATCCAGGCCGTTGCAACGAGTTCCGATACAACGGGGCACGGGTCTTTGTGGATTTTGCACATAACCCGCATTCGATTTCCGCCGTTTGCGATGCGCTGTCGAGCTTGCCAGCAAAACGGCGTTTCATCATGCTCAGCCATGCGGGGGACAGATCGGATCAGGATATCCGGGACGTAACCGCGACAGCGCTGAATTTCCAACCTAACGTGGTCGTCGCAACCGAGCTGGAAGGATATCTAAGAGGCCGCGATTCGGGGGAAATTTCTGATCTGATCGAAAAGACAGCGTTGGAACATGGGTATGGTGCAGAACAAATACTCAGAGCCGCTTCGCCCACACAAGCCGCATCAATGATACTTGAAAAGCTACAACCGGATGATATCGCTTTGTTGCTGGTTCTGTCCGATCGTGACGCTGTTCTCGCTATGCTCGACGGGTAAGAACAGAGGCGCGTGTCGGGATCACAGAGAGGGCGTGTTAGGAAATGAGTTTTTGGGCGGTCGGCAGTCCACATCCGACGCCCTCACCCAGTGTCAATACGGCCCTGTCGGACCTTCGTCCCTATCGTATATCCGCCTCATCCTCGGATTTTTTGTTTTGCGCATTGCATCATACCGTCCCGCAATTCGAGGCCGAGTAAGCTGGTGCGACGCCGTTCAAAGGGCATTGAGCCTCTGAGCCTCTGAGCATTGGCCGTCGGGGCAGGTATGATACCTGCCCTCAACTTGCTCGTGGCTGCTGAAACGGGCTCTAGCTGCCGGCAGAGACGCGCGACGAACCCTGCGGGATCACCTCGTATCCAGGCTCTTCTGGTTCGTCATCCGCCATTTCCGCAGGGAAGCCGGGGGCAAGGATGGAAAGACCGGTGGCGTCCTCTAACCGGCGGATAATGTTGGGCGATAGCTCGCGATCGCCATAGCGTGCAATGCCGTCGTCAAAAATCTGGCAAATCAAGGGTGAGACTTCCAGCGGCACATTGTTTCGTTCGGCAATACTCTGGAACAGGCCCACATCTTTTTTCACCAGATCCATGGTGAATGAGATATCGCGCGAACCGTTCAGGATTACCTGGCTTTCGGTAACATGGGAAAAGCTGTTACCGGACGAAATTTTGATCGCCTCGTAGGCTGTGTTCAGGTCCATACCTGCAGCCTTCGCCGTCACCAACGCTTCGGCATTGGCGACCAGATGGACGGTGGCCAGATAATTGGTAAGTACCTTGAGCATCGAGGCGCTGCCAAGCTCACCGGTATGCAGGATACGCCGTCCCATTGTCTTCAGCAACGGCAGAACTCGCTCGAACGTTGAGCGGTCACAGCCCGCAAATATCGAGATATTACCAGTGTCGGCGCGGTGGCAACCGCCAGATACCGGGCAATCGACTGCGGCACCACCGGCGGCGATGACGATACCGCCAAGGCGTTCGGCTTCGGCTTGGTCAGTGGTAGACATCTCCAGCCAGATCTTGCCTTCTTTCACCTCTGGCAGCATCTCCTGCAAGACAGCGTCCGATGCGGCAGGCGAGGGTAGGCAGGTGATGACGACATCGCAATCACGCATCAATGCTGCGGCATTTTCCGCCAACTTGGCACCCTTGTCCGCCGCCGCTTCCATCAGGTCGCGGTTTAGATCAAGAACCGTCAGGTCGATTCCGTTCCGCAACAGGCTGCCTGAAAGCTTTCCGCCGACATTACCAAGTCCAATGAACCCTACTTTCATCTTCTATTCCTTCCGAGTGTACGAAAAATCCAAACAAACAGATCCGCTAGGTGAGCGGTCGATAAGCGATTCCCGAGAACAAGGTGCCACCGACCCCTTTGTCTGATGAACGACGTTGGAACCTGCAATAACGCCAAGACCGGCCGCGTTTGCCACGAAGTCGAAGTCAAGCGCTGGATTGGCCACGAATGTGGCAATCCTGACTTTCGTCGATGAGACGTCTGGTTTGATCAAGTCCAGATTTCCTGTTCGGATTTGAGACAATTCAAAAACTTGTATCGCGACCTGAGCTGCAAGTGAAAATGATAAAACAGGCTATCTACCACAAAAACTATTTGTCGCTAGATTAGATCAAACCCAATACCCATAGTTGGTTATGCAGCTTCGAGGCAGCGGCCCGGCATTTGAACGTTTCGCATATCGATGTCGACCTGTTCAAAGCTTGGCTGCGTGGACAGTTAGCCACGGCTTAGGTTCTGGACCTATTAATTTGGTTGCCGTCATCCCGCCTGCGTGATTCATACCCGTGAGTTTCAGGGGTAT